>NZ_JBGSLK010000127.1:0-67084 GCF_041740695.1 Haliscomenobacter sp. | reverse complement strand
TAGCTCTTTCATAGTTAATGTTTTATAGCTTGAGAACTACAAAAATATCAACTAATCGCTATGTTTGCTATCTCTGTGTTTTTTGCCTTGGGATACCGAAGCATAACCTTCGGGGGCTTTAGCCCCCCAACCCATTATTCGTATATGATATGAATTTGTACCAAAACCTGCTGAAATCCTTGCTTTTTCGCATTGCGCCTGAACGTGCGCACCACCTCACAGTTGCTTTGCTCAAACTGGGCTTGGCGATACCTGGCCTGGGTGGCTCTTTGCGCAAAGCCTACCAACTCAACGATGCCCGGCTTGAACGGCATTTTTTGGGCTTAAAATTTAAAAACCCAGTAGGTTTGGCCGCGGGGTTTGACAAAGATGGTAGGCATTACCATGCGATGGCCGCGCTAGGTTTCGGTTTTGTGGAATTGGGAACGGTGACACCCAAACCGCAGGATGGCAATCCCCTTCCCCGTTTGTTTCGGCTCCCCGCGGATGAGGGACTGATCAATCGTATGGGTTTCAACAATGCTGGGGTAGATGCGCTGGTGGAACAACTCAAAAAACCTCGTCCGGCAGGCCTGATCATCGGTGGAAACATTGGCAAAAACAAATCAACGCCCAATGAGCAAGCGCTCAACGATTACCTCTATTGTTTTGAGCGACTCTTTCCTTTTGTGGACTATTTTGTAGTCAATGTGAGTTCACCCAATACGCCGGATTTACGGGCTTTGCAGGACAAAGAGCCTTTGATGCAACTGCTGTCAGTTTTGCAAAAAAAGAACCATGAGCACCGCATCCCCACGCCAATTTTACTCAAAATTGCGCCCGATTTAACTGAACAACAACTGGACGACATCCTGGAAATTGTGCAGGAAACGGGCATCGCCGGGGTAATTGCGACCAATACAACCATTAGCAGGGAAGGGCTATTGGCTGGTCCCACCGAGCTGGAGGAAATTGGCGCGGGAGGCTTGAGTGGCCAACCACTGCGGGAGCGCTCGACGGAGGTGATTCGGTATTTGCATCAAAAATCGGAAGAAAAATTGTTCATTATTGGGGTAGGAGGGATCGCTTCGGCGCGGGATGCGCAGGATAAGTTTGAGGCAGGAGCGGCGTTGGTACAGGTGTATTCGGGGCTGGTGTACGCGGGGCCAGAGTTGGTGAAAGAGATCTGCGAGGGGATACTGGCGGGATAAAGACGCTTGGAGTTGATTTCATGGTATTAATCTTCTTCGGCTCCTTCTACTACAATCCCATATTTCTCCAAGCGCCGATACAAGGCAAAACGGGTTATACCCAATGATCGTGCCACTTTCGACAATTTATTCTGGTGAAAAGCCAGGGCACGTTTGATCATTTCCAGTTCCATTTCCTCCAGGGTCATGCTGCCTACTTCCGGGAATTTGGCGCTGCCTTTTTGCCCGCTGCCAGCAGGTGGTAAGTTTTTTTGGAAATCAGTTACTCCCAACTCATCACTCGTGCTCAGGAGTACACTGCGTTCAACCAGGTTTTTCAATTGGCGGATGTTACCCGGCAGAGTCAGGTTTTTTAGCCATTGTTGGGCCTCCTTGTTGACGTATAAGTTGGGCCGATTGTAGAGGGTTTTAAGGTTGTTGACAAAAAAATTGACCAGCGCGGGAATGTCCCCTGGGCGCTCGCGCAGGGCAGGCAATTTAACGGTGATGAGGTTGATGCGGTAAAAAAGGTCTTCGCGGAAAGTGCCTTGAGCCACCATTTCTTCAAGGTTGCGGTTGGTGGCGCAAACGATCCGCACATCCACCGTTTTGCTGCGGCTGCTGCCGAGCGGTTCAAAAGTACGGTCTTGCAATACCCGCAGGAGCTTGACCTGACTGGCCAAATCCAGATCACCAATTTCATCCAAAAAAATGCTGCCTTTGTGCGCCATTTCGAATCGACCAATTCGATCCGTTTTGGCATCCGTAAATGCGCCGCGCACATGGCCAAACAATTCGCTTTCAAACAAGCTGGACGAAATTCCACCCAAATTGACTTTGACAAAAGGGGCCTTGCTGCGTTTGCTATTGAGGTGTACGGCCTCGGCAATGAGTTCCTTCCCGGCGCCACTTTCGCCAGTAATCAGTACAGGGGCGTCGGTAGGGGCTACCCGCCCGATTGATTCCAATAGTTCCAACAAATGGGGATCTTCGCCGACAATGTTTTCAAAATGGAATTGTTCATCCAGGCGTTTACGGTTGGGTGATTGGGGTTTGGATTGAGCTAAATTGAGGATGGTGCGCACAGCCTGCAACAAAGCTTCGTTCTGCCAGGGTTTGGTCATAAAGTCCGCCGCCCCAATTTTCATACCTTCTACCGCCAACTCAATGCTTCCCCAACCCGTGAGCAAAATGACAGGCAATTGCGGCTGGATGGCCTTGATCCTCCGCAGGGTATCCAAACCTTCGGTTCCTACCGTTTCAATGGAAAAATTCATGTCCAAAATGGCCAGACGGGGGCTATTTTTTTCCAAAAAAGCTAGCGCTTCACGGGGAGAACTGGCGGCATGTACTTTGAAGCCCTCTTGTTGAAACAGGAGGGACAGGGAAGTTTGAATCGCATGATCGTCGTCAATCAGGAGGATCAAGGTGGATCAGGATTTAAAGATGAGTACAGGAATATTGACTTCTTGGATGATTTCGTGCGCCAGGCCACTGCGAAAAATGCGATCCCAAAACCCTTTGTGGTTAGCAGTGAGTGCGATGAGGTCCGCATTTACTTCCTGCATGTAGCGTTCGAGGTTATCCATAATGTCGTCGCCTTCCAGGACGATAAAACTAACCTGGCGGTCTTCGTTGTCTTCCTCCACGGCACGCATGATTTTTTCCATTTGTTGTTTGGCCCAGGCTTTTTCGGCAGGGTCGTCGTTGACGTGGACGAGGTACAAGTGAGCGTCCAGTGCCTGGCACCAGGCAACCATTTTTTCAATGGAAGCAAGGTTGGCTACATCAAAATCAGTCGCGTAAACTACATTGGATATCGGTGTAAATTGATTGCCTGGTGGGGTCATCAGCACTGGGGCTTCCGAATAATTGATCATTCGGGCGGTCAGCCCGCCAAAAATTCGCCAGGCTAATCCCTTGCGATTGCGCATGCCCATGATGATGAGGTCGGCATCGTATTGTTCAGTGAGGGTTTCAATACTTTCCCACAACGAACCTCCTGCAATTACACCCCGAATTGGCAGTTTTTGATCAGTTGGAGCGATATTGGACTGGATGAATTGCCGCAATTTTTGCAATTCTTCTACTTGCTCCTTGTCTTCGATTTCAGCCAGATCACCCTCGTCTTCCTGCACTTTAAAGTCGGCACCATCCTTGATGTGGGCGATGTATAAGTCGTTGTGCAAATGCCGGGTGAGGTGCAAGCCATACAAAAAAGGCTGAGCACTATTGAGGTGATAATCCGTAAGGCATAAAATGGAGTCCATTGAAAAGGGTCTTTGAAAGGTTCCAGGGTTTCAAAGTTCCAGGGTTACATCCTGGTCACTGAGCGTAGTCGAAGTGCCGGATGAAACCCTGGAACCTTGAAGGCTATTCTGCTTTTTCAGTTTGGACTTCCCGGATTGAGTTTTTTGCCTCCTCGCGGCGCTGCCGCAACACTTCGGGCAAAGAAGGAAGAATCCCTCCTGCCAACGAAAGTGCAATGACCGCGAGCGATAGCCATTCTGGTAAATCGATGTAGTGCACCAAAAACATTTTAATGCCCACAAAAGCAAGGATTACCACTAAGCTATAACGCAGGTATTGAAACTTGTCGAGCATGGAAGCCAAAACGAAATACAAAGAACGCAGCCCTAAGATAGCAAAAATATTGGAGGTAAACACCAGAAAAGGATCAGTCGTGATGGCGAAGATGGCAGGAATACTGTCGAATGCAAAAAGAACATCGGTGGTTTCAACCACTAAAAGGGCAATAAATAAAGGGGTTGCGGCCGTAACGCCCCCCACTTTTACAAAAAACTTTTGGTCATGAAAACGATCAGTCACTGGAAAAAAACGTTTGGCTAAAGCCACCAGAGGGTTTTTGTCCACCTCCACCTCTTCATCGTGAGAACCCTGCCGCAACATCCGATAGGCCGTGTACAAAAGAATACCACCAAAAATATAAGTGACCCAACTGAAGCGATGCAAAAGCGCAGCACCGATCACAATCATGATGCCCCGGAACAGTACCGCTCCAATGATGCCCCAAAAAAGCACCCGGTGCTGGTATTTCTGTGGAATCCGGAAATAGGCAAAGATGACCGCAATGACAAAGATGTTGTCAATGCTCAGCGATTGTTCTACCAAATAGCCAGTCAAGTAGGTGATGACGGCTTTCTGACCCGAATAAGGGGCGCCATTTTCGTGCACCCAATGGTTTTCGTAAGCAAAGTAGATGAAGATGCTGAACAAAAGGGAAAAGGAAACCCAAACTCCGGTCCAGCGAAATGCTTCTTTGGCACTGATGGTATGGGCGTCTTTATTAAAAACGCCCAAATCCAGGGCGAGTAAGGCAGCGACTAATACTAAAAAGCCAATCCAAATTAACATAATGGTGAATTCTGTTGATGGTAAAGCGATTGATGGGCTAAGATAATGATAGGTGTTTTTCCACACAATGATTCTTTCCGAAATACAAAGTCTTCATTCAACACCATAAAGAGGATAGGAGTTCAGGGAAAAAAAGAAGGGCAATCGAATGGATTGCCCTTTTGGTCGAAATTGTGAGGTCGGAAGCGGATTTGAACCGCTGTACGAGGTTTTGCAGACCTCTGCCTAGCCGCTCGGCCACCCGACCCTGTAGTCGTCAAAACGCGCGGTTGCGCTTTGGAGAGGCAAAGATAGGAGAAGGAAATGGGTTGCGCAAGAGCCGCGCAAAAAAAGTTGAAAAGTTTAGGGTTGAAATGTTGAAAAGGCTAGACTGTTATGAACGTAAAAACTTGAATTAGAAGGAAAAATATGAGCAAGCAAACTTTTCAACATTTCAACCCTAAATTTTTCAACTACTCAAGCATCGCCAAAAACTCATCCTCCGTCAAAATCGTCACCGTACCAAGCTCCCGAGCTTTTTTCAATTTGGACCCCGCCTCGTCACCCACCACCAGAATATCCAGGTTTTTGCTCACGGCGCTGATGTTTTTGGCACCCGCAGCTTCGGCTTTTTCCTGGGCTTCTTTGCGACCCATTTTATTGAGGGTTCCGGTAAAAAGGATGGTTTTGCCGGAAAAGACAGCACCTTCAGCGGCTACTTTGGGGCGGTCTTCGTCGGTTTGTTCCATATTGACCCCCAGGGATTCCATCTCGCCCAGCATTTCGATGTTGGTCCAGACTTGGAAAAAATCGATGATGTTTTTCGCTACGACCGGGCCAACGTCTTTGATTTTGGTAAAATCTTCAAATTGCCAGTCTGCGAGTTCCCGCACATGGCTGATCTCCGCCGCAATCAGTTTGGATACCTTTTTGCCAAAGTGGTGGATGCACAAGCTGTACAACAAACGGTGAATGGGGTTTTTCTTGGCTTTTTCAATCGCCGCCTGCAAGTTGGTCGCCGATTTTCCCCCAAAACCTTCCAATTGCGCCATCTGGGCATAATCCAGTTTATAAACATCGGCAAAATTGCGTACCCAGCCCAGCTCATAAAAGCGTTCCACGATTTGTTTGCCCATGCCATCAATGTCCATCGCATCTTTGGAAACGTGGAAAATGATGCGTTGCAAGTCTTGGGCACCACATACACAGTTGGGGCAACGCCAGGCCGCCTCTTCCCCTTCGCGCAGCAACTCTACGGGCGTTTCGGTATTGTTGATCGGGCAAAACTTGGGAAAAACAATGGGGATTTCGCTGCCATCGCGCAGTTCATCCATGGCCTTGACGATGTAGGGAATCACATCCCCGGCGCGTTCGACCAGAACTGTATCTCCCAAGCGCAAGTCGCGGCTGGTGATGAAATCTTCATTGTGCAGGGAAACCGAAGAGACGGTTACCCCGGCCAATTGCACTGGATCGAGTTTGGCTACGGGCGTGATGGAGCCAATTTTACCCACCTGGTATTCTACATTGAGTAGTTTGGTAGTAGCCTGCTTGGCCTGAAACTTGAAAGCAATGGCCCAGCGGGGGTGGTGGGAGGTAAACCCTGAGCGTTCTTGCAACTCCCGGCTGTTGACTTTAGCCACCATGCCGTCAATTTCGTAGGCGTAGCCTTCACGTTGTTCTTGCCAGTAGTTGCAAAAATCAATCACCTCCTGGATGTTTTTGCAGAGTTTACGTTCTTGAACGGGGACTTTAAACCCCAGCTTTTCCAAGGTCTCCAAACTTTCAAGGTGGGTCGAAAATTGGCCCAAAACATTGTTACCGTCTTTGTCCACTGCGTAACCCAGGGTGTAAATAAAGGCTTCGAGTCCACGTTTGGCGACCTCTTTAGGGTCTTTTATGCGCAAGCCACCTGTAGCGGTATTGCGGGCATTGGCAAACAGCGTGATGCCTTCCGCAGCGCGTTTGGCGTTCATTTTTTCAAAAATATCCTTGCGGATCAGCACCTCACCGCGCAACTCAACGCGGTGAATGCCATATTGGGAAAAAGCTGCCTTTAGGGGGATTGAGCGGAGCACCTTGGCGTTGTTGGTGATTTCCTCACCAATGCTGCCGTTCCCACGGGTGGCGGCGCGCACCAACACATCGTTTTCGTACACCAGGGCAATGCTGCCCCCGTCAAACTTGGGTTCCACGCCATAAGCCAGCTCAGTCTCTGGATCGATGTTCAAAAAACGTTTGATTGAAGCATCCCAGTCATTGAGGTCTTCGGCATTATAAGAGTTGGCCAAAGAGAGCATGGGCGTGAGGTGCTCGACCTGGGAAAAGTCTTCGGTCAGGTCGGCGGAAACCCGTTGAGTTGGGGAGTCAGCATTTATCAGTTCAGGATGCGCTGTTTCAATTTTTTCCAACTGTTTGAACAGCTGATCGTATTCATAATCACTGAGGACGGGGTCATTCTGGATGTAATACCGCCATTCGTGGTAGATGATCAAGGTGCTCAAGTCGGCGTGTTGTTGGGCAGCGGCCTGGGTATGCACCGCGTGATCCGCCTGAAGGTAGGCCTTCGAGCGTTCGTACAGGGATTTTTGGTCAGATTGGGTGTACATTGGATGATGGCTTTAAGCAAACAGTCGTCATCCCAAATTTTCAAAAAAAGTCTAAAGCGACATAATTTTCACAAAGAAAGCACAAAGAAACACCAAGAACACAAAGTTAGACGTAGACGACGCTTCCCTCTGTGTCCTTTGTGCCCTCTTTTTTTTCCTTTGTGCTAAAGAAATGTTTTGTAGTCTTTATGAAAAAACTCGGGATGACGAACTGTCATCCAAAATTAATCCTTTCTTTTGATTTTGGAAATTTAAAACTATTTTTTGTTTTTATTTTAGCAATGAAACGGTTTTTGTTCGCTTGCCATTGCTGACTTGTACCCAATACTGTCCTTTGGGCAATGTTTTGACATCCAACTCTATTTGTGAACGTTGATTGGGCTGTTGTAGGCTTTTGCTTTGCAGGATACGCCCCTGCACATCCAGCAAATTAACCCAAAGTTGGTCATTTTCCAAGTTGCCTTCAATTTCTACCCGAGCAAACTCAAGGGCTGGATTGGGGTATACTTTGATTTGAGCGGCTAGTATTTTATTCGAACTTAGGCCAGTTGAAGTAGCTTCAATAAGGCTAAGGGAATTTTTGACTGGGCTGTCGTTACCCGTTGAACCATCCCCATTTACGGCCAATCCTGCGGCGTAGACATTCACGGTACCTGTACCAGCTGCGGGAGCGGTCCAAGGCATTTCGAAAACATTGGAGGTCGCGCGGCGGGTGTGTTCTGCATATTGACGACCACCCAAAGTGATAACCCTTTGACCAGATGGAGCCGCCCCTAATACTCCAGCTTGGGCCTGGGCTTTGGCCTCTAACACTGTGGCCTGGTATCCATAACCGCCTGGTGTACCAGAAGCAGCCGTGATTTTGACCTGTACTGTATATTTTTTGCCTGGCGCATATGCTGTGACAGGTGTGGTGCCATCTAGTATAGCAATTTCTAGTGTAGGATCATAGTTGCCAGTACCGTGACACTCGCCACAAAAACCCGCGCTGACAGGCGATCCGGTGCGATCGGTGCCTTGTTCCCGGCCCGCCCCTGAAGCGTTGCTGCTCAAAACAATCCAAACTGCGGACAAGAGGGTACAGAAGAGAAGTACAGATTTTTTCATGAAGATGACTTTAGTTGAAAAACAAAAAGCTTAACCAAGCTTTCAGACTAAACTCATACTCCAAAGTTTAAGGATTGGTTGCGTAGATACATCGATTTTTTTCCACAATGTCGTTGGACGACAAAACACTGTTAAAAAAAGATGCCATCCTGGGGGTTTCTACCTTTTATACCTCGGAAATGATTCAGGAAGTGCTCAAAATCGACTTCTTTATTGCCAGTAGGGTAGTAAGGTTCGGTAAGGGTTACAGTTTTGGTTTCGTAGTCAATAATGGCTGAGATCAACGGAACTTTGGCCCCTAGCGCAATGTAGTAGAACCCGGTTTTGAACTCCGTTACCTTCTTGCGGGTGCCTTCAGGGGTGATGGCTACGATGAATTCCGATTTGGAATTAAAAATATCCACTACTGCATCTACAAAATTGTTGCTCTTGCTGCGATCGACTGGATACCCCCCCAATGCCCGAAAAATCCCACCAAAAGGTGGACGAAACAAAGAGGACTTGCCAATAAACTTGACATCAACGTGGCGAATGGTGCGGAGCAAGATCCCAAAAGGGAAATCCCAATTTGACGTATGAGGCCCTACTACAACAATGTATTTCTTAAGCTGACGGGGGAAATCTCCCACCACTTTCCAGCCCCAAACTTTGAATAAAATAAAAGATGCAAGAGCAGCCCACATAAAATTTGTTTTTACACATCAAGTTAATAGAAAAATCAAATAATTGTTACCTCCTCAAAGGGGCGATAAAAAAATAAGTGTTTCATTTTGCCAAAGGATTAGATAAGTAAACGGTTCATTTTAAGTGTCTTGTCTAATCCTTTGGCTCAGGAAAAATGAACACTTATTTTTGCCCCACTACAAAGATATTCTAACATTCAGGTAGTGCTATGGCAATGTTGACAGCCAAGCCACCCAAGCTGGTTTCTTTGTATTTGTGGTTCATGTCCTGCGAGGTTTCCCACATGGTTTTGATCACCGCATCCAGCGTTACCTTGGCTTTACTGGGGTCACTTTCCATTGCAATTTTAGCGGCCATAATCGCTTTTACCGCCCCCATTGAGTTTCGTTCAATGCAGGGTACTTGGACTAGGCCACCCACGGGGTCACAAGTAAGGCCCAGGTGGTGTTCCATGGCAATTTCTGCGGCCATCAAAGCTTGGTCGGGGGTAGCCCCCAAACATTCGGCCAATGCTGCTGCTGCCATCGCACTGGATACTCCAATTTCGGCCTGGCAGCCGCCCATCGCCGCACTGATGGTCGAACCTTGCTTGAACAGGGAACCAACTTGTCCCGCTACGAGTAAAAACCGCACAATGTCTTCATTCTTGGCCAAAGGTTTAGCAAAACAGAGGTAGTACATCAATACCGACGGAATTACCCCCGCTGCCCCGTTGGTCGGTGCGGTAACGATGCGGCCAAAATTGGCATTTTCTTCATTGACGGCCATGGCAAAACAGCCAATCCATTTGACCACTTCTGAAAAACCGATGCGGCTAAACTTGATGCATTGGGTCCATTCCTGAGCCGAGGTATATTCGCCGTCAGCGAGTAGCTTTTGGTTGATGTTGAAGGCGCGGCGGGCAACATCCAGGCCACCAGGCAACATGCCCTCGGTATGGCAACCACGGTAAATGGCGTCCAGCATGACCGACCAGATTTTCAGGAGTCGCTCGTCGATTTCGGCTTTACTCAGGAAGTTTTTTTCATTCTCATAAACGATGTCCGAAATCTTACACTTGCGCTGTTTGCACCACTGCGCGAGGTCGGCACCACTGGTGATGACGTAGGGGATGTCATTTTCCTCGCGCAGGGGTGTATTTTCTTCTCCTTCTTTGACCACAAAACCACCACCGATCGAATAATAAGTGCTTTGGTGGATGCTCTCGCCCTGGGCATTAAGCGCATTTAGTTGCATGCCATTGGCGTGATAGGGCAGCATCTGATAGCCGCGAAAGTGAATGGCCTGCTCGGGATCAAAAGAGATGAGATGGGTTCCATCCAAATGGAGTTGCTTGCGCTCTTGAATTTGTTCGGGGAGCGTTTTTACTTCCACGACGGGCACCGTCACGGGGTCCTTTCCACTGAGGCCCATCAGAATGGCGATATCGGTTCCGTGTCCCCTGCCCGTTAGGGCCAAAGAGCCGTAGAGCAAAACCTCTAATTGCTGGGTTTTTTCAAGCTGGGATTGCTCCTTTAATTCTTTCACGAAGCGCTCAGCGGCCCGCCAAGGGCCAAGGGTATGGGAACTAGAAGGCCCCACGCCAATTTTGAGCATGTCAAAAACACTGATGAATTCCATCCTAAATCGAATTATCTGTTGAGGCTGACTTTTAATTTTTCAATATAATCGTTCAAGGTAGCACTAAACATTGGAACCAGGGTAGTGGGGAGCCGGGTTTCTAAGGCGGCCATCAAGGCTTTGGCGTCATCGGTTTTTCCTACCTCAATCAATTGGAAAATGGCATTGGCGTAGCCGATGCGGTAAAAATTGAGTTGGTTCACGAGGTCGGGGCTATTGTTGATGGCGGTTTGCTGTTGGGGCAAACTGCTGATGGTATAATTGCGGAGGTAATCTGCGGCACTTTTTTGGTTTTTGGTATCGCAGGGTTGGAGTTTTTGCACCAATACCCCAAACTCGAGGTGATTGTCCAGGTACAACAAATCGTCTTTGGAAAAACCTACGGTAAAATAGACATCGTTGGCGAATTGGTTGCCGATAATGAATTGTAAGAGAACATATTCGCTGCGCAATAAAAAGTCGCCGTTGATCAATTCAGGGATATCCCACTCGAAGGTTTTGATGTTGCCACATTCGCCGTTAGTGATTTTAGCGGAAACAGGCCCCGTCTTCCAGCTCACCAAATTGGGAATGGCGTCAATGTTGATGCCTTCGCGCAACACTTCATTGCTTGCTCGTGCCGCCAGGTAGAGGCAGTACCAATCGGTATTGAGCAGGTTGACATCGACAATTTGGACGTCAGAGCGCAGGTTTTCCACTGTTTGCAGGTAAAACAAGGGGTAAGAAAAGTTGTCACCCGAGGAAAACAGGATGGCATCTTTGGTGCAGGAATTGAGCAGATTACGTCCGAGTTCCAGGCTTGGCTCCAGGTAAGCGCCTTTACTTTTGCCTTGCCGAAAAGCCCAGCGGGCCGAGTCGGGCAGGTTTTGGGCGAGGTAGCCCATGGCCAGGCTTCCCCACACGGAACCCAATTTTGAATAGGGATCCAGGGCCAGTTTTTCACCCTTGTAGCGGGGTGACAAACGGATGCATTGCTCCAGGTGCTGGCTGATTTCGGCTACACTTTTGCGGTTGCTAGTGGCTATCCAGGTTGCTGCAGTGGCGTTGACCCGATCCAGGGCATTGGCCAGGTAGTAGTGGATTTCGGGGTTATTGGGCTGGCTGAGCAGGGCTTGTTTGAGTTGCTGGGCGGTTTGTGCCATGTTTTGGGCGGCGTACTCTTTTTTAAATTCTGCTTTGGCGGAGGCGAGAAGGGTGGATGCGCTTTGGGCAAAAATGGCTGCGTTGGTGGCGAACCAGCACAGGACAGTCAAACTGATGTAGGAGAAAAATTTGGTTTTCATCGGGTTGAAAATTTGTGTAAATATGGTGGAATTTGGGGGGAAGTGGTAGTCTAAAGTAGAGGATTTTTTGGGCGGCTGCGCCGCTTGTTTTTTCACCACCTAAGAAACCTAAGACACCTAAGGGGCACTTAAGAGATAACGCTTTTTTCCCTTAGGTGAATCTTAAGTGCCTTGGGTTTCTTAGGTGGTGAAAAAATAAATCACCGAAGTTCCCGATAATACTCATTAACAAAGGATTTCTTTCCATTTTTCACAATGTTGATGCAATTGAAATTAATGAGAAGTCCTTTCGGCATTTCCAACAACTTCATGTAGGTCAACACCTGAGCATCGTGAACGGGTAATATTGCTTCAACGGACTTGAGCTCAATGATGATACAATTTTCTACAATAAAGTCAGGCCTTAACTCTGCATCAAGAGTCATTCCTCCGTAAGTGATGGGAATAGTTAGCTGGGATACATAGGTTACTTTCCGTAAATCTAGTTCATGAGCCAGGCATTTGTGATAAACACTTTCTAAAAGGCCTGGACCTAATGCCTTATGAACATTAATGAATGCTCCAGTCAAAGTATATTCTAAATCGCAGATGAATTGCTTCGTCAGCATTGGATTCGATTTTGCTAATTTTTAAAATTTGATTCAACTTCGATCGTTACTGCCCCGCTATCGCCAGCGTAGCCATGCTCAACTTCAAGCCCGGCACCTCCAAGAGCTGCAAAGCCGCCGCCTCCAAGGTCGCCCCGGTCGTCAGTACATCATCCACCAGCAAAACATGCTTCCCTTCCAGGTGCTCTGCTTTCCGCACCTGAAAAGCTGTACTCACATTGTCAAAACGCCCCATGCGCGACTTTTTGGTTTGGGTACTGGTGTAGGCTACCCTGCGGAGGTATTGCTCTCCATAGGTTATACCCATTCCTTGCGACAAACCCGCCGCAATACAAGCACTTTGATTGTAGCCCCGCTGCCGCTGGCGCCGGGGATGTAATGGAATTGGGATGATCAAGTCTACGGATTCAAATGAGGGGGCGGTACGCAATTTTTCCCCAAACATGATCCCCAATCGAATACCCACCTCTTGATTGCCGCCGTATTTCAGTTGGTGGATCAGCGTCTGTACCCGTCCACTTTTGACAAAATGCAGCATGGCGGCACCCGATCGTAAGGGCACCCTCCCCCAAAAACGTTCGGTAAAGGCATTGTCAATTTCCAGATGCTGGTCGGTGTAAGGCAATTCGCAATGGCATTGCAAACAGATCAGGCTTTCCCGAGGTAGGGCATTTTCTTCACAGGCAGGACAAAGGCGAGGGTAGAGCAGACCAATGAGGTCGTCGATCCATTCAAGAGCGGTACTAAACATGATGATGGCTTTCGCGGTGGAATAATGTGGTTTTCGCGAAAGGAGGTGTAAGAGTAGTTATTGATATGAAGGCAGGACAAAAATAGGATTTTTTATCAAAAAAACAAAAAACGTCTGCCCCGAAAACCGTGACAGACGCCTCAAAACAAAACGAAAAACCAACTTTAAACAAGTCTTTTGAAAAGATTAAACAGGATTCCAAGAGACTTGTTTAAATCGGTTTGTTAAACTTTATTGATTTTTCTGCTCGCGCAGCTTCACTGGCACTGTAATGGACTTGTTCTTGCGCAAGACCTTCAAATTTACGGTGTCACCCACTTTGGCGCGGCCCACCACTTCTTGTAGTTGAGGAATAGATTTTACCTCGCGGCCATCGATGCCCACGATCACGTCATTGATCTGTAGGCCAGCATACTGAGCCGAGCCCCCTTCTTCCAATCCTTCAATCACTACGCCTTGAGAGATGTCTACATTTAGTTCTTTGGCGAATTCACTATCCAATTCTTGAATACTTACACCGAGATAAGGGCGCTTGTAATCGCCAAAGCTGATGATGTCATCCACTACGCGGCGTACCAGATTCACCGGAATGGCGAAGCTATAGCCCTGGAAGGAGCCCGTGCGGGTAGCAATGGCGGTATTGATGCCAATCAGTTTGCCTTGAGCATCCACGAGTGCACCTCCACTGTTGCCAGGGTTCACGGCAGCGTCGGTTTGGATGAAGGACTCAATGGCTGCACCTTTGCCCAGTAGGTCGATGTTGCGGCCTTTGGCACTGATGATGCCTGCGGTAACGGTAGAGGTTAGCTCGAAGGGGTTACCTACGGCCAGAGCCCATTCGCCAATGCGTGCTTCATCGGAGTTGCCAACTTCGGTGGGGATCAGTCCAGTGGCGTCAATTTTGATGACGGCCAGATCGGTTCTTTTATCGGTACCCACCAGCGTCGCTTTGAATTTGCGGTTGTCGGAAAGGGTGACTTCCAATTCGCTGGCACCTTCCACCACGTGGTTGTTGGTGATGATGTAACCGTTTTCGGAATAAATGACCCCGGAACCGGAACCTTCCGCAGGTCCACCACCTCCCCGGCCGCCAAAGGGAAAGAAGAAGAATTCTTCCTGGTTGGAACGGGCGGTACGGGCAATTTTAGCGGTGATGTTCACCACCGAGGGTGTTGCTTTTTGAGCTGCCTGAACAAAATCGAAGGGCACTGCGCCCGACCAGGCGGGTGAACTGACGGGTCGGGTGTAAGATACGGCTTCGGTTGTAAGGGTTTCAGCATCGTTCTCGCGATTGAGAAAATGGCTGCCAGTCAGGGTGATCACTCCACCCAAGACTCCGGAGAATACTAAAGCAATCCACTGCTTCATGGCTGTTAATGTTTTTTTACAAAGAGTATGTCTGAATCAATTAGGTTGCAAAATGGACAAACGAGTTCCATCGTTCAAGTTACAGAGAAGTAACCACCGTGTAAAGGCAATGGTTAAGCTTTTTTTTTGGTTTAACCAGATTTTAACATCCTAAACCGCCAAAAAGGCGCTTATCTTTGATCGCGAAATTTTCATTTAGGGGCGATAAAAAAATAAGTGTTTCATTTTGCCAAAGGATTAGATAAGTAAACGGTTCATTTTAAGTTTCTTATCTAATCCTTTGGCTCAGAGAAAATGAAAACTTATTTTTGCCCCACTACTTAAGAATTTTTACCAAAAAAGCGCTAAAAAGTTGGTAGGCATTCACAATGGGATGGAAGGTAATAACCCGAACAAGATAGATTACCACGGGGAACTGAAACCGGAAAATGAGTTGGAACTTGCCTTGCTTGAAGATCCAGCATTTTTGGAGGGTTTGAATTGGGGCTTGCCTAGGTACGGGCATCCCGAGGGTGAGGTGTATCGCCACATCGCCGAAGTACTGGGCAATATTGATAAAATTAAATTGAACCCTGAGTCGCGGCGCATCCTGCGCGTCATCGCTTTTGCCCACGATACCTTTAAACACGCCGAACACAAAGGTAGCCCCCGCGACTGGACGCGGCACCACAGCGTACTCGCCGCCCAATTCCTGGAAAAATACACCGACAATAAAATCATCCTCGACATCACCGAACTCCACGACGAAGCCTACTACTCCTGGCGAATGGAACACCTGTACCACCAGTTCGACGAAGGCCAGGCGCGGCTGAAAAGCCTGCTCAACCGCATTGACGACAACATTCAATTGTACTACCTTTTCTTTAAGTGTGATACCCGTACGGGAGACAAAACCCAGGCTCCGGTGAAGTGGTTTGAGCAAACGATACGGAACATTCAGGTGGTGGAATTTTGAGGGGAGCTATCTTTTGATTTGGCAGAGGCACTGCCGTTGACTTTCACACGTAACCGCACTAAATTAGAATTTATCAAAACCCTTGTGCAACCCCAGCAAAACCCCTAACTTGTACACTACAAAACTGTAAACATGTCAACCCTTGCTACCGCGCCCATTACCAGTCTCTCCCAGCTTGATCCTCAAGGGCTTTACACTTATTCTGACTACCTCAGCTGGCAGTTTCAGGAGCGCGTAGAATTAATCCGTGGTCGCTTGTTTCCGATGAGCCCTGCCCCAAATACGCTTCATCAAAGGGTCTCGCGTGAATTGAGTTTGCGCATATTTACGTATTTTAACCAATCCACTTGCCAGGCATTTAGTGCTCCATTTGATGTTCGTTTGCCCGTCAGCCTCAAAAAAGGCCAATTGACTACTGTGGTTCAGCCCGACCTATGTGTGATCTGTGATCCAAATAAAATTGACGAGCAAGGCTGCAATGGTGCCCCAGATTTGATTGTTGAAATCTTGTCTCCTGGCAACACCAAGCGGGAAATGCGCGAAAAATACCAGGTGTATGAAGAATCTGGCGTGCGGGAATATTGGCTGGTTCATCCACTGGATCGCGAAGTCCGGGTCTACATCCTCAATCAAGATGGGAAATTTACTGGCTTGGCACCCGTCATTGAAGACGATTTGCTGCATTCAACAGTATTCCCTGAATTGGAGATTGATTTAGCCCTCGTTTTTGCTACAAAATAAAAATCGAAGGGACGCTTATTACCCCCGAAACAACTTCTCCATCTCCCCCCTCACAAAAGTCCCCAAATCCCGCACATACTCCTGCGAAAAATCAAAACGAATCCCCGCTTCAGCATAAATCTCCCGAATCGAGCGCGTATTGCCCAGGCGCATGGCGCGCGTAAAGGCCGCAACGGCCTGTTCCGGGTTTTCGCGGTACTGCCGCCACAGGGCGATGGCACCTAATTGTGCGAAGCCGTATTCGATGTAATAAAAGGGCACTTCAAACAAGTGGAGCTGTTTGTGCCAGAGGTTTTCGATGTATTGTTCGAGGCTGGAGTAATCCAATACTCCAGGGGTGAAAGCGTGGAAACTTTCGGTCCATTTGGCCCGGCGCTCTTCCTGGGTGTGATTGGGGTGGGTATACAACCAGTGCTGGAACTGATCGATGGTGGCGATCCAGGGCAAAACCTTGAGCACGTGCTCCAATTGGGTGATTTTGGCGCGGCGCAGGTCGGCTTCGTTAGGGAAAAAGAGGTGCCAGTGATCCATTGTGAGCAATTCCATGGTCATGGCGGCCAGTTCGGCTACTTCAAATGTAAATTTCCGATCAAATAATAAGGGATAATCGCGGGTGAGGAAAAAATGAATGGCGTGGCCACTTTCGTGCATGAAGGTGCGCAAGTCGCCTAGCGAGTTGGTCGCATTCATAAACACAAAGGGCATCCGCGTGGCCTGCAAGGGCATGTTGTACCCACCTGGGCGTTTGCCGGGGCGGGAAGCCAAGTCCAGGAAGCCATTTTGCTGAATCAAACGAATGATTTGGGCGTATTCCGGATTCACCTGCTCCAGGCACTGAATGCCCTTGTGCAGCAATTCGTTGGTATCCTTGAAGGGGTGCAAAGGCGCTTGCCCGGCCGTATCCGCATTCAAATCCCAGGGCCGCAAATGGGTGACCTTCAGGTTTTGTTTGCGGGTGAGGTACAGTTCATTCAAAATCGGCAAAACCTCGGCTTTCACCGCCTGGTGAAAATCGTGACAATCGGCGGGCGTGTAATCAAAACGACCCAATTCCTGAAAAGCGTAATCCCGGTAATTGTTCATCCCGGCGTTGCAGGCAATGGCATGGCGTTTTTGCAGCAACTCATCAAACAATTGGTCCAATTGGCTGGTGTCCTGCAGGATGCGCCGATTGATTTTGTGGTAAATGTTGCGGCGACGCTGGCGATTGGGTTCTTCCAAAATGGTATTGGCTTGCTGGAGGGTCATTTGTTTGCCATCCATACCAATCATCATTTGAGAAAAAATGCGGGCGTATTCCTTGGTTTTGAGTTGTACATCGGTGTTGAGGGCGACATTCTCTTCCTGAAACAGGTCCACCGAAGCCTGGATGTTGCGCAAATAAATCTCGTACCGCTGCGCATCCAACTGGTTCAAATAGGGCGACTCTACCAGTTTTTTGTTCAAGGCTTGATCAAGTGGATCTAATTTGGGTAAAATTTCCTGGATAACGTATTGGTAACGTTGGTTGGCTGCTTGATTTTGGTTGTCTGCCGAGAGTTGGATGTAAGCCCAACTAATGGTTTCTCCCAACTGAGCTTCAAGGTCACTGCGCTCAGTGATCCATGTACTCAAGTCCTGGACCGAATGGATCGGTCGCTGGAGCAATTTGGTGAATGTAGGTTCTACATCCTCCCAGGTTTGTGGAAGTGCCGGTACAGAATAGTCCGTACAGGCGCTGGTTTTGGTCGCCGGTAGATTACGCATAGTATAGGTCGCCTAAAAAAGTTGTACAGTTGAGCAGTTGAAGGGTTAAAAAGTATAACCGAGTATAAAAAGTTGAGTAGGCGACTCCAAAAAGTGCGTATCTCTTCAACTTTTCAACCCTTCAACTTTTCAACTATTCTTCAACTTTTTCCGCGTCTCCTTCCGTTTCCACCACTTCAGCTTCGTCTGCTGCAGTTTCTTCGGTTTCATCTTCTTCGGTTTCTTCATCTTCTTCCATCGTGGTAAAACCCAGTTCGTGCAAGTGCAAGAACCATTTGATGGCTTTTTTGATGTCGCCCGTGTTCACCCGATCGCGGTCATAATCGGGAAGGATCTGCGCGAAATAAGTATGTAGCTTATCGCCAGTTTCAGTCACAGCAGGCATGGGCACTGATTCCAGTTTGTCCAGCATGCTTTGGAAAACAATTTTCAATTCTGAAGTTTCACCATCATTCGTATAAATGCCAATGGATTCCAATGGTGTAAACTGATGTTGCCGTACAGATGCGAAACGTCTTTTACCGTTGGCCAGGTCTTCTACAATCAACCCGTTGTTGCGATTGGCAACCATCTTAAACAGCCCCGGTAAGCCGCTCACCGCTACTAAACCCTTAATTTTCATGTTGTACAATTTCTGTTTTTCAATTGAACGCGCAAATGTACAAACAATTATGATAACCCATATAGCTCACGCATTCATTCGTGAGATACCCGGGTGGGTTTTGCAAACCACGAATCCGTTCGTGGAGAATTGGCTAGAATAATAGTGAAATGTGTATGGAAAGCCTCTTTGTAATGCAAATGTAAAAAAAAAATTATAAACCAAAGCTTTTTTGGTGTGCGGTTGTTTTATTTGGGTGAACGGTCGATTTATTTTTTCAATAAAACAATCAACGTGCAGCGTATTGTTCTTCTACATAGGTTAAAATGGCGTCAATGTCTTCATCTTTGAGGCTACTGGAGGGAGTCATGATTACGGGTTTCCATTTGTTCCACAGCTCCTGAGCACGGGGGTGGCCCGCATCGATCAAAGCTTGCGAATTGCGAATCCACTGGTACAGGTCGGTACGTGGGTAAGCCGCCCAACGTTCTTGCACCCCTCCCAAGGCTGGCCCGGTCAGGTTCGATTGCATGTCGCGATTGTGGCAGGAGGCGCAGTTATTTTTGAACAGGTCTTTGCCTTTTTGCGCCGTCGGACTCAGGATGGGCAACGCAGTTTGTACCACTTGCATTCCATCATTTTTACTGCCAAACAACCTGGAATAGTTTTGCCAGAGCAGCAAAATCAATACAATCATTAGTAAAAAGCCAGCCCGGGTAAGTTTAGAAATGGCGGCCAGCATTTCGGCATTCAGGTTTTCCTGGCTTTCTTCCTCAATTTGCTTTTTCATGGTTCGGTTTGGTTTTAGTTTTGGGTAAATGAAATAGTTTTTTCAAAGAATCGATGCTATCTGTTGCTCCTTTGAGTTGTTGTTGCAAAGGGGTATTGAGTTTGGGCAAGGGCAAATCGATTGACTTGTTTTGAGGGGGGGACAAAATAAACAGCGCAACCACCACCAGCAAAACCGTTGCCGCCAGGTTCAACCAATGCAGATTGCTATTCAGCCGGCGGGCCAAAAAACGCAGTTTTTGTGGGGCCGTTTCCCGCTCGATTTTTGCCCATAAATTGGGCGGCGGCGCGGCTTGGTGCTCGGCCAGCTTTTTTTGCAACAACCCTTCAAAGGATTTGGGATCTCTTGGTTTCATCTGGCGTTCATTTTTTTGAGTTGTTCCAAACGGTTTTTCAGCGCAATCTTTGCGCGCAGGTATTGCGAGCGCGATGTGCCTTCACTGATGTCGAGCATCGTGGCAATTTCCGCATGGGAATACCCTTCGATGGCGTACAAATTGAGCACGGTGCGGTATCCCTGCGGCAGGTGATTGAGTACCGTAATCAGCTCAGAAGCGCTGAGCGCTCCGATGATGTCTTCGTCGGTGTACAGGTTTTCCGGGGGTTCTACGTAAGGCAGGAACTTGAGGCTTTTTTTGCGCAAGCGACTCAGCGCAGTATTGACCATAATTTTACACATCCAGGCTTCGAGGCTCCCTTCGCCGCGAAAGGCAGATAATTCCCGAAAAATTTTGATAAAACCTTCCTGGAGCATATCGTTGGCTTCGCCTTCATCGCGCCCATACCGCAGGCATACGGCGTACAAGCGGGGGCTGTAGCGTTCATAAAAACGAAACTGAGCACGGCTATCGCCTGTAATGCATGATTGCAGCAGGTCATCGGGTTCTAAGGCCATAAGGGTGTTGCTTGCTTTCGCCATGGTTCGGGTATAAAGTTAACCATATGGCGCAGGAAGTGGGGGGAAACGTTGCACGGGTGTGCATTTATTTGCACTAAATAGGTGCTTCTTTAATCAGGCTGAGGCGAGTTGATAATAAGGAAACTAAGCAATCTTACGCTCAACGACCAGCGGCAGAGCCGCCAAACGTCTGTAGATTTTGTCCGCAGTATTGAGTCAAAGGTGCAGCGCACCGCAACAAATTAGGCTTGTTGTTTCGGTGCGCTGTACCTTTAATTTTACGATACCCTGGTTTCTACAGACGTTTTGGCGGCGCTGCCGCTGGTCGTAGCCGAACATTGGTTGGTTATCAATTTGCCTCAATTTTAATAAAATTGGAAATGACGACACGGCTGCGTAGGATATCACCTCACTCAAGCTCAAAAATCCCCTCAACCTCCACCGCCACATTCCCCGGCAATGAGCCCATGCCCACGGCACTCCGCACGCCCTTGCCATACTCATCCCCCCACAAATCGACAAACAAAGTGCTACAGCCATTGATCACCACCGGGTGCATGGTGTACTCAGGGGTGCTGTTCACCATGCCCAGCAATTTGACCACTCGTTTGATGCGATCTAGATTGCCCAGGTGTTTTTTCAGAGAAGTCAACATGGCCAGGCCACATTGGCGGGCGGCAATTTGGCCTTCACTTTCGTCGAGGTCTTGCCCCAATTTTCCACTGATGAAGCTGCCATCGCTTTGTACGGACACGTGGCCGGACACATACACCAGTTTATCCACCGTGAGGCAACTGTGGTAAATGCCTTTTGAGCCAGGAAGGGTGGGTAAAACGAGTCCTAATTCGGCCAATTTTTTTTCGATATTGCTGTTTTCCATGTCGTTAGGAAATTTTTTTTGCTTTTTTTAAAAAAACGCAAGCAAGATACTAAACCTGGTAAAAATAAAGCACTTACAGATTAGATTTAATCCAAATTAGCACAGCCAAGGAATGTTAAGGGGCAATAGATGGAATTTTGAGGGCGTTTAAGGGGCTGTTTATTACCTCAAAAAACCAATAACCATGAACACAAAATTCACCGCATTGCTGTGCGCAGCAATGTTCGCAATTACTATGTTTTCTTGCGAAAAAAATGATCTCGATGATTCAAAAGGCACTGCCCGCATCGAAATAACCGATGCCCCCATCGACGATGCCAACGTCAAATCCACCTTCGTCACCATTGCGGATGTAAAATTGGATGGACAATCCGTAGAAGGTTTTTCCAAAGTTACCATCGACCTTTTGGCTTATCAAAAAGGCAACACTAAAGTACTCGGTATTGCGGAGCTTGATGCCAAAACCTACAGCAACATCACCCTGGTACTGGACTACGAAAAAGACCAAAATGGTGCCGCACCGGGTTGCTATGTACAAGAAGACAATGGCAGCAGGCACGCGCTGACCTCCACCACCAGCGAAATCACCCTCAACTACAACTACCTCATTCAGGCTGGTCAACAAACCGATCTGGTCGTAGATTTTGATCTGCGCAAGGCGATCAAAAGATCAGACAACGTTACCGATAAGTACGATTTTGTCACTGCTACTGAGTTGAATACCGCATTGCGTGTAGCTGCCAAATCCAAAGCAAGTGTGATCAAAGGAAAAGTCCAGGACGTCATTTCTTTGAGCGACAAAATCGTGGTGTATGCTTACAAAAAAGGGGAGTTCAACCGCAATGTGGAAATTGATGGCCAGGGCGCAAGCGACATCGAATTCAGCAAGGCTGTAGGCAGCGCCACTGTAGATGCCAGCGGCAATTATGAGCTGCATTTCCTGGAAGCAGGGGAATATGAACTGGTTGTTGCGGGCTACACCAAAAACAACAGCACCGGGCAAATGAGCTTGAAAGGCACCTTGACCGCCAATTCTACCAATAGCCTCAACCTTGGCTTGCTGAACCTTAGCCCCGGCGTCGCACTGACGGTGGATGTCTTGGTAACGGCCTTGTTGCCGCTGTAATAAAAACTGAGGTGGCCCTTTAGTGTCTTAGGTTTCTTAGGTGGTGGAAAAGAGAAAACCTGCGTAGCAGGGGATTATTTCACCACCTAAGAAACATAAGACACTAAAGGGCCACCTCAGTAATATGCAGCTTTGATTATATTAGTGGAGGCCTCTTTCAAAAGCAGGAGCGCTAAAAATTCACAGTTCCAATTCGACTTCATACACCTCCATATCACTCTTGTCAAAGGCAAATCCCCGTTTTTCAAACAACCTAATCATCGACTTATTTTGCGACAACACCGAGGCCACAATTTTTTCAATCTTCCGATCCCGCGCGATGTCCAAAATATAGTCAGTCATGATGTTCCCCAGCCCACGGCCCTGAAAATGATCCGCAATCAGGATAGAATACTCCGCCGTTTCGCGCCAGGCATCTTCAATGATCCGCACCGAACCCAGCAATTCCCGACCAGCTCCACGACTGATTTCCGCCACAATCGCCATTTCCCGATCGTAATCAATATGAGTAAAGCGGATCATCCAGGCATGGTTGATTTTGGGGACGTAGCCAAAAAAACGCATGTACAAAGAATCATTGGAGACGCCCTGTAACATTCGGGCCATAGCAGGTTCATCCTCTGGGCGAATTGGCCGCAAGGTGACTACTTCACCCGTTTTGAGGCTAACCGTTTTGCTGTATTTTTTACCTGGATAAGGCGAAATGACCAAATGACGGTATTCGGGCCCAACCACTTCCGGGGAGCTTTCTTCCAAAACCACCGTTGCATCTACCACAATTCCCCCCTTTGTATCCGCCAGCAGCGGGTTCATTTCGATCTCCTTGAGCTCCGGAAAATCCATCACCAGGTAGGCAAATTTGCAGAGCAAAAAGTTGAGTTCAGCCAAATTACTACCCGGCTGTCCGCGATAACCTTTCAATAGTGGATACATCCGGGTGCCCTCAATGAGGCGTTGCGCCAGAGCCATATTTAAGGGCGGCAAACCCATTTGGGTATCTTTAAACACCTCCACCGCAATGCCGCCGCGCCCAAACACGATCACTGGGCCAAAAACCGGGTCTTTTTTCGCCCCCATGATGATTTCAAAAGGGCGGTAAACCATTTTTTCCACCATTACCCCCTCGGCTTTGGTACCAGGCTTGGATTGCTCCAGGTTGTGCAAGGTATTGCGATAGGCCAGGCGTAGGGCATTTTCGTCTTGCAGGTGCAGGTGTACGCCACCCACTTCGGTTTTGTGGCCGATTTCGGAAGAAACCAACTTCAGGGCTACTGGATAACCCAACTGCTCGCCTGCCTCGGCAGCTTCTTCAATGCTTTGACAAAACAAACTCCGATTGACTGGAATTTGGTAAGTAGCCAAAAGTGCTTTGGCTTCGTGGTCGAGCAATACGGTGCGTTTTTGCTGGCGGACGTTTTGGATGATGGCCCGGGCCTTGGTTGTGTCTGGCTCAAAATCTTTTGGGATTGCCGAAGGTGTTTCGTACAAAAGTTCCAAATCCCGCATGTACCGATGGATGCGTAAGAAGGCATCTACGGCACTTTCTGGAAACCGGTAATTGGGAATCCGGCCTGCTTCCAGAATTTTGCGTGCAGCGCGTACTTCCCCTTCACCCATCCAGGCGCTGAGTAAGGGCTTGTTGGAGTTTCGGCTGGCTTTGACCAGCGCTTCCGCCATGGCCAAGGCTTGTGCTTCATTGTTTGGGGAAAAAATGGCCAATACCCCGTGGACACCCTCATCGCGCAGGCAAGTCTGTACCGCCAAGGCGTACTGCTCGGGATCGGGCTGGCTGGGTAAATCAACGGGATTACATATTTCTTGAGTGGATGGCAAAATTCCGGTTAAGGCCTGGATGCTGCGATCCGACAATGTGGCCAATTGCCCCCGATTGTGGATCAGGTGATCGGTAGCCAATACGCTAGGGCCGCCGCCGTTGCTAACGATGGCGAGGTTGTTGCCCCTTGGGCGGGGTTGCATGGCCAGTGCCTGAGCCAGATTGAACAATTGTGCGATGGTGGTCACCCGAATGACCCCGGCACGGCGGAAAGCGGCATCAAAAGCGGCATCGTTGCCCGTGAGGGTGGCAGTATGGGAAAAAGCAGCTTTTACGCCTTCTTCACTGCGCCCGGCTTTGAGTACGATGATCGGTTTGTGGCGGGCAAAAGCCCGGGCGGCACTCATGAAACGGCGAGCATTTTGCAGGCTTTCCATGTAAATCAGGATGCAGGAGGTCTGCGAATCGGACCCGAAATAGTCAATCAGGTCCGCAAAACCAATGTCCGACATCTGACCCGGGCCGACAACATAGCTGAAGCCGACCCTTTGTTCTGTCGACCAGTCCAAAATGGAACTGAGCAGCGCACCACTCTGGGAAATCAGCGCCAGGTTGCCGGGCAGCGGCATTTTGGAGGAAAAACTGGCATTGAGCCGTTGATGGGGGGCAATAAAACCCATACTATTTGGCCCCAACAAACGCATGTGGTAGCGGCGACAAATCTGTTGGGCTTGTTGGCGGTATTGTTGCAGGGTTTCGGCAGGGTAGAGTTGGTCGGAGTCGACTAAAGCGATGCTGCCAACGCCCGCTTTGCCACATTCATTGAGCAATTCACCCCACTGATTGGGCGTGGTGGTGATCAGTGCTAGGTCAACCTTTGTAGGTAATTCAGCGATGGTTTTGAACGAAGCAGGGCCACCCACCGCAAGTCCGCTGGGAGCAACTGTGTAGATGGGGCCTTTGAAGCCAGCTTGAGCAAGGTTGTGTACCAGGCGGTAACCCGGATTTTCTACGTCAATGAAGTCACCAATGATGGCTAGCGATTGTGGCTTAAAAAGCTTGTCCAGCTTCTGCTTCATGGCTTATACATTTACGCTAACTCAACAAGTCGACCATTTCTACCAGATTGCTGTCCATTTCTTGGTGTTTGATGCACTGCCCGAATGGAGTATACACAATTTCGTTGTTCACAATCCCAATCATCACATTGGATTTGCCTTCGATCAGGGCCTTAGTAGCAGCTGCCCCCATCCGACTGGCGCGGACCCGCTCCATACAGCTTGGGCGGCCACCGCGTTGGATGTGCCCGAGGATGGAAACCTTGATTTCGTAGTGATTGAGTCTGGCTTTGACCATTTCGGCAATTTTTTGGGCTCCACCTGCCTCGTCACCTTCAGCAACAATCACTATGCTGGAGTTCTTTTTGTTTTTCCAGCCCCATTCCAATTTTTCAATCAGGCCTTCAATATCAGTATGGGTTTCGGGTACGAGAATCGCCTCGGCACCTGTCGCAATCCCGGCTGCCATGGCAATGAATCCGGCATCACGGCCCATTACTTCAATGAAAAACAAACGATCGTGGGCGCTGGCGGTATCACGAATTTTATCGATCGCCTCCATCGCCGTATTGATTGCGGTATCGTAACCAATGGTGTAATCGGTACCCATTAGGTCGTTGTCGATGGTGCCCGGGCAACCTACAAACTTGATGTCTGGATATTCCTGCATAAAAATATGTGCCCCAGTAAAGGTACCATCCCCGCCAATGGCAACGATGCCGTCAATGCCAAATTTAGAGAGGTTTTCATACGCTTTAAGACGGCCTTCAGGAGTACGGAATTCTGCACAACGCGCCGAATACAGGATTGTCCCACCTTGTTGAATGATGTTGCTGACCGAATGGTGGTCCATGTCGTAAATGTCGCCATCAATAAAGCCCTGATAACCACGCCGGATACCAGCGGCAGCCAGGCCTTCGTGTAAGGCAGTGCGTACTACCGCGCGGATACAGGCGTTCATGCCCGGAGAGTCTCCACCAGAAGTGAATACGGCAATCTTTTTCATGTTGTTTGGGTTGTTGGGGCAGCCCTATGTGGCTGCCCATTGTATTTGGTTGCCCACGCAGGGGCGGTTGCCCACGCAGAGGCGGTTGCCCACGCAGGGGCAACCCTACACGAAACGCCGCCGCACCAACTTGATGAAAGACTGCGCGATTTCACTGCGATCGTCATCACCCCAGTTGAATTGTGTGGCAACACCCATGAGGTAACTTTTGGCGCTGTCCAGGCTCGGGAAATTATTCAGCGCCCGCAAGACTTCATCCAATTTGCTCATATCCCGGCCAAACAACTCGTTCATGTACAAGAGCCGGTCGTTGATGGACATGCCCTTGGTCAGGTCGGGGATGGGCATCTCGCTCAATTTTTCAGACAATTCCGTTGCCTTTTTGAAAGAGAAGAGCGCTTCTATGCGGCTATTGCTACTGCCTGTTGAAGGGGTAGGGATTACAGGTGGTGGCGGTGGTGGCGGCGTTACAGGAATAGGTTCCGGTTTTACCTCTACCACTGGAGGTTTGGGTGCTTCAACGGGTGGAATGTATACTCTGGGCTCCTCGCGTATTTCTACCACGGGAGCTGTTTCTACCACAGGCGGCGCTACGTTGATCACGGGTGGCACGTAGGTTTTGGGCGCTTCGTAGATTGGTTTGACTGGCTCTGGCTCTGGTTTGGGCTCCGGTTTGCTGACTGGAATTTCTACCAGCGGAGCACTTACGGTGAGTTTACCAGTCTCTCCCACATCGTCCAAAAAACTTTGGTACAACTGACGCAGGTAACTCAACATCAGGTCGCGCTCAATCGGTGTGGGTTGAGGCGATCCATCCATTTCCATACTCTTGAAGAGTGAATTGATCTTACGAACGAGAATTCGGGCTTGTTGCAAATCCATTGCTGCTAATTCATTTTGGGTTACAAAATACGGAAATGTTTGTTACGGATGTTGAAAAACGTCAATTGGGGGGTGGGTAATATGTCAGTGGGAAAGTATCTTTTGGGTTGAGGGAGGTTGAGAGGGTTGAGAAGGTTGAGGCTACCGCGAGTAATTTTGACGAAGTCCTTGTCTAAGTCGCTCGCGGTAGCCTAAACCTCCCTAAACCTTCTCAACCTCCCTAAACCTTCTCAACTCACTTCAAAATCAAACTCGCCCGCTCCGGTCCCACCGAAATGATGGTAACTGGTACCCCCAAGTAACGCTCCAGCGCTTCCAGGTAAGTACGGGCAGTATCGGGCAATGCCGAATATTCGATGCCAGCCGGAAGCGATTGTTGCCAACCAGCGAAGGCTTCATATACGGGCTCAACTTCTTCATCACAAAGATCGAAGGGCAACTGATCGGTCAATTGGCCATTGATTTTGTAATGTGTGGCAGCGTAGATGGTTTCAAAAATATTGAGTACGTCTAGTTTGGTCACGTTCAGTTGGGTAACCCCATTGAGCATGATGGTATACTTGAGCTGGGGCAGATCGATCCAGCCGCAACGACGAGGCCGGCCAGTGGTGGCACCAAATTCGGCACCTTCCTTGCGCAGCAATTCACCCGTTTCATCGTGCAACTCGGTGGGGAATGGTCCTGAACCCACGCGGGTGCAATAAGCTTTGGTGATGCCGATTACCTCCTTGATGGTCGAAGGCGCTACCCCCAAACCCGTACAAACCCCGGCGGTGATGGTATTGGAAGAAGTGACAAAAGGGTAGGTCCCGAAGTCGATGTCGAGCATGGAGCCCTGGGCACCTTCAGCCAGGATCCGTTTGCCTTCCGCCAGAGCCTGATTGATGAAGTATTCACAATCCACCAGGTTCAGGGAACGCAGCATTTGCAGGCTGTCCATCCATTTTTTTTCTTCGACTTCGAGGTCGAATTCTACTGCAGGATATTGCCCCAGCAGCATCAGATGCTTCTGCTTGAGGGTTTCGTATTTTTCCAAAAAATTGGGAGACATGACGTCACCTACCCTCAGGCCATTGCGCCCGGTTTTGTCCATGTAGGTTGGGCCAATTCCGCGCAGAGTAGAACCAATTTTGGCTTTGCCCTTCGCGTTTTCGGAAGCAGCGTCCAAATAGCGGTGGGTGGGCAAAATCAAATGAGCCTTGCGGGCAACGAACAGGCGGCTGTGATAATCCACACCAACTTCAACCAGTTTTTCGATTTCCTTTTCCAGCGTGATGGGGTCCAACACCACTCCATTGCCAATCAGGTTGATCAGCTCATCGCGGAAAATACCGGAAGGGATGGTGTGCAGGACAAATTTTTTGCCATCAAACTTGAGGGTGTGCCCGGCATTGGGGCCTCCCTGGAAACGGGCGACAATGTTGTATTTTGGGGCCAGGTAGTCCACAATTTTACCCTTTCCTTCATCGCCCCACTGGAGGCCCAAGAGTACATCGATTCCCATAAGGTTGTGTATAAATTATAAAAACCTAACTGACCAGCGGTCGGTTAGGTTTTTATTGATTAGTGCTTAGGCTTTAGGCCCATTTTGTGCTGAATAAGTTTTTACGGCGCAATGTAGAGAGAAAAGTTGAATTGAAATAGTGAAAGGGGGAAAACTTGCGGGGTGAAACCGGGATAGTGTGTATTTTTAAGGCTAAATACCACTCAGGCATGATTGCGGAAATTTTGAAACAAACGGGAAACTTTAATGAAGAGCAGGCACAATTGTTTGAATCCAAAATTGTGTACCGCAAACTGAGCAAGGATGAAATAGTCTTGCCCGAGGGAGCAGTCTGCACTTCTGTATTTTACAACCTGAGTGGTGCCCTTTATCAATTCAATTACAAAGCGGACAACGAATTAAACGTGATCGACCTGCACCTGGATCAGGAATGGTTTTTGAATGCCAGCAGTTTTTTTAACCAAAAACCTTCGGATTCTTGCATCAAAGCTTTTACAGATTGTTCGATTTTTGAATTGTCTGTGTTTCGTTTGCATGAACTCATTGCGTTATCGCCAGTCTTCTTACAACTGGGTAAAGTGCTGGACCAAGCCACGGGCAGGGTTCGTTTTTTTGACAACCTGATGACTCCGCTTCAGAAATACCAATACGTGTTGGACCAGCGCCCCGGTTTGATCCAACAATTTCCGCTCAAGATCATTGCTGCTTACCTGAAAATTACGCCTGAAACCCTGAGCAGGGTGCGCGATAAATTGTCCAAAGGCAAAGGTCGTTCTTGATTTTGATCAAGTGTAGTTAGGCTGTAGTTGGCTTACCTTTGAGCTACAGCTTCTTAAAACCACAAATTATGGACTTTCAATTCAAACGGACTTCAGGCATCAGCCTGATTATCGGCTCTTTATTGCTCATTGCGACGATGGTTTTGCACCCCAGCGGCGGTAGTGTGGAGCACATTTTGCACGTGTACAATGTCATTGTGGGCTCCCATTCCTTGGCCATTTTGTGTTTGCCTTTTATTGGGTTTGGGTTTTATGGCATCTCGGTTGCTTTGCATACGGATAGCAGAGTGTCGACACTGGCGTTTATGATGGCTGCTTTGGGCCTGGTCGCAGCCTTGGTCGCTGCAACGATCAATGGCCTGACTTTGCCTATGTTTTTATCCCATTCAACGGAGGCGATTAAGGCTCAACCAGAGGTGGTTCAATCCATCGTCAGATACGGTGCTGCCATCAATCAACCGATGGATTATGTGTTTATTGGTTCTATCCTTCTGGCCATGGGCATTTGGTCAGTGCTGATCCTGCGGACAGCGGTTTTTCCGAAATGGACGGGCTATTGGGGGATTTTGCTCTTGTTATTGGTGCTGATCGGGCTGGTCATGAGGTTTAATTTTATTGATTTGACCGGGTTTCGGATTTTCATTTTTGGGTTGGTGAGCTGGATTGTGAGTATGGGGGTGTTGATGATGCGGAGGTAGGTAGGGGAGACTCAGAGCGGCATATTTTTTAGCACAAAGAAAAAAACAAGGGGCACGGAGGGCACAAAGACCGTCAACGTCTAACTTGGTGTCCTTTGTGCTCCTTGGTGTTTCCTTTATGAAAATAGTGTCGCTTTGGGCTTAGTTCTATTGATGGGATTGGTGAATTGGGATGAGTTTGGGTGATTATATAGATACGATATCGACCTTTTATCGATAAACTAAAAACTAACTTAATTAGATTTCTAAGAATTATTAGTTGAGCAAAGAAAATTAACAACATTTAGTCAAAAAACTTGCCTTTTTGGCCTAAAAAATATATGTTTGAATTCTTTTTTAAACCCTACAAAAAATGAATACTGCAACGCTGCCCTCGGCTCCTAAACCAGCACCAAAAATTCCTGAGACTCAACCTCAGAAACCTCGTCGCAACCATTGGTGGCTTATTTTTTTTGCTTTTGCTGGTATTTATGCAGCATTCAATGTAGAAGATTTTGATTTTTTGGTTGAGAAAGATGGCGGATACGATCTTTCCCCCCAGCGAAAGAAAAAATACCAAAAGGAATCTGAAGAGCTAGATAATGCTGAACAATATGTAATTTATGCCTTGAAACCAGGCTATTACCCATGTTATAACTGTGGAGAAAGTAGCTTGATTTATTTGAATGCAGGCGAGGTCTGGAAATACGGAGTAACTAAAATTGGCCAAAATCGAAGGTATTCAATCGGTGAAATTCCCGAAAATCTACAATACAAGAGAGAATACATCGGGGACTATGGAACTTGCTTAAAACTGGAAAAGTACAAAATATATCATTATGCATTATTGCCAGAGAACTTAAGCAGAGCTATCCCCCTGATCCGTCCACCTGGAAACAAGGTTGATCTTTAAAAAAAATGATTTAAATTGCAACTATGAATGCACAAGCAACGCAACAACCTTCTCCAATTTATACGACCAGTGCGATTTGGCATGAAGTGCCGGATGCAAAGGCTTACCAGGTTTTGCAGCTTTCGGAGTTTTTGAACACCAAAATTGACCTCAAATCCTTTGGGGATGGACTAGCTCGCATTTGGTTTGTTGCCATCATTATGCAACCAGAAGATAAGATACACAGCAATAAAATCGTGTTTCATCGTAAAACCAATGTATTGGAAGTTTACTGGAGGATGGACTACGAGCGGGTGATGGCGGCGACTATTCCCGAGTTTAAAGCTTATTTGGCTGCGTTTTTTGTTGAGGTGTTAAAAGATGCGCTGGAAAAGAAGAAGGTGAAGGGGTTTGATGTGGATGGATTTATTGTCTCTATCGGAAAAGTTCTGAAAGAGTGGATTCATCTTGTTTAAATGTGAAATTTTATTATAAATGACTAAAGAAGAGATTTATAAGCAGCTAGTTGAAAGAAGAAAAGCCTGTTTTTTTTGTAGAGAATTCGGGATGAAAAATCAGGCGGAATTTCCACATTATGACACGCAGGAAATTGGTAATCTTACGACTTGGTCAAATAACCTACGCTCTAAAATACTGATTGTTGGTCAAGACTTTTACCATCAAAATGGCTTTTTGGCTCAACATGGACAGGTTCAATTTGGTGAAGAATTAAGTGGCACAGATGATAAAAAGGGTTATTCTACCAAAACTAATTATTATTTGAAAACACTTATTGATCATCTACTTGAGGAATTTAGACTTAGCCCTCCTAGAAATGATGGTAAAAATTCAAATAATCCTTTATTCTTGACTAATGCTGTTTTATGTTTGAAATCAGGTAATGCAAGCAGTAAGATTGAGGAAAAGTGTTATAGTAACTGTGCAACGAAGTTTCTCGATCCACTCATTAATATGCTCAAACCTGAACTAAAAGTAATTATAACACTAGGAAAACCTGCAGCCTTATCCGTCCTTAGTATTTTTGAAAAAAAGGCAGCAAATCTGGTTAACTTAAGAACTCATAGCATGAATGAGTTGCTGGCGAAAAGCTACATAAAAGTTAGTGATTCAGAACCAGCTATTTTTATGCTTTATCATCCTTCTAGATTCCATTTAAATAGGTCATTTGTTGATCATGTTAACGATTGGCTGAAGGTTAAAGATTACATCATAAATATTTCTACCTAAATCACCCCTCACTTCGCCACCCACACATTCCACAACTCCTTCACGCTCGGCCCCAGGCACCGACTCCGCTCCATCGCCGGGATTTTCGACTGGCAGGTTTTCACCATGTCAAAAGCAAAAGGCTCCAGGCGGCAACGGTAATTGTCGAGGTAAATGATGTTGGCTTTGGTGTTTTCGGCCAGACAGAGGTATTCGGCGAAAGCGTCGGTATTGTCGGAGGTGGTGCTCAGGAACGTGAGTACATTGACAGCGATGCCTTTGGCCGCCAACTCGCTGGCCCACTCACAAATGTCCATGCCACCCTCGCGGCAGGTATTGGCCCCATCACTGATGAGGAAAATACTCTTGCTGCGTGTGGGGTCATCCGAAAATAGCTCCGGGCAACGCAACAACATGGTCAGCAGGGGTGTAGTGCCATCGGGAATGAGAAAGCGCAATTTGCTGCGCAGATCCACCCGGTTGATGCCCCCCGAAGCAAACCACAAATCGGGCGGACTATCACATACGCCTCCAATCGTACCAATCCCCAATTCAATACTGGTATCAATTTCAGGCAGGATTTTCAGGCACAAATCCTTCATTGCCGTAAAACGATCCGCCCCATAACACACCACTTTTTCCATCACCATCGAGCCGGAAATGTCCAGCAAAAAAACCATCTCGTCGTAATTGTTCAGCTTCAGGTCGCTGATGATGGTTTTGTGCATGTTGACGAAAGTGGGTTTGTATTCCCGGCGTTGAACCTGGTTGGAATCGGCTTCGGGCAAAATGGAACTGACCTTCAGGGTATCCGCCAATTGCAGGTAATTGTGCAGCGCCACTGTATTTTCGGGGTCTGCTTTGACGGCCGCTTCAAAGGCCACAAAGGCTTTTTCCATGTCCCGCCGATGCACGTGGTAATGCAAGGGTTGGTAATTGCGCCGATGGGCATTGCGCCCCTGATTCAGCAAAATCGCCTTGCCCAAGGCGTTGTAATACACACTCAGCAGCGATTTTTGTGGGATTTTCTGTTGCATCGCCACAGCATCACGTAACAAGGGCAACGCCTCACCATAGCGATCGGCATAACTGAAACTCATGCCCAGAAAAAAGGTCGCCATCGCCAGTTTTTGTTGGCGCTCCTGGTCGTTAGGGGCGACGAGCTGACGGGCTTTCTCCAATACTTTTTTGGCCTCGCTGGCATTGCCCAAACGCCCCAAGCATAACCCATGCGCCAGCGCAAAACTGAAATTTTCCGGAAAAAGGTGAAAAGCGCGTTGAAAATTGCCACTGGCCTGGCGGTATTTGCCTTCGGCATATTGGAGTGAGCCTTGGTAATGTAGGCGGTAGGCTTGTTTGTCGGGGGGGAGAAAGGAAGGGTTGATTGGTTCTGCCTTTTCGCGCAACGTGAGCCCCGCTAGGGGCGCGATATGGGTAGAAGACAACAGCCTCGAAGTTTTCCCGAGTCCCGTAGGGACGTGATGTGGGTATCTGGAAGGGGATAATACCCATATCGCGTCCCTGACGGGACTCGGGAAACTTCGGGAATCACCATTTGCTACCCAAATTTCGCCCCTAGCGGGGCTTCTAGCTTTACCCTGCTCCGTATCCATCACCCCAAAACTGCCTAAAAATAGCAATACCAAGGAGTAAAACTGTGTAGTTCTCTTCATAAGTAAGTCGGTGTTGAAAAAACAATAGCCTAAGAAGGTGTTTGAGTTTATATCGCGAAAGCGAGAAGGAGGCTATTTGAAGTCAAATGAGGCACGAAAAGCGGAGTTTAGCAGCGCTAAATGAGCATTTTCGGAACGAAATTTGGCTTCAAATAGGCCCTTCGGAGCTCGCGATATAAATTCAAACACCTTCTAAATCTTAAAACTCAAATACCCCGCCAAATAATACCTCGGCTCCTGGGTCAAGCGCAACACATTGCGCAAACCCAACGCTGGGCCCCGGCGCACCAAGCCCAATTGAATATCGGCAAATACGCTAAAATCCCAGCGCGTAAGATCACCGCGATCTAAAGTTTTTTGCTCCCGGCTGAAACTCAATTCCTGGAATACATCACCCTTTTGGCAATTGCCAGTGGCGTCAATTTTACAAAAAGAAGTACGCCGCCCAATGGTGTACGAACTGGCCGTAAACTGCTCGGTTTGCACCGAAGCCACCACCCCAACACCTATACCCATCCAGTCGCTCAGGTTTTTGCGCAACTGCAAGGGCACCGCCGACAGGGTCTGGAATTCCTGGTGCCCAGGGCCATTGGCCCGCACCAGTGAATCCACCACGACATCAATGACTCGCCCACCCAACTGCGTGGTTGTTTGGCGGGTAGATTGGTGTAAAATAAAACCATCTGCTGGAAAATCCAACCTTCCGGTGGTAGCGGGGAAAATTTCCACCTGCAAGTAGGGCTTGTAGGGTTTGAATGGTGAAAGGGTCAACCCGGCGAAGGTGCTGTTCAAGCCTGGTTTGTCCAAAAAAACATTTTGCCCCAACATAGCCCCCAGCGACCAGCCTGGTTTAAAATGAGTGCGGGCATGGTTGGTCACAATCGGCGGATTGCGGTCAAAAACAATACTCGCTTGACTATCAAAGGGATATTTTTTCATTTTTCGCCCCGCCTCGATGCGGTATTTGACAAAACCCTTGGTAGAATCGCGGTCGCTTATCCCATCTTGTTTGGTACCGGGCAAGTAGATGTTGCGAAAAGTAAAAATCAGTTTATCCTCCTTGATCGTTGTATCCAAACAACTCAGGGCAGCGGCGGCAGCATCTGGACAAACCAGACAGGGTGGGTACATGTCCAGCACCCTAAGTCCAGTTGCTTCCATACCCCGGGGTACTCCGGTGGTAATTTGAATGGTACTGGCTGGGCCTTCGCCATTGTTTTGGAAATTCACTTTGTAAGTCAAACCCTTGCCTTTGACGCCACGGAAGCTCATCTTTTTGCGCGATACGGCGATGTTGTTGGGGTCGTGTGAAGCCAGGATTTCCATTTCCAAGGTAACTTTGGAGGTGCTGCCGTTGTCGCCCAAGTATAGAGCGTCCACCGTGATGATGGCATTCGTATCGGCTAGCATCGCAGGGGTAGCTTGCAGGGAAACGAACAGGTTGCGTTTTTCACCGCGCTTCAGGTTGCTAAAACGCCAGGTTTTTTGCTGGCTGTAGGTGTTCAGACTTTCTTGCACCAATTGGTTGGGCAGCGCTGGAAGCATCCAATTGGCCCAGGCGCGCTCATCCACGCTGGCCCAAAGATTTTGGCTTTGGTAGCGGGCGGGTGAAAAACTGATGTCGGGGCCACTGCCATCCGTTTCACCATAATGGGTCCGGCTTTGCAAAAAGGAAAAATGCGGCTGACGGTATTCTCTTTGGTTGAAAAAAAGGTGCAACTCGCCAGATGTGTTGGCCTCATCGAGATTGGCGTAGGTCAGCACAAATACCAATTCTTCGTCGGGTCGGGGATTGCGGATGGCGCGCAGGTTCAGTATTTTTTCTTTTGGCGTCACCGGAAACCCGGGCGAATTGCTGGCCAGGTAGCTGGCTTGATCGTTGACTTCGTTGCGCTTGGGACGGGTTTTGGGCGATTTGCCTTTGTCGTATTTCCCGGTAGCCCAGAGTTGCGCTTCAAAGGCACCATTGCGGGTGTAAGTATGGCTGGGCGATTTGTCGAAACTATAAGCCCCATCGCCAAATTCCCAATAGTACTCGTAATAAGGGAGCGGGGCACCTGGAATGGCTTGCTGGCTGGGTAAAATGGGAGCGAAAAGGTAAGTGCCTCCTTGTTGTTGGACACTGAAATCGGCACTGGGTTCAGGGGTGACGGGTTGCGCCCATAGGCAGATGGGTAGAACCAATAGTCCAAAAAGCAGGTGGGTGGATGGTTTTCTCATGGAATAAGGTATTTGGTGTTGTTGATACAAGCACAGGTACTCACTAGGCAATTCTCAAAAATAAGCTTTTCCGACCGAGCATGAAACAAAATGAGCAAGGCCCATTTTAATAGCTCACATTACGCAGTTAGTAAGCAGCTTCGCTGCTTTTTTTTAACACGACGGCACAACGTAACGACGACACGACGATTAGCTACCGCTACAACCCAACGCCAAGCGTTGGGACACTCAGCGCACAGCGCTGAGAACGTCTTGTCGTCGTTTCGTTGGCCGTCGTGTTAAAAAGATTTGGTGAAGCCGAATCCAATCCATTCTTTGTGTTTAAGCAGTTACTAAGTCTTTTGATACAAAGGCAAGTATTGTGGGTGAATAAGAATCGATATTGCTGCTCCTAAAACAAGCTCACATAACCAAAATGCACCTTTGGCCCAGCAAAGTCAATCGCAGTTCCCGTACGTGCCCCAAAAGCCAGGCTCAGCCCAAACAAACCCGCTCGGGTTTCAAAAGTAATGCCCGCTCCAAAACCAAAAGCACGGTAATCCTCCTGCACAATCGTGGTCCGATTAGCAACCCAGGCATAATCTCCAAAGGTGTACAAAAAAGAATTGCGGCTCAGCAGTAGGCGGTATTCCGCCGAACCCACCGCATAATGGGTCGCAAAAATGAATTCTTCATCAAAACCCCGCAACAGCCGATTGCCCCCGATGCGGAATTGCTCATTTTGGTAAATGGCCTGGTTGGTGATCGTCCAGCCGGTGCTGGCTTTGAGCTTGAGGGTGGTGTTTTTGCCAACAGGCAAATAAGTTTCGGTTTCGCTCAGCAGGCGGTATTGAAAACTGCGCAGTTGCAGGGTGTCGTAGAGGAAGCCCAAGCCGAGCTCGTTGATGCGGCTATTGGGTAAGATTTTTTTAGTTCCTGCCCCTCCACGTCCTAAAATCGCCCACCCACGCCGAGGGTTGAAGCGGTAATCCAAGGCTTGTTGCTGAAATTCCAAGCCAAAGGAAGATTGACTCACATCCAGGGTGGGAGGAAGCATTCGGGAATCGAGCAACTGCACTTCATTCAACTGCAACAAACGGGAGCTGCGCTGATTCCAAAATACCTTGAAATAATTCCCCCCTTCAAACAAGTACTGCACCCCAAAATCCAAATCCAGGTCTAAAAAGGCCGTATCCCGGCGGTACAAATGCAATTTGAAATCGGTGCCAATGGGTAGATTGGCCAAAAAAGGATAATTGAACTGCACATCCAGCCGAGGGCTGGTGGGGCGCAATTGTTCAAAACGTGCATAAAGCCGCTCCCCACGTCCAAACTGATTTTGCAACTCCCCCTCAAAGCTCCCCGTCACCAATAGCCTTTTGACCTGCTGGCTATTGGGCAATACCCCGATGATGAAGTCAAAACGACTGGCTTTTTGACGGGTCAAATCCAACACCACCAAGGCGCGTGAGCCAATGAATTCCACCTCCGGGTCGGATTTTAATTGCAAAAAAGGCAATTCCTGAATGCGCTCCCGGATGCGTTCCACCCGCGATTGATCGTAAACTTGTTTGCGCTGAAATCCCAGGTAAGATTGCAAATAAGTGGGGGCGATATTAGCATCACCTCGAATGAGTAGAGTGTCAAAGTAAATCAAATCTCCCTTGTCCAAACGCATTTGAGCATCGAACCAACCGGGGCGTACCTGCACACTGTCGAGTCGGATTTGGGCAAAGGGGTAACCTTGGCTAGTGGCTTGGCGCAGCAGCGCTTTTTGGGCTTGCTCCAGTTTTGTTAGGTCAAATCCGCCTTTTTTTTTCAGCAAATCATTTGCTACACTGCGCCACCAATCTGCTGGAATGCCCCGAGGGATCAGTTGCCCCCACCGATAGGGCAGGCCCAAATGCAGCCAGGCCAGCGCACTGGAGTCGCGATAAGTGACACTGTCTACCGAGGCTTCCAGGTACGCACGTTGCTGTAGATCGAGCACCAGGCGTTGGAGGCTGCTTCGTAGGGAAAGGCTATCCGTGTAGGTGTAAGCGCTCAGATTGAAGTCGACAGGTAAGGGGGCGTCACTTTGCAGATTTAGCTTTTTTTGCGCCCATAGCATTTGGCTCACGTCGCAAAGGCAACATAAAAGCAAAATCAAACGCAGTGAGCCCAAAACTTTAAACATTCTTTAAGACCTTGATTAAGCGTTAACTGTTAAATTTGCATCAAATTTAAGCGATGAAGTCTTTTCAATACATCTTTTTGATGCTCAGCTTGCTGGCGGCAAGTTTTGTAGCACAAGCACAGGAGAAAGTAAAAATCCGTTGTGAACTCAACGGTTGTCAGGGTTCCCTGGCTTTGTTTACCTTCGACGGGGTTACTTTCCAGGAAGCACAACGCGTGATGGCTACCCCTACTAACGGAAATGTCTACGAGTTCAGTCTCAATAAATCGGAGCCTAAATTTTATTATGTCGGCCCCTTTGCCAATAACGCGCGTCCGATTTTGTTGGGTAGTGAAACGGGGGTCGTGATCAAAGGGGATTGTGGAAACATCCGGCAGGCTTCTGTGATTGGTTCTGCCATCAACATGGACTACGAAAAGGTGAAGGTTCGCATCACCAACCACAACACCCAACACGGCATGGGCCTGCGCGAATGGGCTATGGCAAAAGATGATGCCGCCAAAAAAGCGGGAGTAGAAGGGTTAAAAGCAATAGACGATAAAAAACTCGCGCTGCTGGATTCTTTGAAAAAAGCCAATCCGCTTTTGGCCAGAGTAGTAGCCATCAATACTTATGTGTCGTACCCCAACAACTCGACCGGATACAATGACGAGTTGTCTTATTTTGCCAACGAGTTTTTCCATTTTGTAGACTTCAAAGATGCGGGCTACAACGGCATGCCCTGGGTATACGAAAACTTCAGCGCTTATGCTCAAACCCTGGGTGGGGTAGGTATACCTCCCACCGAAATCAAAAAATACCTGGACCAGATGTTGGCCAAATTCCCAGAAGGAAGTGGTGCCCAACAAATGGCCATGGCGGGTGTAATGGCGGGTTTGCAAAAACGAAAAAGTGCAGGCTATATGGAGTACGCGCAGCGCTTCATCAAAACTTATGCTGAAAAATCACCAAAAGCGGTCGCTGCGGTACAAGAGGAGTTGAATCGGGCCATGCGCTTGATGACGGGCGCGGTGGCACCCGATTTCGCCCAGGCTACCCCCGAAGGTAAAGACCTCAAACTAAGTGACATGCGCGGCAAATATGTCCTGATCGACTTTTGGGCAAGTTGGTGTGGCCCTTGCCGCCAGGAAAACCCCAATGTGGTGCGCATGTACGAGCAATACAAAGACAAAGGTTTTGACATCCTCAGCGTCAGTCTCGACAGTGCCCGCGACCGCTGGTTGCAAGCGATTGAGGCTGACAAGTTGACCTGGAAGCACGTCAGCGATCTCAAAGGTTGGAGCAATGAGGTCGCGCAGATGTACGAAGTATCGGGCATCCCCAAAACCTTCCTGATTGATCCACAAGGGAAAATCATCGCGACGGATTTGCGGGGGCCGAGTTTGGAGGCGAAGTTGAAGGAGTTGTTGGAGCGGTAGCAGTGATTAAGAAAAAGATGGAGGTTCCTATTGCTCAGGGAGGAGTGGTAGGAACCTTTGTGTTTTGGGGCTATTTTGATCCTAGCCTCGCACCCACCTCACCTCATGCCCTTCACCCACCAGCGGCATATCCAATTGGCCAATCATCCTTGCCAAAATGCTACTCTTGATGTCCTCTTTCCGCCGACTAAAAATATTCTCCTGGCTTGTTTCCAGGTAAACGATGCTGAAACGGGGATTGTACACCCGCAGCGCATTGTGCAGGCGGGCGCGTAGTTCCGAAGTCAGGTTGGTGCTGTTCCATACAAAGGATTTTTTGCGGCGGCAAAATTCCTTGGCGCGTTCGTACGCCAATTGGGCCACTTTGCCCTGCCCGTCGCGGTCGTCGGGGCGGATTTTGAGCTCGCGCCGAATTTCATCCAGGCTTACGATGGGGAGATGGGCGTAGTTTTTGGCGTAAAAAGTGTCCTTTCCACTGCCCGCTATCCCCGACAAGATGACCACTTCAAAAGTTGTATCGTCAAAAATCTCCACCGGATAAGTTTCTTCCGACCAAAAGTAGCGGTAGCGGCTATGCGCGTTGAACCAGGTGGCTTCCTGTTCAAAACAATGGTTGTCGAGGCAAAGCTCACGAAACAAGTCGGCCCGGTACAACAATTCATCACAAGTAGCACTGATGCGGCCCAGGACATCGGCTTTGGCCAACAGGTAAGTCAGTTCATTGCGCACCCGCCAACTGGCTAGAATGGCAGCGCGGATGGGGTCGGATTTGTCCATGATCCAGAGAGGGAGACCGTGTTGGCGTACCAATGCACACACCTCTTCTCGAAACCCAATCTCACAATCCCAGAGGATTTCCCGGGCTACTTTTTCTCCAATCTTAGCGTGCCGAGGCGAACTGATTTTGCCATTTTCAATTACTGTACACTGCGGTTTAGCCACATCGTGCAACAAAGCCGCGTGGAACAACAAACTTTGCTCACGCTCCGCTAATTCCTGGAAAGCAGGCAGTGCCAGCAGGGCTTCGATCACCATGCGGGTATGCGTCCACACGTCGCCTTCGGCATGGTGCTCCGGTTCCTGGGGGCAAGTGCGCATGGGGGCGACCCAGTCGAAAGACTCAATCAGCGCCCAATTCACCTGTTGTTGCTGAAAAATCTGGCCGTTCAAACCAAAGTTGGGCCCTTTGCCAGTTGCGCGTCCAGTGTTCATCGGTTTGTACATGGTTTTTGCGAACGTACTTCAGCACGTTGGTGGAAAAATCGGATTCGGGAAAAGTGGCGGCATTGCGGCAAACGACGCCTTCACTCTCCCCGCCAAAATGGCTACCTCGTGCTTGTTGTTCGGCAATGATGTTTGCCAATTGTGTCTTGGAAAAACTGCCCCGTTCCAAAACAGGCACTGTCGGTAGATCGAGCAATTGTGCATACCACTCCACTTCATCCCAGGCTAGCCATTGGCCATTGTCGCGTAAGGCAAAAATGTAGAAATAGCTGTCCAGCCGTTCGTAGGTAATGCTGTGGATGGCATAGAGGTTTTCGCCAAAAATATGCAAGTCGCCCAGGGATTGCCCCACCCGCTCCCAAATTTCCCAAATGGGTTTGGCCCAGGGATTTTGGTTCACAGCGCCGTGGGAGCGCGCGTAGATGCCATTGACTTTGAGGCAGGTGTTTTCTCCATCCAGTTTTTCGGTAATGACGATCTCGTTGGTCAGGAGGGCCTGCCATTCGTCTTGAATGCGATCGTCGTTGACGGCACCTTCGGAAAAGGGGAAGTGATAGGTGCGCGGGTATTTTTCGGATGGTGTTTCCATGGGATGCCGTTTGTTGTGGGGAGGAACGACGGATGGATGGAAAAGGTTCCCATCGTAGGGGTAGTCCTACGTGGCTGCCCCCTACAGGTTGCCCATATTACTGCCCTGCAATTGTAATAGGGGCAACCACTGAGGGTTGCCCCTACGACGGGAATTTAATTCATATCCTTGTTTTCCTTGAGCTTGGCAATCGCCCCTTCCATTTGTGTCTTCTGCTGGGCATTCGACGCTTTGGGCAAGGCCAGATTGGCGTATTTCAAGGCATTTTTATAGTCACCCACTGCCGAGTAACCGCGTGCCAGCCCAAAAAGCGTCATGTACTCCTCTGGAAAACGCTGGTTGTTGAGTTTGAAAATTTCCAGGGCCTCCTGATTTTTTTTGCTCGCTTGCAAGCCACGGGCATACATGTGGATGTCCTGCATACCTGCGGTAGGTTCTTTGATGGCCTCCTTCATGATGGTGGCGGCTTCGTCATTGCGCCCCATTACCGTCAGGATTTGGGCCTTGTTGGACAAAGTTTGGAAATTGCGTAGGCCGATGTATTTTTTGCTGATGGCAGCCTCGGCCCAGGCCAGGCCTTCTTCCAGGGCTACCTTGTTTTGGGCACAAAATTGTGAAGCGCTGATAAAGCTGTTGTAATCAAAACCAGGTTCATTTTCCAACTCCTGCCGGATTTTAGCCAGGTAGTAGTCATTGACCTTGGGGACAGTCACTTTGAAGGGCACTGCCAGTTTTTCCCAACGCATTCTTACGGTACAACCATTTGGCATACGATCATCGAACTCGTAAGTCAACCATTCGGTGTAGGCGTGGGCCTGTGGTTTTACGCTTACCCGCAGGGCGTCTTCACTTTGCTTGTAAAAGTAGCTGCCCCAGGCCGTATGGTTTTTGGAAAAAATGATCACCCACTCGTCTTTGCCGGGGATCATGTGTAGGCCATACTTGCCTGCGGGCAATGCTTTGCCTTCGATCATAACATCGTGGGATACCGCAAAAACGGTGTTCTCATTGGCGCCAGCGCGCCAGGGCATTAAGTTTTTTTCATCACTCAGGCCAAAATCGAGGTTACTGAGGCCATAGGGCACCAATTCGCCCCAGATTTTGCCCGTGCGGTCTTCGCCATTGGCACCGTGTACATCGGGACTGCCCCACATCACGACAGCTCTGACGAGGCCGATGTTTTGTACGACTTCACATTTCTGGTTGTCACCACTGGGTGGAAGCGTGATTTGGGCCTTCAAAAGGGTAACACTAGTAACAGTCAAAAAAAGAAGGGTGATTAAATGTTTGCACATATCATATGTATTTTAGGTAAAAAATGACGGCGTATTTGAGCCCTGGTGACTCAAATTCTTCATGCAGCAAGTTTTGTGGAGACGATTTTAGAATAACCCTCAGCGGAGTTATTTTAGAGCAGCTTAACTTAGAACTTCTAGACAACTTTTGTGGCCTTAGCGCCGTGTATTCATCCAACTATTTGGCAAAAATAAACATTTTTCTCAAAAATAAAACTTTTCAAATCTTTAACTTTTTAAACTCTTAATGCCGTTCCAAGGCGTAATACTGCCTTAAGGTGATGATTGTCCAAGCACGGAGCACTTGTTCTACATGCGCTTCTTGTCTGGCAGCGATGGCGACGACGAGGTTTTCGTCTTCTTTTTGGAACAGGTCTCCGCTGTAAAACTCTTGTAATTTGTCGTTGTACACCTGTTTTTGCACCCGTGCTGATTTGGACCAGATTTCAAAACCCAAATGTGCTTCAACACACAGGCGTTCCAGCGTTTGGATGTCCTTTTTCGTCGGGCTTTCCAACCAACAAGAGAAGGTAAAATAGAGGGAGCGCTGCTGAATGCCCAGTTCGGCATGTACCGGATAGCGGCGGCGTTTGGCCACATTGTAGCCAATGACTTGTCGGTCAAAAACCACGATGTCCAAAAAATGGCGGTCAGAATCGGGGTGGGGGATGCTGGTGATTTGCGCCCGAGCTGGGTCAAGTGGTTTGGCCCAGATCAGTTCAAAGATGCCACTGTGATTGAGTTGTAGAGAAATTAGCGCGTCGCGTGGGTTGCTGGGGCCAAATTTTGACCATACTGACTTGGCCAATCGCTCTTTTCCCAGGGCTACTGCGGTAATCCCCAAAGTCCACCAGGTGTCCGCGAGACTGGCATCGAGGGAAAGGGCTTTTTTGGCATAATGCAGCGCTGGTTTCCACTCTGCCCGTTTTTTATAAATCTCCGCCAACTGTACATATGCTTCTACTACCTCGGGAGCCAGCTTAATGCAGCGCTTGTACAACTTCACTGCGTTGTACACATCGCCGCGGGCATCGTATTCGCGGGCTTGGGCGAGCAAGAGGGCATGATCGGACATGGTTGTTGTTCTAGAGATCTTTCTGCTGCAATAATAGGAAATAAGTAACAGCAAGGGATAAGGAACGGAAATAAAATAAAGTAAACTTTTGACTGGCTTTTTTCCGATTTTGATAAACAGAAAGTCCTTGAGCAAAAAAACAATGCCCAAGGACTCATTAAAACGTCAGCTTTAATTAGCTTATTTTTGACTACTACTAAGGCTTCACAGTCGTTGCTAAATTCAATTCCTTCAACTGTGCATCCGCAATCCCCGAAGGTGCATCAATCATCATATCTCTTCCTTGATTGTTCTTCGGGAAAGCGATAAAGTCGCGGATTGAGTTTTGGCCATTCATCACCGAGCAGAGGCGGTCAAAACCGAAGGCGATACCCCCGTGGGGTGGTGCTCCAAACTCAAACGCACCCAGTAAGAAGCCAAACTGTGCTTCAGCTTCTTCGTCGCTAAAGCCCAAAAGGCTGAAGTTTTTCATTTGTAAGTCGCGGTCGAAGATCCGAATCGAACCACCGCCAATTTCGACGCCGTTTAGTACCAAATCGTAGGCATCAGCCCGCAAACCTTTCAGGATATTGCGGTCGTCGGAGGCCATTTTGGCCACGTCGTCGGGTTTAGGCGAGGTGAAGGGGTGGTGCATGGCGTAAAAACGCTCGGTGTCTTCGTCCCATTCCAGTAGTGGGAAGTCCAGTACCCAGAGTGGTTTGAAGTCGCCAGCTTTCATCAAGCCCATGCGGCGACCCATTTCCAAGCGCAATTCACCCAGTTGTTTGCGGGCTTTTTCTTCTTCGCCAGACATGATGAGCATCAAGTCCCCGGGTTGAGCATCTAGGTGTTTGGCCCAATCGCGGAGTTGATCTTCCGTGAAAAACTTATCTACCGAAGATTTTAAGGTTCCGTCGGCATTGTAGCGGACGTAAACCAAACCTTTGGCACCAATTTGTGGACGTTTCACCCAATCGGTCAGTTCATCCACCTGCTTGCGGGTGTAATCAGCCTGGCCTGTAGCATTGATACCGACAATCAACTCGGCGCTGTCAAATACCACAAAACCTTTCCCTTTGGCCAGATCGGTCAGGTCGGCGAAAGGCATGCCGAAGCGCAAGTCGGGTTTATCTGAACCATACAGGCGTAGGGCATCGTCGTAGGACATCCTTGGGAAATCGCCCAATTCCAGTCCCAGTGTATGCAAAAACAAGTGGCGGGTCAGCGCCTCGAAGGTATTCAAAATGTCTTCGCGGGTGACAAAAGCCATCTCGCAGTCGATTTGCGTGAACTCCGGCTGGCGATCAGCACGCAAGTCTTCATCCCGGAAACACTTCACGATCTGGAAGTAGCGGTCAAATCCGGCTACCATCAAAATTTGCTTGAAGGTTTGTGGAGATTGGGGCAAAGCGTAGAACTGCCCTGGGTTCATGCGGCTAGGCACCACAAAGTCGCGGGCACCTTCTGGTGTACTTTTGATCAAAAAAGGTGTTTCGACCTCAATGAAGTTTTGATCAGACAAAAACTTGCGTACTTCCAGCGCCAATTTGGAGCGGAAGATCAGGTTATTTTGCACTGGGCTGCGCCGCAAATCCAGGTAGCGGTATTTCATGCGGATATCGTCGCCGCCGTCGGTTTCGTCTTCAATGGTAAAAGGAGGCACTTTAGAAGCATTGAGTACCCGGAAGGCCTGAGCTACAATTTCAATGTCTCCGGTAGCCCGATTGGGGTTTTTATTGCTGCGTTCACGCACGGTACCTTCAATCTCGATGACGAATTCCCGGCCCAATTTTCGGGCTTGTTCGCACAACTCCGCGTTTTCTTCCATGCTGAACACCAACTGGGTAATGCCGTAACGGTCTCGCAGATCCAAAAAGGTCATGGCACCAAAATCACGGGTGGTTTGCACCCATCCACTCAATTTTACAGTCTTACTGACATCGGCGATACGCAGGTCGCCGCAGGTATGCGTACGGTACATAAAAAATGTTTTAGTGGCGCAAAAGTAAGCCTTTAGGAACGGAAAAGAAATAAAAGCGCAGATTTGACTCGGCTATTTTTTGATTTGGCCAGGCGCGAGGAAGGCGCATAGCGGGCCTACGCAACTGACGAGTAACGCAGCAAAATCAAAAAAGAGCCCAAGCGAAATGCGATTTTATTTCTTTTCCGTTCCTTTCCGTCATAAGAAGGTCAAAATACTTTTGGAAATGGCAAATTTGAAATTGTTTTGACACAAAATCGAATCCGACCTTAAATTTATTGCGTTTATATCAGCGAAAAGAGATGACTTTTGTCAGCGCGAGCGAAAAATCAGCGTCGTTCTTTTGTAGGGAAAATGTCAAGGAATTCAAGGTCTCTGAAATGCAATTTAGATTTTGTCCAAATAATCGAATCGCCTAATGTTGTTACAGAACCGTGACATTATTTCCCAAGCGGCAATCTATTTTTGCATCGTTCATTCAATAGACACCGTAAGACCGGATAAAAAGTCATTCATCCCAAACCCTTGCGAGAATTAACCGCTTAGTAATTCAACAGTGTCATTTCTTTTTTAAGCAAACAAGGTTATGTTAGACAATTACAAAATCCTTACGGTCACCCACAAGCGTGTAAATTTACACAGCATCAGCGAGTTTGTGGTCAAAACCTCCGACCCCTCGGCGTTGAAGATGCGCCTACAGGGCCTTAAGGATCAGTTTGGTTTGGATGAGCTATTGTACTTGTCTACTTGCAATCGGGTAATGTACTTCTTTCACACCGAGCGTAAATTGGACTTGGTTTTTGCCGTAGAGTTTTTCAAACAAGTCAATCCACAACTTAAGGATGAAGTTCTAGGCACCCTGGACGATACTGTCCAGATCCTGGAAGGTATGGATGCGCTGGAGCATTACTTTACCGTTTCTGCTTCGATGGATTCGATGGTGATTGGCGAGCGCCAGATTTTGGGTCAACTCCGCGATGCCTACGACCAATGCAAAGAATGGGGCCTCATCGGTGACAACTTGCGTATGGCCATGGATCAGGCCGTAGCAGTGGCCAAATCAATCTACTCCAATACCCGCATCGGCGATAAGCCTGTTTCGATCGCATCACTGGCCATCCAAAAAATGATGCGTTACCACCTGCCCAAGGAGGCGCGGATTCTGATTGTGGGAGCTGGCCAGACCAATACATTGATCGCCAAGTTTTTGGACAAACACCACTTCAGCGAAGTAACGGTGTTCAACCGTACCGTTTCCAAGGCGGAAGAAATTGCTGCTATTTTTCCCCACGGTCGTGCTTTTGACCTGGATGCGCTGCACAACTACAGCGAAGGTTTTGATGCGCTAATCGTATGTACTTCGGCTACCGAACCTGTGATTACTCCCGAGCTCTACCCACAATTGCTGAATGGGGAAGCCGGTGCTAAAGTTCTAATCGACTTATCCATTCCTCATAATATTGCTCCTGAAGTAGTGAGCAACTACGACAATCACTACATCGAAATTGAAGGTCTGCGTGCCTTGGCTAAAGAAAACCTCGCTTTCCGCGAATGCGAGGTGCAAAAAGCCAAAGCAATGCTGGAAGATTTCATCGAAGAACTGCCCAAAGTATTCCAACAACGCCGTTTGGAAATCGCCATGCGTCAGGTTCCCGTTGAAATCAAAGCCGTAAAAGATCGGGCACTGAACGAAGTATTCCACAAAGAAGTGGCACAGTTGGATACCAATACCCGTGATTTGCTAGAGCGCATGCTGGAGTACATGGAGAAAAAATGCATTGGCATTCCGATGAAAGCAGCTAAAGAAGTGATTTTTTAGTTCTGAGCCACCAATAAAGTATCTTACATTCTGAACAATATTTCCTATCTCCTTTGCATTGAACTTGCAAAGGAGATTCCTGTTTTAATATAGAATGGTAACCATGAAATATTTCTTCACCCTGCTGCTGTGTTTGTTGGCCTTCGCTTGGAGCTTTGCCCAGGAAAGCAACAAAGGAAAAGTGACCATCAAAGGCCAAACTTATGACTACATCATTGACGATGCCGGCGATACCTTAATTATGGCAGGTTTGGGAGAAGTATCCATCACTTCGCTGCGTTCCTTTGAATCCGAAGAGGATTATAAAAAATACCGCAAATACCGCCGTTATGCTTATTCCGTCTATCCTTATGCGGTAGAAGCCGTGCGCATTTTTCGCGAAGTGGACGCAGTGACCAATGACATCAAAAAAGGCCAAAAGCGCAAATACATCAAAACCCTGCAAGAAGACCTGGAGGAAAAATTTGAACAACCCCTCAAAAAACTCACCCGTACCCAAGGGATGCTGCTGATTAAAATGATTGAACGTGAACTGGATACGCCGATGTATGAGTTGGTAAAAGGCCTGCGCGGCAGTTGGACGGCAACGTATTGGAGCGTCCTAGGCGGTTTTTATGGGCACCACCTCAAGGAGGGGTACGTGCGGGGCGAAGATCCGATGCTGGATATTGTGTTGGATGATTTGAGTTTGACGTATGGGCAAAAAAAACAGTAGGGGCAACCCTATGTGGTAGCCCATTATCGTAGGGGCGATCACACAGGATCGCCCCTACGATAACCGAAACCGCACATATTTTATCGTTTTCTTTTCGGCCAAATGCATCCGTTCATAATACGTTTTGATTTCCAACTCTGGCAGCGGCAGCTCCTTCGCATAAATGTCATCATCGGTGTACAACAAGGTGGCTTGCGGGTAATCCCTGATCACCATCAAGGTAAACTCATACAAGGTAGGATCATCCGTTTTGAGGTGCACAATACCGCCAGCAGGCATCATTTTGCGGTAACGATCCAAAAAGGCCGGTGAAGTCAGGCGTCGATTGGTCTTGCTGTTGCGCAAAAAAGGATCGGGAAACGTGATCCAGATCTCATCCACCTCCCCTTCGGCAAAGAAATACATGATTTGTTCGATGCGCGTGCGTAGGAAGGCTACGTTCTGCAGTTGTTTTTGCAGGGCGGCCAGCGCTCCTTTCCAAATGCGCGCGCCTTTGATGTCTACCCCGATGAAATTCCGTTCAGGATACATTTCACCTAAGGCCACTGAATATTCTCCCCGGCCACAAGCCAGTTCGAGGGTAAGTGGGGCATCATTCTTGAAATGACCAGCTTTCCACTGGCCTTTTAAGTCCACAATTTGCCCATGTTCACCCGCCAATTGGGGATTTCCCGAATCGAAGTTTTCATAAACATTCGGGAATGACAACAATTCTGCAAATTTCTGTAGCTTATTCCGCTTGCTCATAACGGGTATTGTTCTATTTTGGGGTGCAAAACTAAAACATTAGCACATGAAAATCTCACATACCCTTTTTTTTCTCCTGTTCGTCATGGGTGTAGGGCAATTGAACGCCCAGGAAGCCAAAATGAAAAAGATTTTTAACGGCAAAAACCTCAAAGGTTGGGTCGTTCCAGCTCCAGAATCTTGCTGGACGGTATCAAAAGGGGTCTTGTTGGTCAAAAGTGAACCCACCAAAAAAGGCGCGATTCTCTGGACTGAAAAGTCCTATCAGAATTTTGTCCTGCAAGCTGATTTTTTGATGGGTGACGGCACCGTCGATTCAGGTTTTTTTCTGCGCTCGGAAAATGATCAGGTTCAGATTGGCATTTCCGGTTCGCTCAAAAGAGACATGACGGGCTCGCCTTACATTCCCAAACTGCGCTATCCGGTTGAAGCCACCGGAGTCAAAGATATACTCAAGCTCAAGGATTGGAATACCCTTAAAATCAAGGTAATGGGCAATACCTACACCGCCTATCTCAATGGCAAAGAAGTGATGACTTACACCTCGGAAGGGATGACTGCTTCCGGCCCCATCGGCATCCAATTGCACCCTGGCAACGAAATGTCGATCAGCTATCGGAAGATTGTGTTGGCAGAATTGTAAAATTCCTGCCCTTGGTAACGTTTAAAAATAATTTCAGCTTTTTGGCTGTCAAATTTGTCGCTGCACTTCGTTAAAAAGCCTCGCCGATGCGCTGCATCGCCTACGTTTTTTGCCTTGTTCGGCACCAAATTTGACTACCCAAAATTGCTGTACTTATTTTTTAACGTTACAAATGCGGACAATTTCCACGGAAATTGTAGCCGAAATCCAACTACAATTGTTATTTTTAGATAGCAGACTTTACGCACCTTCTGTTCATAAAGTCTAAAACCATCGGTTATGAAGTATTTGCTGCTCATTTGCGCCTTATTGGCAACGCTAAAAATATCGGCTCAACAAGTAGTTGTATCAGAGGAATTGCCTTTGCGCAATGATGTGTCGTATGATGTGATCGGGGAGCTCAAGGGCCGAGTGCTTTTGTTCCGCAACCGCATGGACAAGTTTGAAATCCAGGCTTTTGACGAAAACATGCGCAGCAGTTGGAGCAAGGAGATTGAGTTGGAAAAACGCCAGCCTTCCGTGATTGGGGTCAACAACTTGCGCGACAGCTTTACAGTCGTTTACCACCATCGCGACAAGGGCAATACCATTCTTCGGGCTGATCATTTCGACCCCTCTGCCAACAAACGCCAGACTTTGTTGCTAAAGGATTACGGCTTTACTTTTTTTACGCCCAATTTCCGCTGGGAGCGCAGCGAAGACCGCAGCAAGATTTTGGTTTACCACATCGACCGCAGCACCTTCAACGTACTGGTTTTTGACAATGCTTCCTTTAAAGTATTGTGGGAAAAAAGTTTTCAGGTCGAAGATTTTACCGAAGGAGTTGACGTCCTACACATGTTGGTGAGCAACGATGGCGAAATGTACATGGTGCTCGAAAAGGACAATGTGCTCAGCCGCAGGGAAAAACACCGCTTTGATTTATTTGTAAACGATGCCAATAGCCCCAATCTCAATCAGATTGCCCTGTTTATGCAGGACAAGGTGACTTACGATGTCAAATTCATCATCGACAACCGTAACAAACGTTTCTGTGCAGGTGGCCTTTACTTCGAACGCAATATTGAACGCGCCGAAGGGTATTTCCACCTTAGCATACCACGTAGCGATTTATTGACCCACCGCTTGCGCTTTCATCCTTTTGACGACAACTTTGTTTCAGACCTGGAAGGAAAGGAAATCCGCCAGAATCGAGGTTTGGTTGAAGTGGGTATCAATGAAATTGTGTTGCGCCAGGATGGTGGCATGCTCATCATTGGTGAAGAGAACCGCAATTCTACCCGTTTCGCTACCAACGTACCCCGGATGGGCTTCGACAACGTAAACCGCAGCACCATCGATTATTACTACAATGATATTTTTGCCATTTCTATACACCCCGATGGGGAAGAACATTGGAAAAAGGTGTTGTACAAAAAGCAATATTCGCAGGATGACGACGGGGCTTATTCTTCTTTTTTCTTGTTTAAAACGCCGTCCAATGTGCGCTTGATTTTTAATGATGAAATCAAATTTGAAAATACGGTCAGCGAATACGTGGTGAAAGGCACTGGAGACAACGAACGGCACAGTTTATTGAGCACCGAATTGCTCAAACTGCGCCTGCGTTTCCGGGATGCCATCCAGATTGCTGGTGATAAGATGGTGGTGCCCAGTGAAAGGCGAGGCCAGCTGCGGGTGGCAAAAATTAGTCTATAAGTAAACTTAATTCTCTGATCGATCGTTTTTTCAGAGCATGGTTAATTTTTATATTTTTGCCCTAACAAATAAAAATGGCATACAAAATGAAAAAATCTTTGTTGATAGCCAGTCTCGTGCTTGGTTTTGTGAGTATGATTGGTTCAAGTGTAAAAGCCCAGGATGCCAAAAGCCTCTGGACAACTTTGGCCAAAGTGACCTTTAAGAAGCAATACGACGAAATGTTGGGCTTCAAAGTGGATGTGCCTATTTTTAGTCCAGAGATCAAGTCTCTCGAAGGGAAATCCGTCGAAATCAAAGGCTACATCATTCCAGTGGAAGGCTACCGGGGACAAAAAGAATTCGTCTTTTCCGCCTTCCCTTACAACATGTGTTTCTTCTGTGGGGGTGCTGGACCAGAAACGGTCATGGAAGTTATTTCCAAAGAACCCATCAAATACACTACCGAAGCCATTACCATCAAAGGTAAACTGGACTTGAACGCCAACGACATCAACCGCCTCATGTACGGGCTGAAAGATGCAGAGTTGATAAAAAGCGCCAAGTAGGGTATCATAACCGGATTTGGTATGAAAAATGTACTCTTCCTGCTCCTGGGTTTGAGCTTCAGCGCAATGAGCCAAGCCCAGGCTAGCCTTGATTTTCCCCAAAACTGGTTAGGCCATTGGGAAGGAGAATTGAGCTGGTATGCTGGGCCCAACGCCCCTAAAAAGGTAAAGATGCAGCTCAAAATCCAAGCTGCCGACACCCTCGGGCACTATACCTGGCAATTGATCTATGGCGAACAATCCGAAGACAATCGCCCCTACATTCTCAAGCCTGTGGATGCCGCCAAAGGGCATTGGGTAATTGATGAACGCAATGGCATCGCATTGGATCAATTCTTAGTCGGACCAGTTTTTGGTGGTGCTTTTAGTGTCCAAGGAAGTACCATTGTCAACAATTACCGCCTGGAAGAAGATAGCCTCATTGTTGAGTTCTTTAGTATGCCGACCAAGCCAGTACGGCAAAGTGGTGAAGGCACCACAGAATCACCCCACGTGGACAGTTACGCCGTACGCAGTTACCAAAAAGCCATCCTGAAACGCAAAAAGGAATAATGCGCCTCGTCATCCAAAGAGTCAGCGAAGCCTCGGTTACCATTGAGGGAAAAATAAAGTCAGCCATTGAAACGGGGCTCTTGATCCTCGTGGGGATCGAAGATGCCGATACCGCCGAAGACATCGAATGGCTGTGCAACAAAGTGATCAATCTGCGCATTTTCCCCGATGAAAACGACGTGATGAACCGCTCAGTATTGGAAGCCCAGGGTGGCCTTTTGGTGGTCAGCCAATTTACCCTGCACGCCAGCACCAAAAAAGGCAATCGCCCCTCCTACATCCGGGCCTCTAAACCCGATTTTGCCATCCCCGTGTACGAGGCTTTTGTACAAAAACTCGAAGCATTGGCAGGCATTCCCGTAGGCACGGGCGAATTTGGGGCCGATATGAAAGTCCGCCTGCTCAACGACGGCCCCGTCACCATCCTCATCGACAGCAAAAACAAGGAATAATGCAGTCAGAGCATGTTTGAAATTTGCCTTATTTTCACCTAAAATAAAAAAATTAAACATGCTCTTAAGCGAAGCCCAAAAAACCGTAGATGAGTGGATCAACACCATCGGCATCCGCTATTACCAGGAATTGACCAATACCGCCATCCTGATGGAGGAGGTGGGCGAAGTAGCCCGCCTAATGGCGCGGATGTACGGCGAGCAGTCTTTCAAAAACCCGGCGGATGCTTTGACCGCCAAGGAGGATTTGGCGGATGAAATGGCGGATGTGTTGTTTGTACTCATTTGTTTGGCCAATCAAACCGGGGTGGATTTGACGGAAGCGATGCGGAAAAATTTGGAAAAAAAGACCGTGCGGGACGCGCAGCGGCATGCGGACAATGAAAAATTGCGGTGATGGGCAACCGTACGGGCAACCCTCTGTGGTTGCCCCTTTACGACTACCCACCATTTTGGGTTGGTCGGCCACATAGGGCCGACCCTACATGATGCCTTCGCGGATTAAATCGTGTAAATGTACCACCCCCACATACCGTTCATCCTCATTCACCACCAACAACTGTGAAATGCTGTGATTGCGCATGATCTCCAGCGCATGAACGGCCATGGTGTGCTCGGACACACTTTTGGGCTGCACGGTCATGATGTCTTTGGCCTGTACATCGGTCCAATTGTCCATCCGTTCCAACATGCGCCGTAAGTCGCCATCCGTCACGATGCCCAATACTTTTTCCTGCTCATCTACTACTGCAGTGGCGCCCAGTCTTTTTGAGGTGATTTCCAGAATGGTTCGTTTAAGGTTGGTATCAGGGCTAACTTTAGGGCAGGCATTATGCGGGTAGAGGTCGCTGACCCTTAGATAGAGCTGTTTACCCAATGAACCTCCAGGGTGAAATTGCGCAAAATCACGGGGCGAAAAACCCCGCAGCGCGCACAAGGAAGTAGCCAGGGCATCACCCATGGCCATTTGAGCGGTTGTACTGGCCGTTGGGGCCAGGTTATTGGGGTCTGCTTCTTTGTCGATTGGCGTATGTAAAATGTAGCGGGCTTGTTTGGCCAGGTAGGATGCTTTATTGCTCACCATGCCAATGAGCATGCTACCCATGTTTTTGACCAGGGGCACCAATACTTTGATTTCTGGTGTTTCACCACTTTTTGACAAACAAATCACCACGTCATGTGTCTGCACCATACCCAAATCCCCGTGGATAGCATCCGCAGCGTGCAAAAAAATAGCAGGGGTTCCGGTCGAGTTCAGCGTAGCGACTATCTTTTGGGCTACAATGGCACTTTTGCCAATTCCCGTCAGGATCACCCGACCAGGCGAATGGTAGATGGCTTCCACTGTGGCGATAAAGCCCTCGTCCAAGCTATTTTTCAGGTCTTGCAGGGTTGCAACCTCAATATCTATGGTCTCGCGGGCAGTACTCAAAATAATGTTTTCGGCAGCCTTCATCCTGATGTTCCTGTACTTGTTGCCTTTTTCAAAGCTTTTAGATAATTGGTTAAAATTCAATTGCTTTTGTGAAATAATTGATTATCTTCGCGTGCTTTTTTCCTACCCCTCCATGGTGGCTGGAAAAAACCAGACAATTGCACTAAAAAAACCAGTTAGGTATATGTTTTATCCTAATTTCTGGTTATATTTAGTTTTTAGAAATTCACAAAAACTACCGAAGTGCATCCACCACAGTATTACTGAACGGTGGCGCTGCGCAAAAGTAAGCTAAAACAAAAGATCAAAGCACGAGAGCCATGACAGTGACGCAAGAAACATTGCAAGAGGCTTTGCAGAAATATTTCGGCTTTGACGGGTTCAAAGGCAACCAGGAAGCAATCATTAATAACTTACTCAGCGGCGAAGATACTTTTGTGATCATGCCCACCGGAGGAGGTAAATCATTGTGCTATCAACTGCCCGCCCTCATGGCCGAGGGAACCGCCATCGTCATTTCACCCCTCATCGCCCTGATGAAGAACCAGGTGGATTCCATTCGCGGTTATAGCCAAAGCGACGATGTAGCCCATTTTTTGAACTCCTCGCTGACCAAAGCGCAAATGAAGCTGGTAAAGCAGGCCATCAACGACGGCAATACCAAGTTGCTTTACATTGCACCCGAGACACTCACCAAAGACGAGAACATTGAATTCTTCCGCACCGTCAACGTTTCTTTCGTAGCGGTGGATGAAGCGCACTGTATCTCGGAATGGGGGCACGATTTCCGCCCGGAATACCGTCGGATTCGTTCGATGCTCGACGGGATCGGCCAGGAAGTGCCGATCATTGCCCTGACGGCTACGGCTACGCCCAAGGTTCAGTCCGATGTTTTGAAAAACCTGGGTTTGCGTAACGAGCATGCTTTCATGTCTTCCTTCAACCGCGAAAACCTCTATTACGAGGTACGCCCCAAAGGAAAACCTGAGCAAGCCATGCGCCAGATCATCCAGGTGATCAAAAGTTTGTCTGGCCAATCCGGCATCATCTACGTGCAAAGCCGTAAGGCCGCCGAAGACATTGCCAAGGTACTTCAGGTCAATGACATCAAAGCGGCGCCTTATCACGCTGGCTTGGATGCCAAAACCCGTACCAAGACCCAGGACGATTTCCTGATGGAAGAAGTAGACGTCATCGTGGCTACCATCGCATTTGGGATGGGCATCGACAAACCCGATGTACGTTTTGTGATCCACTTCGACATGCCCAAAAGCATCGAGAATTACTATCAGGAGACCGGACGTGCCGGACGAGATGGCTTGGAAGGGCGTTGTATCGCATTTTATGCCTATAAGGATATGCTCAAGTTGGAGAAATTCCTGCGCGACAAGCCAGTGGCCGAGCGCGAGATGGGCTCTCAACTGATGCAAGAGGTAATGGCCTACGCGGAAACTACCGCCTGCCGTCGTCAGTTCTTGCTGCATTATTTTGGTGAAGATTATGGTCGAAACAATTGTGGCCTCTGTGACAATTGTCGCTATCCCAAAGAAAAGATTGAGGTCACCAAAGAGATGCAGGATGCACTCAAGGTGGTAGATGAACTGGATGAAAACTTTACCATCAAAACCCTGCTCGATTTTGTAAACGGCACGGAAACCAAAGAAATCAAAGACTACCTGTTTACCAAAAAACCTTCCTTTGGGGTAGGTAAAGGTAAAGATGTGAATTTCTGGGAATCGGTGTATCGCCATGCGCTGTTGCAGGATCTTTTGTACAAAGACATCGAAAGTTACGGTCTGCTCAAACTGACCGATAAGGGGCGGGATTTCTTGAAAAAGACTTACCCCATCCAAATTCCACTCAACCACGATTACGAGAAAGAGCAAATCGACATCAACAATGAAGAAACGAACCGTACTTCGGTACTGGACGAAACATTGGTCGGATTGCTGAAAGACCTGAGGCGCAAAGAAGCCAAGCGCCACAACGTACCGCCCTATGTGATTTTCCAGGATCCTTCCCTGGAGGATATGGCCACCCAGTACCCGATCTCGATGGACGATATGGTCCACATTTCTGGCGTCAGTCGCGGGAAAGCGGTGCGTTATGGCAAAGCCTTCATCGAACTGATCAAAAAGTACGTTGAAGAAAACGAAATTGATCGCCCTACCGATTTTGTGGTCAAACAAGTGGCCAACAAATCCAAAATCAAGGTCAACATCATCCAAAGCATCGACCGTAAAGTGCCCCTGGAAGACATCGCCGAGTCCAACGACATTACGATGGATGAAATCCTGGAGGAACTCTACGCCATCGTGCTCTCGGGTACCAAAGTCAACATCGACTACTACCTGGATGATACCATGGACGAAGCCATTCGGGACGATATCTACGATTATTTCATGAGTACCGATACAGACGACGCCAAAGTGGCCTACAAAGCCCTCAAAGACGACGACATTACCATGGACGAAATCTTGATGGTGCGGGTGAAATTTTTGTCGGAACTAGCAAACTAAAGTAAAGATGAAAGATGAGAGATGAAAGAGGCTACCGCAGGGACATGGACGAGGTCATTGTCAAAAACGCTGCGGTAGCATCTCTTATCTCTTATCTCTTATCTTTCATCTCTCATCTCTCATGAAGCTGCTCATCCTCAACGGACCCAACCTCAATCTCCTCGGCGTACGCGAACCAGAAGTGTACGGGAGCCAGACTTTTCAGGATTATTTTGAAACTTTGGTATCTACCTTTCCCGATGTGGACTTGCATTATTTCCAGAGCAACCATGAAGGTGTACTCATTGACAAAATCCACGAGGTAGGTTTTTCTTTCGACGGCATCATCATCAATGCTGGGGCTTACACCCACACCTCAGTGGCGATTGCCGATGCCATCAGTGCAGTCAAGACGCCCGTGGTAGAGGTACACATTTCCAACATCCATGCACGGGAAGCATTTCGCCACCATTCCTATTTGGCCTCACGTTGTGTGGGCAGTATCGTGGGGCTAGGCTTGAATGGGTATCGATTGGGGATTGAATATTTTTTACTCAAAAAATAATTACCGCTCCGAAGGCCGCGTATCCATGATGCGCAAGCGTTTGCGTTTACCAAATTCCACAGTTCTATACTTAAAAATGCGGGGCAAGAGAAAGCCCGTAGCATAAGTGCTGCCCGTCAGAATGGCATCGCCCCATTCATAATTGGTGGTCGGATTTTTATCTGTTAAAGTCCCCACCAAGGCAATAGCTGACCAGCTTAGGCCAAACAACCGCAGGGAGTTTCCAATTCCCTTTGCCCAATTTTGATCGTAACGCAGCGCCACGATGTTTTTCAGCGGCATGGCAATTTTGGGGAAAATCACCAGCGAGTCTTTAAAATTCAAATCCACAATTTCCGAAGTATACCAGCCTTGCCCATCGCGCAATTGATAAGTGATCACCGCACCAATGGGGATGTGAATGTTTTTGGCTTTACCATAGCGCTCCAGGGCCAGGAATTTTTGGCTAAAAGCGGGAGCAAAAATTCCAGTGGTTAAAACGAGGCTCAAAAGAATATAGCGTAAAATTGTATTCATTGGTAGTGAATGATCAGGTGAAAAATAACGCCTTAATAGTGGGGCAAAATGAGCACTTATTTTTTTGTCGCCCTTAAAGAGCTTTAATCCTCCTTTGGCGTTGGTTGAGGCGGCAGCTCGCGCAATATTTTTGACAAGCGACGCAAACCCCGGTTCATGTTGTTTTCAATTTCAGGATATTCCAGCATGTCTTTGGCTACATAAATCACCATCAGCGCATAAACTTGTTGGGTAGGGTCAAGATTGCGGTAAAGGATCTGCTTGTGGAGCCGGTAGGTTTCACGAATTTGGCGGCGCAAGCGATTGCGATCTACGGCTTTTTTGAACTTCTTTTTAGGGACACTTACCGTGAATTGTACAGGAAAATCAGCACTCCCAGCTTCCATAGGTAGCCATACAAAGCGCAAGGGATATTGGCCAAAAGACTGCCCCTCCTTAAACATCCGCCCAATTGCCGACCAGCTTTTGAGCTTTTCTTCCCGCCTAAACCGCAAATCTTTTTCCACTTTTCAAAAATATCTTCTATTTTAGCTCAAACATAAGAAACGGAACGGAGATTATTGACCTTCCGCTCATTTGCCTTATACATTTACATAGCCTTTGGATTGTTTTGATTTGCTCATCGTTGTAAAATTGATTTTTATGTATGTCGATCCAAAGGAAAAAATCAGCATCAAAAGCTGGGCGGAAGAGGACCGTCCACGCGAAAAACTGCTCTTCAAAGGAAAAAAACAACTGACCGACGCGGAATTGTTGGCCATCATTCTGGGTTCTGGCAACCGAGATGAATCGGCCTTGGGTTTGGCGCAAAGGATTTTGCAGGCTTACAACGCCGATTTGAATGAATTGGGGCGTTGCAGCATCAAAGAACTCACTGACCGCTTTAACGGGGTCGGAGAAGCCAAAGCCATTTCCATCATTGCTGCCCTGGAGTTGGGGCAGCGCCGACAATTGTTGCCCCTGCAAAAACGCCCCCAGATCAGCAGCAGTAAGGATGCTTACCTGGCGCTGGGGCCGCTCTTGCTCGATTTGAGCACGGAGGAATTCTGGATTTTGCTGCTCAATCAAGCCAATCGGATGGTTGGGCGAGAAAAAGTCAGCGCGGGCGGTTTGTCCAGCACAGTGGTTGACGCCAGGGTGATTTTTAAAAAAGCCCTGGAATACAATGCCGCCAGTCTGATCTTATGTCACAATCACCCTTCGGGAAGTTTGCGCCCCAGCCAGCCCGATCTGGATTTGACCCAACGCCTGAGCAAGGCTGGCCTGCAATTGGATATTTTGGTACAAGACCATTTGATCGTTGGTGAATCGGGCTATTACAGCTTTGCTGATGAAGGACTGATGTAATGGTTGAGAAGGTTTAGGGAAGTTGAGGAAGGTTGAGGCTACCGCAGGAATCCGGTCACCGAGCGTAGTCGAGGTGTAAGGATTGCTGCGGCAGCCTCAACCTCCCTCGACCTTCTCAACCTCCCTCAACTCTAATAAAACCATACAACATGAAATTTTTGCCTTTTGTATTGCTTTTCAGCGCGTGCTGTACTGTTGGTAGTGCCCAAACGGATGAGAGCACGGCGGTGATCAACGTGATCAAACAACTTTTTGACGGTATGCGCGCCAACGACAGCGTACGCATCAAAGCCATTTCCCACCCCGAAGCACAATTGCGCACTACCACGGTCGATCGGGAAGGTAAACCGCGCATGGTCAGCGAATCTTTCAGCCGATTCATCTCTTCGGTAGGCAAACCCTCGCCCAAAATGCTGGACGAACGCATCTGGAGCTACGATGTGAGGATTGATCAAAACCTCGCTGCGGTTTGGACAGAGTATACCTTTTATGTGGGCGATCAAATGAGCCACTGTGGAGTCAATGCTTTCCAGTTGATGAAAACCACTGAAGGTTGGAAAATCATTGGCATCACCGACACCCGCCGCAAAGACAATTGTATCACCACTGCGCCGGATAGCCAAAAGGAGATTGTTGAGGTGATCGATGCCTGGCATCTGGCAGCCGCCAAGGCCGATGAGGATCAGTTTTTTGGTGCAATGAGCGCCGATGGGGTCTTTCTGGGCACGGATGCCAGCGAACGTTGGCAACGCGAAGCCATGCGTAAAGACATGCAAAAGGCTTTTGATAAAGAAAGCGCCTGGGATTTTAAGGCCAAAAACCGCAGCATTGCCGTATCTCCCGATGGACGCTACGCCTGGTGGGATGAGTTGTTGGATACCTGGATGGGCGTGTGCCGAGGCTCGGGAGTGTTGGAGCGCAGTGGTGTGGAATGGAAAATCAAGCAGTACAATTTGGCGCTGATGGTGCCCAATGATAAGATCAAGAAAGTGATGAAGTTGATTAAATAAAGCACCGCTACTTAGGTGATTCCTTGGGTGTCTTAGGTTTCTTAGGTGGTGAAAGAATACCCTGCTTCGCAGGTTTTTTTCTTTTTAACCACCTAAGAAACCTAAGACACCTTAGATTCACTATAGATTCTGTGGTGCTTAGCCGCCCATTTATCGCGTCAAGTACACCGACCGATTCCGATCCAACTCCCTGAAGAACGGATCACTCAAATCGCGGATGTACCGAATCTCCTCGCCCGTTGACTTCATCTCTGGTCCCAACTGCTTGTCCACGTTCGGGAATTTTTCAAAGCTGAACACGGGTACTTTGATCGCATAACCACTTGGCTGTGGTTTGATGTCAAAATCTTTCAGTTTGTGGGTGCCCAGCATCACCAAGGTGGCGTATTTCAAGTAAGGTACTTTATAGGCTTTGGCAATAAAGGGCGTAGTCCGCGAAGCCCGTGGATTGGCTTCAATCACATACACCTTATTGTCTTTGATGGCAAACTGGATGTTGATCAGGCCACGGATGTCGAGGGCACGCGCCAGTTTTTCGGCGTGTTCCACCATGGTGGCTACTGCATCTACCGAAAGGCTGTAGGTCGGCAGCACCGCCGAACTATCGCCAGAGTGAATCCCAGCCGGCTCGATGTGCTCCATGATGCCCATGATGTGGATGTCTTCACCGTCAAAAATGGCATCAATTTCGGCTTCTTTGGCGCGATCCAGGAAGTGGTCGATCAAGACCTTGTTTTCAGGCATGTGTTTGAAGATGGACAACACCTGGCGTTCCACTTCCTGATCGTTGATTACGATGCGCATGCTTTGGCCGCCCAATACGTAGCTTGGACGCACCAGCACGGGATAACCTACTTTATTGGCAATCCGAATGGCTTCATCCACATCTTCAGCCACGCCGTAGTCGGGATAAGGAATGTCCAGTTCTTTAAGCAGGTCGGAGAAAGCACCCCGGTCTTCGGCCAGGTCCATGTTGGCAAAACTGGTACCAATGATTTTGATGCCTTTTTTGTGCAGGGTTTCGGCCAGTTTGAGCGCCGTTTGGCCGCCCAACTGCACGATGACCCCTTCTGGTTTTTCCAACTCGATGATTTCTTCGAGGTGTTCCCAAAATACGGGCTCGAAGTACAGTTTGTCCGCCATGTCGAAGTCGGTCGAGACGGTTTCAGGGTTACAGTTGACCATGATGGCCTCGTAACCAGCCTCTTTGATGGCCAGCAGACCGTGTACACAGCAGTAGTCAAACTCGATGCCCTGTCCAATCCGGTTCGGCCCGGAGCCCAGTACGATCACCTTTTTCTTATCTGTAGTAGGGATACTCTCGTTTTCACTGTCAAAAGTGGAGTAGAAATAGGGTGTTTTGGCCTCAAATTCAGCGGCACAAGTATCCACCATTTTATAGGTCCGGCGGATGTTCAGTTTTTTGCGCATCTTGGTCACATCCTCCTCATTGACCCGCATGGTCCAGGCAATTTGGGCATCGGAGTAGCCGACTTCCTTTAGTTCGCGGAAAAAATCGGGGGGGAGATCATCCGGTACGTTGTATCTGATTAGTTGCTTTTCGTATTTGACCAGGCGTTTGATTTGTTTGAGGAACCAAGGGTCGATGTGCGTCAATTTTTGGATCGTTTGGAGGGGAACCCCCAGGCGAATTGCATCTTTGATGCGGAAAATCCGGTCATCGCTGGCCACTTCCAAGCGACCTAGTACATCCTCCACTCTTACCCATTCCTTGATGTCGCCACCCAGGCCCTTGCGGCCATTCTCCAAAGATTGGCAGGCTTTCTGGAGCGCTTCCAGGAAGTTGCGCCCGATGGCCATTACCTCACCTACCGATTTCATTTGTAGGCCCAGGGAATTGTCAGCACCGGGGAATTTATCGAAGTTCCAACGCGGCATTTTCACAATCACGTAATCGAGCGTAGGCTCAAAGAATGCCGAGGTGGTTTTGGTAATTTGATTTTTGAGTTCGTCCAGGTTGTATCCGATGGCCAGTTTTGCGGCGATTTTAGCGATGGGATAGCCCGTCGCTTTACTCGCCAAAGCTGAAGAACGTGACACCCGTGGGTTGATCTCAATGACGATCAACTTTTCGGTAACCGGATCTTGGGCAAACTGGATGTTGCAGCCCCCGGAAAAATTGCCCAGTGAGCGCATCGCCAGGATGGCTTGGTCGCGCATATCCTGGTAAGCCGTATCGGAAAGGGTCATGGCGGGGGCCACCGTGATGCTGTCGCCCGTGTGGATGCCCATGGGGTCGAAGTTTTCTACGGTACAAATGATGACCACACTGTCATTTTTGTCGCGCAACAACTCCAATTCAAATTCTTTCCAACCCAATACCGCTTTTTCCACCAATACCTCGTGGGTAGGGGAGGCATTCAAACCGCGGCGCAGGGCTGCGTCGAACTCTTCATCTTTGTGGACAAAGCCACCACCCGTTCCGCCCAGGGTATACGAAGGGCGAATCACCAAGGGGAAACCGATTTTTTGCGCAGCTTCTTTGCCTTCCAAAAAGGAGTTGGCAATAAAGGAAGGCGCTACGTCCAACCCGATGTCGATCATGTGCAGCCGGAAAGCCTCGCGGTTTTCGGTCAACTCGATGGCGGCGATGTCGACACCGATCATGCGCACCTCGTATTTTTCCCAAACCCCCAGCTTATCGGCTTCGATTGCAAGGTTCAGTGCAGTTTGTCCGCCCATGGTAGGCAATACGGCGTCAATCTTGCGTTCTTCCAAAATCTGCACAATGCTATCCACGGTCAGCGGCAACAAATAGACGTTGTCTGCCGTAACCGGATCGGTCATGATGGTTGCAGGGTTGGAGTTGATGAGGGTGACTTCGATTCCTTCTTCGCGCAGGGAGCGAGAAGCTTGAGAACCGGAATAATCGAATTCACAGGCTTGACCAATAATAATGGGCCCACTCCCGATGATCAGCACTGATTTGATGGAATTGTCCTTAGGCATGGCTTACTCGTTTCCAAATTGCCCGCAAAGGTAATCAATGCTAAAGGATTTAAGTACAGGAAGATAAAATTTCGTACAATAAATTTAAAGGTTTTACAGCCCGTGACCCGCAAATTTGTCGTTCAACTTAAAAGAATTGCTTATTTTTGAATCTATATGCGCTACCGAATCTGGTCAATCCTGGTTTTTTTATGGGCAAATGTTGCTGCGAATGCCATTTTTGCACAAGAAGGCTATGTCAACCCCCAACAAGAGAAATACCTTTCCGAGCCCATCCAACCTCAACGTTTTGATGAAGGTACCTGGCAAAAATCCATCGAAGGCCTGGATTACAGCATCAAAAAAAAGAAGCCACCAAAACCGCGGACACCCAAAGAAAATGTGAAATTTGAATGGCCTCAACTGGGACCTGCCGTAATGCTGGTACTCAAAGTTTTGGCGGGTTTAATGCTGGTGGTCATTTTAGCTTTGCTTCTGCGGCACTACCTGAACGCGCCTAAAAACCGAGCGGTTAAAAAAGCAATCATTGAAAATCTGAGCATCGAGGAAATAGAAGAAAACCTACAAGAAACGGAATTGTACCCCTACATCAACAAGGCCATTGGGCAAAATGATTATGCGTTAGCCGTGCGTTTGTATTACCTGGAAGTACTCAAACAATTGTCGACCCAAAGGGCCATCACCTGGCGTAAAAACAAAACCAATCGCCAGTATTTACAAGAAATGCACAGCTCGAAGCACTACGGCGAGTTTCGCGTGCTGACCTTGATTTTTGAGCGGGTACGTTACGGGGGGCAACAGTTGAACCAGGCGCAATTTGAGCAGATTGAACCAGGTTTTCAATCTTTTTTAAAAACGACACCCTCCACCATTTCCTCTCCACCCTCAGTTAATGTTGCCGTATGAGATCAAAATATTTCTTCTTCACTGCGGTTGTGGTTATTCTGCTCGGCTTATTGATTTATTTGATCAGCAGCAATGGGGGGCGTACCTACACCTGGAACGAGCATTACAAGGAACTGAGCAAGGGCCCTTATGGCCTGGCGGTGGTTTTTCAACTCCTCAAAACACAAGCGAAAACGGAAAAATTCACCTTGCTCAAAAAACGTGTCCAAAAGGCCTTGCCGACCGAACCCACTGAAAAATCCAACTATGTATTTGTCGGGGCCGGGCAATTCCTTGATTCCGCCGATGTCCAAACGTTGTTGACGTTTGTGTACAATGGCAACGATGCCTTTATTGCTACCCAGGTTTTACCTTTCAGACTGATGGCCAAATTGTATCCCAAAACTTGTAAGGAAGACAAATGGGAGAATTTGAATTATTACCAGGATAGGGGGGTGGAAGCCAATTTTTTGCACCCCGATTTACGCCAGAAAAAACCCTTTGATTTTACTTACCGCACAACTGACCCCGACAGCATCTACGATTGGCATTTCTTTGATCGGGGGTATTTTTGTGATGATCCGGATGGTTTTGTGGCCTTGGGGCAACTCAACGGGAGCAAGACGAATTTTGTGCGCATCCGCTACGGGATAGGCCATTTTTACCTGCACAGCAATCCCTTGTTTTTTACCAACCTGTTTATGATCAATCAGCGTGGCAAACAATATGCCGAAGCCGCACTAGGCCATTTACCCGCAGGCCCAGTGTATTGGGATTGTACCAGCAAGGTCAATCGAGCCGTGGCCGAAAACATGAACGCCGATGGCCAGGGCCGCCGCCGCCGCGATTTTAACCGTCCCAGCCCCTTGAGTTACATCTTGAGCCAGCCACCCCTAGCCTGGGCCTGGTATACGCTGTTGGGGACTACCCTGCTGTATTTTTTGGTCAGGATCAAACGCCGCCAGCGCATCATTCCGGTTTTACCCACCAACAAAAACAACTCCCTGGCTTTTATCCGCACCATTGGGCGTTTGTATTTTTTGCAAAACAACCATCGACAATTGGTGCTCCAAAAAATGAAACTCTTTTTGCAATTTGTGCGTGATCGGTATAAAATCCAAACCCGCGAATTGCAAGAAGAATTTGTCGATCAGCTCAGTGTAAAATCCGAAATCAAAGTGGAAAGGATCCAAAAAATCCTGGACTTGTACCGGGCCATCGACTTTTCACCAGAAATCCAGGAGCGAATCCTGGCGGATTTCCATCAACAAATTGAAAGCTTTTACAAAAACTGTAAATAAATGCTAGTGCCAGAAGAAATGAACCCAAACGCTGCGGAGCAGTCTTTTGATGCCCCTGAAGAAACGACGTATACTGAATCCCCACTTGTACCCGAAAGCACCACTGGACATTGGGGCCGTAACCGCCTGGATTTGAGCAAAGTCAATGCCGCCATCGATGAGGTGCGTACCGAATTGGGCAAGGTGATCGTCGGCCAACAGGAGCTGATCGACTTGCTGATTACCGCGCTGCTGGCGGATGGACACGTGCTGCTGGAAGGTGTACCTGGCATCGCCAAAACCCTCACGGCTAAACTGCTGGCTCAAACCCTGGATGTAGAATTCTCGCGCATCCAGTTTACCCCCGACCTGATGCCCAGCGACGTGATCGGCACCTCGGTGTTCAACCAAAAAACGGTGGATTTTTCCTTCAAAGCTGGCCCGGTCTTTGCCAACGTGGTGCTGATCGACGAGATCAACCGTGCCCCCGCCAAAACGCAGGCGGCCCTGTTTGAGGTGATGGAAGAAGCCCAGATTACGGTGGATGGCACGACTTACCAATTGGAATACCCCTTCTTTGTGATGGCGACCCAAAACCCCATCGAACAGGAAGGTACCTATAAATTACCCGAAGCCCAGTTGGATCGTTTTTTGATGAAAATCAACATCGATTACCCCAATCTGGAGGAGGAAAAGAGCATCCTGCGCCGCTTCCGCACGGGATCTAAAACGGACTTGCAAAAGGAGGTGAAAAAAGTGATGTCGCCCAAACTGGTCAAAGAATGCCGCGACCTGGTGGAGTCCGTGTTTATCGAAGACCACCTGCTGGACTACATCGCACACATCGTTACCCAAACGCGTACACACGGCGATTTGTACCTAGGTGCTTCGCCACGCGCTTCGCTGGCCATTTTGCGCAGTTCCAAAGCGATTGCGGCCATCAATGGGCGGGATTTTGTGACGCCAGAGGACATTCAGTACGTGGCTTATCCGGTACTGAATCACCGGATTATCTTGCAGCCGGAGCGGGAAATGGAAGGTTTTGCGACGAAGGATGTGATTAAGGATATTTTGGGGAAGATTGAGGTGCCGAGGTAGGGGGGGAATTAAGATCGGAGCTGAAAAAAGGCCGGTGGAGCGAAACGCTAGCTATATTTTACCATCAATGGGTTACGCATTTTGTGTTGTCCGGAATAGGGCTTTTAAGTATTGCGTACTACGTATTTTGTATTGTTGCTGGAGTCACGAAGCGGCACATTTGGTTTTGCCCCGACACGCAAAGCCGACCCTTCGGCAAAACCAAAAGAGCCACTTTTTATCCAACGCACCGACTTAAAAACGTAAATTAGCGAATTCATACAAAAGACGAAATGAGTAAAGAAAATTCAATTGACCAATTAAAGTTTTTCCTAAAAGAAATGTTCCAGTTCAATGCTAATGACCTGGACTTTGGGATTTACAGAATATACAATCTTAAACGAAAAGAGATTGAAAACTTCATTGACGGCAAAGACGAGCAATGCCTTGAACCTATCATCAATAAAACGCTTGAACTGGTTAGCAATATTGAAAAGGGTGTAATTCAAATTGTCGCACCTCATCATTAAGCTGCGGATTTCCTGAAAATATTAGTGATGAGATCGAATTTTTGGCTGCGTAAAGCGACCCTAAGTTTGATCATCTTATCGCAACCATCATCAGACCAGC
>NZ_JBGSLK010000126.1:0-9781 GCF_041740695.1 Haliscomenobacter sp. | reverse complement strand
CCGCAGCGACTTGTTCAGCATTGCATGTCTAAGTCGCTGCGGTAGCCCACTTCTAAACTCTTAAGTCATGTATTCTTAACTCTTAACTCAAAATCATTAGACAATGAATCAATTGCCTGATAATTAATCAACCTCAAGTCTAATCAACGTCTTTTACTCTTCCTCCCACTCCGAAACCATTTCTTCCTCAGGCGCCATTTCCAACCAAAAATTATTCATCCCATCTCCTTGTAGCACTTTCACTTTGCTCATATTGACCAGATCCAGCAGGGCCAGAAAGGTAATGATGGCATGAATGCGGTCTTTGCACTCCCCGAAGATGGATCCAAAATCGGCTCGGCGACCATTGCTGATGCGGCTGTAAATGAATTCCTGCTGGCCTTCAATGGTGTGGTTGAAGCGGGCAATCTGGTGCACAGCCCTGGGTTGGGGCGTTTCAAACCGCGTCATCACACTTTCAAAAGCACGCAAAAGGCGGAAGAGCGTCAACGATTCCAGCTCGGTATCCACCAAGGCTTTGGTGGCAATTTGTTGGAGTTCCTGGGTGAGGTTGCCGCGTACTTCCTGCATGGCGCGGTGCTCTTCCATTTCGCGCATTTCGTCGAGCACACTTTTGTAACGTTTGTACTCCAGCAGGCGTTGTACGAGTTCGTCGCGGGGGTCAATTTCGTTGCCAGCCTCGTCCAATTGTTTGCGTGGTAGCAACATCTTGGCCTTGATGCGGCAAAGGGTGGCCGCCACCAGGATGAACTCGCTGGCCATATCGATGTTCAGCTGCTCCAGGTGGTGCAGGTAATCCAAAAAATCGTCGGTGATGGTGGCAATAGGAATGTCGTTGATGTCCAATTCATCACGTTCGATGAAGAACAACAAGAGGTCGAAGGGGCCTTCGAACTGCGGAAGGTGAATGGTATAAGTTTCGTTTACGGCCATGAGGGGCGAATTTAGGGAGAATTTAGGGAAAAATAAAGCGCTACCCACAGCTCAGTGAGTAGCGCTTTAATCCTACCTAAGGAACGAGAACAAAATAACTTCCCGTTTTACCTTTGCTCTTTTAAACTTATTCTTCCTATCTTTTTCGTTAAATAGGCTTGCTATTCGCCTTAAAAGATACTCGATTAAGTTCAAAATAGCTTTGGTAAATTCGGTAACTTATTTTGTTCTCGTTCCTAAAGTATTTTCAGCCTGCGACTTAGAACGTATACCGCAATCCCACTCTCGCCTGCCATCTCGACAACAAGCTAAAGTCATCAGCGAAAGTATTTTTGAGCGAAGCATCAAAGGAGTAGGTGGGTACTCCATTCGCCACACTTACGCCCAATGGCTGGGTATTCACGGGCAATTGGCGTACGCCCCAGTTAGAGTTCAACATGTTGCCAAAGTTGAGAATATCCAGGCTGAGCTGAAAGCCTCGGCCACCATCTCCCATCTTCATGTCTTGCGCGATGCGAATGTCCCACTGTGAATACCAAGGGGCCAGGATGCCGTATTTTTCAACGTACTTGCCACGGTTAGCACTCAAGTATTTGTCTTGCCGGATGAAACTGCCGAAGGCGTCGCGCTGGGCCGCAGTTTGGAAGTTCATCTGGCTCAATTGCGCATCGGTTGGGATGAAGAGCAGGTCGTTGAGGCCCGAACCATCGTTGTTGATGTCGCCAGAGTAAGTATAGCTGAAGCGGAAGTCAGCTACGTTGTCGTTTTGAGTTGTACCTCCTTGGGCATACTGGAAGAAGGTCGACAAAGTAGTCGCCCAACGGCCACCGTACTCAAACGTTTTGAAGGCAGAACCAATGATGCGGTGTTTGGCCCCAAACAAAGAAGGCGCCAACAGGGCATTGTTCACGTGATTGATGGCCGGGTTGCGGTCGAAGGCGTCACTGGAAATTTCCGCTTCCACCGAAGAGGCATCTTTGGCATCCAGGAAGTTGTAACCCAACATCACCTGGCCGTTTTTGAAATTGCGGCGCAGTTGTACGCTGGTATTGAAGGAGTACCCCACGTTGGTGTTGGAGAACACATAGGCGTTGGTGGCCCCACCAAAAACCAGGGTGCGGTCAGCTGTGGTGTAAATCGGACGGTTGTCAGGACCTTGCAGCTGGCCAGTTGGCAATTTCAAGCCGTAGTTGCGCACCATTGCGGCTTGCAGGTCTTTGGTGTACAGGACATCCAAGGTGAATACCCAATTGCCCATTTTGCGATCATAACCCAAGTTGGAGCGCCATACTTGTGGGAACTTGAAGTTCTGATCGGTGTAGTTGTAAAAGAAGAAGTTGGGGTTGGCCACCTGGTTGCCGATCCAAACGAAGGGCAAACGGCCAGTGAAAAAGCCGGTTCCCCCGCGCAACTGAGCGCTTTTACCATCATCGGTACTCAGATCATAGTTGAACCCAATCCGGGGTGAGAACAGAGGTACCTGTTTTGGTAGCTTGGTATGGTCAAATTTTTGAGGGTCACCCTGCTCATTGTACCAGGTAATGGTTGGATCATAGCAGCAGTTGCGGTCGATGTTTTCCTGAATTTTTTCAGGCGTGTTGAAGTACAAAGGCATGTCCATGCGGATGCCGTAGGTTAGGGTGAATTTGTTGTTCACCGTCCATTCGTCTTGCAGGTAAAAGGCAAATTGGCCTACGTTGGTTTCGGCCAGGGCCCAACCCTTGCCCGGGGTTCCGTTTTCACCCCCATTGGCATTCGCAAAAGCGCGGGCACCCGCTACTTCATTGTCGAAAGCACCGGTGTTTACGCTGTCCAAAAAGGCTGCAGTGCTCACGTAATCCGGGCCAAAAGTACCTCCGTAAGCATTCAGGTTGAACGAGTTGTCAAAACTAAATACTTCTACACTGGTGCCGATGGTGTAGTTGTGTTTGCCTTTGTAGATGTTGAAATTGTCGGTAAACTGGAACACATCCTGGTTCAAGCGGTTAAAAACCGAGAAGGGCTCGTGACCCGCTACGATGTAACGAATCCCGTCCTTAGCGATACTGACGACCGGGAAAGGCTCTGAAAAAGGGTCGCGGGCGTCGCGGAAAGAGGTGTAGCCCACTTGCAATTTGTTGGCGGCAGAATTGCCAAATAAGGAACGCAATTCGATGATGCCTGAATTGATCTTGTTGTTGATCTGATAGCCTGAATTGAAAAATTGCAAGGTAGTCAAGTCAGGGCCTCGGCGACCAATGGCCGAAGGGTGCGCAGGCTTTTGTTTGAAGGCATCCAGGAAGTTGTAGGTTGCCGTCAGGGTATGGTTTTTGCTGATTTGGTAATCCAGCTTCAAGATGGCCTTGGTGCTGTTGGTATTGTGCAGATAGTCTTCGTATGGGCCAGTTTTGTATTGATATTTGCGGCTCAAAGCTTCGGAAACCGCGTCCAAATCCGACTTGGCTACCCGCGATACGTTGGAACCCGTTCGCCCTGCGGCAGCGGCAATCGCCGTTGAACCGATGTCGCTACGATTGTCAATTTCTGCGTTGGCAAAAAAGAAAAGTTTGTTCTTGATAATCGGGCCACCCAGTGCAAATCCGTACTGGGTTTGAGAAAGATCGGGTACTACAATTTTTTCTCCACTTACTTTTCCGCCCGTCAAATCCTGGTTGCGGAAAAATCCAAATACTGAGCCTTTGAGTGTATTGGTGCCTGATTTGGTCACCGCATTCACGGAAGCACCCGTAAAACCGGCCTGGCTTACATCATAAGGCGCTAAGGAAACGGTAATTTGTTCGATGGCATCCAGCGAGATGGGTTGTGCATCCGCCTGGCCACCAGGTGTAGCGGCATCCAAACCAAAGGGGTTGTTAAAAATGGCGCCATCAATGGTGAAGTTGTTGAACTGATCATTTCGTCCTGCAAAAGAAACCCCATCCGAAGCTGGAGTAGCCCGGTAGAAGTCTTGTGCCGAGCGGGTGATGGTAGGCAGTTTGGTCAGTGCGTCAGAACCAACGTTGGTTTCTGAACCCGTCCGGCCTTTTCCAAAAATATCAGAGCGCTTAGAGGTGATTTCTACCTCGCTCAACAGCGCTGAATTTTCGGCCAACTTGGCATTGACGGTGAATTTGCTACCCAATTGCAGGAAAACACCATCGAGTTGGAAATCTTTGAAGCCAACATACGTCACTTTAATCGTGTATGGGCCGCCTACCCGCATGTTGGGGATGTTAAAGCCCCCATCTCCGCGAGTATCCACACCATAAACGGTGCCTGATTCAACGTGCGTGGCAACTACACTGGCACCCACGAGGGCTTCGCCAGATTCAGAAGTTGCAGTACCTTGGATGGAAGAAGTAGTTTGTTGCGCGTAAATGTTTGAACATAAACACAGCATGGCCAGGAAAGGCAATAGTCGTAAACCTAGTTTCATTGAGTGTGTGTTTTTATTTATTAGGGTAATCCGATTAAAGCAAAATTAGTTTATACTGGCTTAACCAAAGGAATACCAAATTTAAGTTATTGTAAACTAAAGGTTAAATCATTGTTTAGAATAAACATAAATTGGAGCGCAGTACTTTCAGGTTAAAGAAAATGTAAAACACCATGCAAAACCAAACACTACGCTGGCGAGCCCTTTGGCAGCCCGAAATGTACCATGGCTGGGGGCGCACGCGCAACTATTTTGAAGGCTGGTATTTCAAATTGGTGGACCCAAGCAGTCAGGCGGTTTTTGCGGTGATCCCGGGCGTGAGTTATGGACAGGATGGACAGGCGCATGCGTTTATACAGGTGCTGGACGGTATCCAATGCAAGGCTTATTACCACCAGTTTCCCATTGAAGCATTCCAACCCAGTACGGAGCGTTTCGCAGTCCAATTGGGCGATAACTTTTTTTCTGCCGAAAAAATCACCCTCAACCTGCCCCAACTAAAAGGCACCCTCCAATTACAAAACCTACATCCCTGGCCCAAAATGCTGGGTGCGCCGGGTATCATGGGCTGGTTCAGTTTTATGCCTTTTATGGAATGTTACCACGGGGTAGTGAGTGTACACCATCGTTTGCAAGGGCAATTGGAAGTGTATGGTCAGGCGGTCGATTTTAATGCGGGCATTGGTTATGTAGAAAAAGACTGGGGAGTGTCCTTTCCCAAGTCCTGGATTTGGATGCAAAGCAACCATTTTGACAGTGCCAAACCGATGTCCCTTATGGCTTCGGTGGCGCATATTCCCTGGTTGGGCAGCCATTTTATCGGCTACATTGTTGGTTTTTTGTGGGAGGGGAAATTGTATCGCTTTGCCACCTACACTGGAGCCAAAATGCAGGTGGAACTGGCAGAAAATCAAGTAAAACTGGCTTTTTTTGACCGCAAAAACCGCCTTGAAATCACGGCACACCCGGCCCCTGGGGCCAATTTAATTTCCCCCATCAGTGGCCAAATGACGGGCAAAGTGAACGAGAGTATGCAGGCTACGCTGGATGTTGCTTTTTATGAAAAGGGGGTATTGCGCTACCAGGGCCAGGGAAAAAATGCCGGGTTGGAACTGGCTGGGGCATTGGAAGCATTGGTCGGAAAACCTGCAAAAAACCACTAATCAAGAATGCGAAGCCTTAAAAAAATGTAGATTTGTAGGAAGTTAACTGGTCTTTTATTTAAGTTTTTTTGTTCGGGCTACAAACGACAATTTCTTCCTATGCTCATTTTGATACGAATCTTAATCATCTTGTTTATTCTGGGTCTGATGGTCTTCATGGGGCACCTTTCCGTACGGATGGAAAAGCGCCGCGTCGGCGGCAAATACCACGATTTTTGGCAGGACACCATGGGTTCGGTGTGGCGAACTGGTGGGGAGAATTTTCTGCCTGTTCCTTCCTGGAAAGAGGAAGGGGATGCTTACTGTGAACGTTTGCGGCAAAAGCGAAATTTGGTGGTGTACTTGTTTTGGTTGATTTGGGTGGTGATTGTTTTGGTGTTTATTGTTTCTTGAAAAATCTACCGCACCCTTTCCAACCCCTCCTTTGCCTTCGTATAATCCGGAGCCAACTTCAGCGCTTGCTCATAATCCGCCTTTGCCTGTTGTTTTTTACCCAGAATTTCCGCCGCTACGCCCCGATAGAAATACGCCTGAATGTGTACCGGTGAAGCCTGAATGGCCGCATCAAATTTTTCGTAAGCCGATGGAATAGAATCCATGTCCATCAACAGCAGCCCAGCATTGAAGTAGCCTTCAGCGTATTTGGGGTCAACGCGATTGATCTTGTTGAAGGTGGCCAGCGAGCCCTTCAGGTCACCAATGCTTTGCTGGTAGTAGCCACGGGCATGTAGCGCTTCTACGTTTTTGGGGTCGATGCGGGTAGCTGTTTCAAAATAACGCCCGGCGATGGCGTTGCCCAGGGCGGCATGCAATTGCCCCAGATTGATCCAGGCATCCACCAGATCGGGGTCGTTTTCAACGGCGGTTTGAAAACTGTTGATGGCGCGGGCAGTGTCGCCCATTTCTTTGAAGTTCATCCCAAACATGAAGAAGGCTTCCGCATTCTGAGGGTCAATTTGTAAGGCCTGATCGATGGTTTTCATCGATTCCTTGTGCATTTGCAGGATCATCTGAAACTCCGACAATTTGAGCAAGGTGGGAATGCGCCGAGGAAAACGCATCACCGCCGTCTCCAAGGTTTTAAGCGCCTTAAAACTTTTGAAATAATCCATGTACGCATCGGCCAACAGGTGGTAATAGTCCACTTTGCTGGAGTCGATGCTGATGGCCTTGTTCAGGTCGGCAATGGCTTCGTCAAAACCGTCCAGGGCGAAGTACTGCTCAGCGCGAGCGTAGTACAAATTGGCGTTTTTCGGGCTCTTTTCAATTTGGGCGTTGAGCTGGTCCAGCACGGCATTGCCCGTTTTTTGAGCAAGAACCTGATCGTCCGCTTTTTTCTTACAGCCGACAAATACCATAAAAACCAGCAGGATTAGGGCAAAATGCCGATATTCGATGAACTTATGCATGGTGCAGTGTTTCTGTTTTAGAACAACTTAACGACAAGCCAATATGATTCGTATAGCCGCCGATTCCAGAATCGCAAAAATCGGGTTGATCATTTGCCTGGCATTTTTGTGCCCGAACTTGATTTGCGCCCAAAAATGGCAAAATCTCCAGACATTCGGTGGCACTGGCAACGAAAATCCTGGCGATTTGTATTGCAATAGCGAGGGCAACTGCGCTACAGCTTTTACCTTTCAGGGGCAAATGGAGCTGAACGGGCGCAAACTCAATAACCAGGGTGGCAGCGATTTTGTCATCTTGCAACGCCCTAAAGGTAGTGCCCAATACCGCTATTTCAGCCATGGCGGTGGCCCTTTAGATGAAGAAATTATCGCGGTGCGCCCCTTGAACAATGGTGGCTTGTTGTGTGCTGGGGTATTTTGGCGAGAGCTGGTTTTGCCCGATACAACCCTGTCCGCGCTCGATGCAGGCAAGGCAATTTTTGTGTTGTCTTACCGTCCTGACGGCCAATTGTCCTGGGCGAAAGTGATTGATGGTTCGGGTTTAAAAAGTGTCAGTGATGTGCTGCTCAACGACAATGGCAACATTTGGGTGAGTGGTTCTTTTGGCGACACCCTTTTTGTGGAAGGCAAAAAATGGGCCGCAGGGGGGCAGACCGACCTGTTCTTAATGCGCCTGGAAGCGGATGGGCGTTTGCAGTGGCTGCAACACCATGGGGTGATGGGCAGTACCCGCCTGGCGGGCATTGCCGAATTGCCAGGGCGCGCCGTAGTGGGCTTGGGCAGCTTTGATGCAAGTGTACGTTTTGGCAATGAGCTTTTTACTGCCAATACTACCGATCAGGATTTATTCCTAACGGCCTGGGGCCCCGATGGGCAAGTGCTCTGGGCACGTAAAGCTGGAGGCGTATTCGATGCCACGCCCATCGACATCACTACCGATGACAAAGGGCGCATCTATTTTTGTGGCAATATCGTGGGGGTAATCCGCTTCGACAATGGCCTGAGTATCCAAAGTCGGGATGGCAATTCCGACTTGTTCCTGGGGGCTTGTTCCTCCTCGGGTACTCCTTTGTGGGCACGGACATTCACGGGCGAACAAGTGCAAGAATGCTCCCGACTCTTGTGGCAAAACCATCAAATTTACCTCAGTGGCTACACCTTGGGGCGTTTCAACTACGGTGGAAAAGACATCAATCCTAGCGATGGCTTTAGCTCGTTTTTGGCGGTACTGGATACCATTGGGCGGCCCATCTCCTTAGAGGTACTGGACGCGGCGGGGGGCTTGTATAGCGGAGGCTTAGCCTACAGCGCGGGTAGCCAATTGCAATTGGCAGGGGTGTACAGAGGCACGGGTAGCTTGGAGACGCTGGCTTTGCCAGGAAGCAACTCTTTTGATTTTTTTACAGCCGATTTTTCAACTTTGGTTACTGGTGTTCCCGAAGTTTTAGTAGATGACCCCCGATTCAAAGTTTTTCCAACGCCCAGCAAAGACATTTTATACATTCAAAACACGACTCAAACCGAGGTGTACACGGCTGTGTTGAGTGATACATTCGGGCAAGTGGTACGCCAAATTAAAGGCAGCCCTAGTTCTTTAGACCTATCAAGTTTGGTGCCAGGGGTTTATTTTTTACAACTCCGACAGCAAAAGCAGTGGTCACTTTACAAAGTAATTAAGCAGTAAATCCAATATCAAAACATTCGACGGAGGGAATCATTTCCGTCCAAATAGAGTTGAAAGAAAAATCCCACTCGAGTTCAAGGTTGGAAAACGAGCCTTTTTTGCACACAAGCAGTTCGCAAAAAAGGCTGTTTTTTATCCCAGAAACCCAAACTCTGGAACCTTCGAACTCCCGAACCCTGGAACCTTTCAACCCTCACTCACATGTCCACAGCACCTGCTTTAAGCAACAATTTTTCCCAACGTCGGCGCATCATTGCTTCTATTTTGGTTTTGATTGCAGCACTTTGTTTTTCTGCCAAAGCCGTTTTGGTCAAATTGGCCTATCGCTACGAGATCGATAGCATTTCTCTGCTCACCCTGCGCATGGTTTTTTCCCTGCCTTTTTTCCTGGGCATCGCCATTTGGGCCAAACAAAAGGCCCTACGGGAAAACCGCCACGTGGTACTCAGCACCCGCGACTGGATTGCCATTTTCCTATTTGGCCTTTGTGGTTATTACCTGGCGAGTATGCTCGATTTTATGGGCTTGTTTTACATTACGGCGGGATTAGAGCGTTTGATCCTGTTTTTATACCCCACCATGGTACTGGCCATCAACGCCATTTTTTTGAAAAAACCAGTGACCCGCATCCAATGGATTGCCTTGGCTTTGACTTATGGCGGGGTGAGTTTGGCCTTTCTGGATCGCGACCAATTGGGTGTCGGTAGTAATGTATTCTTAGGCAGTATCCTGATTTTTTTTAGCGGATTGACCTATGCCATTTATTTGGTGGGTAGTGGTCAGTACATCACCAAAGTGGGGTCGTTGCGCTATACCTGTCTGGCCATGCTGGCGGCCAGTGTGGGCGTGATTGTGCAGCACGGGATCATTTACCAGTGGGCCTTGTTCAATTTTCCGTCGCAAGTGTATGTCCTTTCTATCATCATGGCCATTCTTTCCACAGTGTTGCCAACTTTTATGATGAGTGAAGCCATTCGCATCATTGGCTCCAGCAATGTGGCCATTATTGGTAGTGTTGGCCCAGTGGCCACGATTGTGATGGGGTACTTTTTGCTGGGTGAAACTTTTGGGCTTTGGCAGTTCCTGGGTACCGTTTTAGTGATTATTGGAGTCTTGCGGATCAGTTTGAAATGATAACTTTGTGAATAGTTTAGAACGTTGAGGGAGGTTGAGAAGG
>NZ_JBGSLK010000125.1:0-64473 GCF_041740695.1 Haliscomenobacter sp. | reverse complement strand
AAGAACTTATAACTTCCCATTGGGAATCAGTGATGTTGGTTGGGTACATATTTGCAAATTTTCTCCAACCAAATTACCGCTGATTCCTTTTTTCTCATTCCTCACATCTGTAAAATCTTAAATTTTTACAGGCTCTAAGTCGTTCTATTTGAAGAATGGATTCAACAAAATTAGGGATGAGATAATTGATATGGGCGACTTCAAATTGGCCAGTTCTATTTACGAAAGAATGCTCAGGTGAAGATCATCTTGGTGACCTGAAAATTTAGCGCCACGTTTGCTTGCAGTATTGGATCCTTGCTTTTAATGACTAGATTCCACCAAGCTATGCCTCACATTGGTGCCATCAACATCATTCATTCAAAACGTATTCACTTTCAGCTCCACCTCGTGTTTCCCTGCCGATAACTGGAGGGTTTTAAAAGCTGTATTCACCTTTTGACCATCCAACAAAAGTGTGTCCTCAGGCGTGAAACCCAAGGCCAACTCGACAGACATATTGGCGGGGACCTCAAAAACATAACGTTGCAAAACGTTGCTCACCCGCTTGTAACTTGCGGACAGCAGCCCTGTCAGGAAGGGCACTTTGATCTCGCTAGAGCCCAATTTTCCCAATTGTGGTTTGATGCTGACGATACTTCCTCCCGGTGTTTTGGGCTGAATACCCCACAGGTGCCGTGGGATGATATTGGCAGGAACGGCACCCCAGGCGTGATTCCAATCCGAATTGGGTTTGTACTTCATGTCCCAGGCTTCGAGCGTGATGCTTGCCCCGATTCGAATCATGTTGTACCAACTGCGGTCACTTGTGTCGGTCAGCAGTTTGAGGGCATAGTCTTGCTCCCGGGCATTGTACAAGGCTTCCATCAGGTATTGCGCACCGTAGACGCTACACGCCATGCCTCTCGATTTGATGAAATCCGCTACCGGTTTTTGAAATTTTTCGGGCACGATGCCAAAAGCCAAGGCCATCATATTGGCGTGCAGGGAAGCATGGTCGGTGCCTTCGCCGTCTACGTAGTAGCCTTTGGTTTGATCAAATAATTTGTCATTAATGGCTTTCTTTGCCTTCATTGCCCGCAACTGAAAATCGGCTTCATCGTCGGTTTTGCCCAGAATGTGGGCAAACTCTGCCATAACCTCCATGTTTTTGTAGTAAAAACTATTCACTACGGTGTTGATAGGCCGAAATACAAACCCGTCCCGTTCTCCCTCCGGAGTTGCCAGTTTCCATCCGGTATCTTTTTGGGCGGGCGGCCAGTCGATGATGTCGCGCAGTTCCTCCTTAGGGTCGCTAAAACCTAGTTTTTTCATGAATTCGGGCGTGTTTTTGGCTGATTGGGAGCTGATCAGTCCGTCTTCACGATCAAGTTCGAGCAGGGTTTTGTGTTTAAGGGCATCATAATATTTTTCAATTAATTCGGTATTGCCCGTGTACAGGTAATCGGCGTGAAACATCAGGGCAACGTGCAATTGCCACTCGGTAGGCCAGGTCGGATGATGCATGAAGTATTCAATGGTTTGGCGAGCATTGCTGTACTCCCGGTCCGTGGCGTAATGGCTCAGCTGGTTGAGATAAGCGTCCGCTTCATAGGGGATGCGCTCCCGCTCACCATCTACATACAAGCCAGCAAAAGTGGTGGCTTTGATGCTGTATTTGCACAGTTCCCAAATTTGGTTCAAAATCGGGTCAGAACTGTGAAAGTAGCTTTGATCGTTTTCCCAATAGCTGTGGTAAGCCAGTTGGGTAACCGCTTCGGCGCTGATGGTTTCCGCGGCATTCTCAATTTCACAATAGCGGAATGGCATCAGTACCGGAAAAGAATCAGGTAAGGGGACGGCTTTCGGGCCTGTGTTGCGCTTGTCAGGCTGGATAGAGAGTACATACCTGGTGGTATTGGGCTCAACGGCCAGGCGGATTTTTTGATAGCGAATCGTCCCTTCGGGCTTGCGCTGGATGCGCCCATGCTCCAATTGTTCGCCCAAATGAATGGTCAGCGTGTCCGGTTTTTTCGGCGTGTATTGAAGGAATAAACTGGCAAAAGCATCCTTGCCAAAATCAATGAAATAGGTGTCATCGCTGAGCTTTTTAAAGACCTGGGGATTGATCCGTTCAAGCTGGAAAGCGTTAGGGGTGGCGATGTTTTCATCCATACTTCCAACATCAAAAGACTGCACCACCGAATACTCACTCAAACGATTGTCCTGATCCCAAATCCGAACTTTCCAGTAGTAAGTTTGACCAGGCTGGAGCGGCGTTCCCTGGTGGGTGATATTGGAATTACTGTTTTTACGTACTTGCCCGCTATCCCACACATCCCCTGAGTTTTGGTCAATCTGGCTTTTTGAACTAGCCACCAAAATTTGATAGGCTTTTTGTACAACGGCTTCTTGAGGTACCAGCCAGGCATATTCAGGGCTTGGGTCCTTGATGGCGACCTGAGCGGGTTGGCGGATGTATTCTACACTTAGCCCACTCGGAATACCGGAATAGGGATCACGGTATTTTTGAATTAAGTGCTCGATGCTTCGCCTCAATTGGGTCAGAACAGTTTGGGACTGAGGGTTTTTTACCAAATTGTGTTCCTCGTTGGGGTCATTTTTAAGGTCATACAGTTCTTCCCAGGCTTTGTCATTGACGTAGCGGAAATACTTCCAGTCCTTGGTTCGCACCCCTTCGCTGGGCGGGATGTTCTCAAACTCCCACAAGTGTTCAATCAAAATGGTATCCCGCTGAAAGTTTGGAGCAGCTTTTTTTAACAAAGGATAAAGACTCTTGCCTTGCCAATCCTGGGGCAAGGGCACTTTGCCCAATTCAGCAATGGTAGCCGCAATGTCCACGTTCAGGGCCATCGTTTCCACATCTTGGTGTTGGCGGATGCGGGGGTCGTAAATAATCAGCGGCACCCGGACGGAGAGATCATACATCAGCCATTTATCAGCCAATTGGCGTTCTCCCAAAAAGTAACCGTTATCCCCCATGAGGATGATCACGGTGTTTTTGTCCAGGCCCTGTTTTTTGAGTTGTGCGCGAATTCTACCAATTTCGAGATCTACACCTGCAATCATGCGGTAGTAGCCTTTGACCATCCGTTGATACTTCTCAGGATCGTCAAAACGCCAGGTCCAGCGCAGGTGATTAAAACCTGCACGAACCTTCGCTGGTTGAGCGTCAAAATACTGGTCATCAGCAAGCAGTGGTGGATCGATCTTTACATGCTCTAAAAGACCTGCGGTTTGTTGATCGTAAAAAAACTGCTCAGCTGCGCCATCGTGGGCGTGTGGTGCCGAAAAACTCAGGGAAAGGCAAAAGGGCTTGTCCTGAGGCGCCTGGGCTATAAAATCAATGGCTTTCTGGCCAGTGTAGCGGGTCAGGTGGACCGTGTCTTTGCCCAGGGTTTTATAAAAATAGCCGCGCTTATCCTTGAAGTTGTTGTTGCGGTCATAGTTTTCATATACATCAAATAGATCGCCCAAGTGATCGTAGTTCACGCCAAATTTCCCAAAAAAACCGGTAAAATAGCCCCCTTGCTTCATGACTTTTGGATAGGCTGTCGTCATGTACTCCTGCCGGATATTACCGGTCTGGAAGGTGTACTTATGGGTGCGTTCGTGTAGACCGCTCAAGATACTGGCCCGGCTCGCTGCACAAATCGGGGTGCTGACCATGGCTTTTTTAAAATAGGCCCCCGCCTTGGCTAATTGATCCATTTCGGGGGTATGGGCATACTTATTCCCGGCATAACCCAGCGCATCGTGACGGTGATCATCGGTCAGGATGAAAATGATGTTGGGCCGGGCATTGGATACTGTTTGGGCACAAAGCGATTTCGCAACCAGCATCATGCACAAGAGGTAGGTTATTTTCATAGTCTCCAAATGTGATTAAGTAGCGGGAATATACGGGAATTTTCTATTTATTTCAGCCTGGAATCTATCCGTGCTGAAGATCAGGAACAACCCGATTCAGCATCTTGGGTTTGCCTGTTTTTTAAATGCTTAGCATACGTCTTTTCTCTATCCATATACCCCACGCTTTTCAATCTTTTTTGTTTTAAAATAAAATAAATCTAAGTTTAAGTAAACAAAAACGCGCATTTTAGATAGAAATTGTTTTACCTTCCCCAACCATAAAGCTTTAAAACTAATGTTTGACCGAGCCGTATTACACCTCGACGCAGATACCTTTTTTGTATCCGTTGAGCGCAAGCGCAATAGCGCCTTAAAAGACAAACCAATCGTGATTGGTGGAGGCAATGACCGCGGGGTGGTGTCCTCCTGCAGTTATGAAGCCCGCAAATACGGCGTATGCTCCGGAATGGCCATAAAAATGGCACAGCGCCTTTGCCCGGAAGCCATCTACCTGCGCGGCGATTTGGATGCCTACAGCCAGGAATCACAACTGATCACCGACATCATTTCCGAATACGCTCCGGTGTTTGCCAAAAACTCCATCGATGACTTCGAAGTAGACCTCAGCGGGCTCGATCGTTATTTTGGCGCGTTCAAGTGGTCGGGAGAGTTGCGCCAGCGCATCATCCGGGAGTCGGGTTTGCCCATTTCAGCCGGAGTGTCGGTCAATCGTTTTGTGTCCAAAATGGCCAGTAATGCCGCCAAACCATGTGGTGAGTTGTTGATTGGCCAGGGCCAGGAAAAACCCTTTTTATCGCCGCTACAAATTGCCAAAATGCACGGGGTAGGCGAAGTGTACGCCCGCAAACTCGTTTACATGGGCATCCGCAAGATTGGCACCTTGAGCCAAATTCCCCCCAAGCTTCTGGTGCGGGAGTTTGGCAAATACGGCACCACCCTGTGGGAACATTCCAATGGCATCGATAGCTCCAGAGTGATTCCCTACCACGAGGAAAAATCCCTGTCCAAAGAGTGCACTTTCCAAACCGATACCATTGATGTCCGGTTTTTGAAAGCCCAACTTACCGACTTGTGCAGCATCCTGGCTTTTAATCTGCGTACCTCCGGCAAACTGACCTCTTGTGTGGCGGTCAAAATCAGGTACGCCGATTTTCAAACCTATCACAAACAAAAACAAATCGCCTATACTTCCAGCGACCAAACCCTGCTGGATTGTACCCTGGATTTGTTTGATCGCCTCTACACCCGGCGGCAATTGGTGCGCCTGATTGGCGTCCGTTTTTCCGGCCTGGTGCGTGGCAATCTGCAAATCAGCCTCCTCGAAGATACCCCTCAGGAAATTGAATTGTTACAAGCCCTCGATCGGGTGCGCCGCCGTTTTGGCCAGCACGCGATCAAATGGGCATCCACCATGTAGTAACCTGAAGATGTATCTCAACTGTCACACTCATTTTAGTTTAAATTATGGCACACTTTCACCTGAAGCGCTGGTGCAAGCTGCAAAGGCTAAAGGCGTTAAAGCCCTGGCACTGACCGACATCAACAACGTGTCTGGTGCTTTTGAATTCATGGAAGCCTGCAAAAAACAGGGCATCAAACCCATTTTAGGTATCGAATTCAGGAATGAAAAACACCAGCTTCTGTACATCGGTCTGGCCAAAAACAACCAAGGTTGGTACGAGTTGAACCACCTGCTTTCTCAAATCGATCAAAAACCCTTGCCGACTGTTCCGCCCAAAATGGAGCATGTGTTCATCCTTTACCCCGGTTTGGTTAAACCCCTTGAACATTTCCGCAACTATGAATTTATCGGGGTGCGGCCGGAGCAGGTCAAAAGCCTGTTCAGTTCAGAATTGAAAAAGCACCCGACTAAACTGGTAGCCCTTTCTCCGGTCACTTTTGCCGAGGCCGAGGAGTACGAGCTACACAAAGTGCTACGGGCCATCGGTAAAAACGAGCTGATCAGCCGCTTGCAAAAAGAGGATTTTGCGGGGCCTTACGAACGGCTTTTTGAAATCAAAAGATTGCTCAAAGCGTATGAGCTGTATCCCGAAATTGTCCAGAATACTGCCCAAATTGTGCGGGATTGCCAGATCGAATTTAAAAAAGACCTGGGCCACAATCGCCGCTGTTTTACGGGCAGTGTTGAAGAAGACCAGGGCCTGCTGCGCAAACTGGCCCTGGAAGGTTTTGGCCGACGCTACAACAAACGCAACCGTGAGGCCCAAAACCGGGTAGAAAAAGAGCTGAAACTCATTTACCAAATGGGTTTTACGGCCTACTTTCTCATTGTGTGGGACCTGATCAAATACGCCTCCTACAGCAACATTTTCCATGTGGGGCGAGGGAGTGGGGCCAACAGCATCGTGGCCTACTGCATTGGCATCACCGACGTAGACCCGATTGGACTGAATCTCTACTTCGAACGTTTCATCAATGAGCACCGCAGTTCGCCGCCCGACTTTGATGTCGATTTTCCTTCTGACCAGCGCCCACTCATTTTGGATTACCTCTTCAAACGTTATGGTCGGCACCATACGGCCTTCATCTGCACTTATGATACCTTCCAGTTTCGCTCCATTGTGTGGGAATTGGGTAAGGTGTTTGGTTTGCCCAAAAGTGAAATGGAAAAAATTGTAGCCAACCCTCAAAGCCCGGAGGAACACCACGAACTGGCCCGCAAGATCTGGGAGTATGGCCACCGCCTGGAAAACATGCCCAACGAACTCTCCGTGCATCCTTCGGGGGTCATCATTGCCGAGCAACCCCTGTATCACTACTCGGCCCTCCGGCAGATGCCCTTTGGCTTCCCCATTGTTCATTTTGACATGTACATCGCTGAGGATTGGGGCTTCAACAAATTTGACATTCTGGGGCAATGTGGGCTTTCACACATCCGCGATACGGTCACCTACATTCGCGAAAACCAGGGCAAAGCGGTGGATGTGGAGGACATGGAAAAAATCTACGCCGATGAAAAAGCGAAGGCTCTGCTGCGTACTGGCGATACGGTGGGCGTTTTTTACGCCGAATCGCCCAACATGCGGGAGTTGTTGCCCAAGTTGCAATGCGACAATTACCCCGATCTGGTGATTGCTTCCAGCATCATTCGCCCGGGGGTAGCCAGCTCGGGCATGATGCGCGAGTACATCCAGCGGCACAAGCACCCCTACGCCTTTGAGTACCTGCACGCCTGTTTTAAGGAACATTTGGCGGAAACCCACGGCGTGATGGTGTTTCAGGAAGATGTGATGAAGATTTGCAATGCTTTTGCTGGCTTGTCGCTGGGAGAAAGTGATGTGCTGCGCAAAATCATGAGTGGCAAACGCCGCAACTCCGAAACCTTTGAACAACTGAAAGGTAAGTTTTTTAACAACAGCAAAGACCGGGGCCACCCGGAGGATCTGGCTCAGGAAGTCTGGCGCCAGATCGAGAGTTTTGCGGGGTATTCCTTTTGTAAGGCGCATTCGGCAGCTTTTACGGTATTGTCTTTCCGGGATTTGTACCTCAAAGCCTACTACCCGCTGGAGTTTATCACCGCAGTGATCAACAATTTTGGGGGCTTTTACCGCACGGAAATTTACCTGCACGAGGCCAAAAAACTGGGTGCTACCCTGCATGCGCCCTGCGTGAACCACAGTGAGGTGCTGGCCAAAATTGAGGGTGAAAACCTCTACATCGGGCTGGTTTTCATCCAGGGACTGGAAAAAAACCTGGCCGAGGAGATTGTCTACCAATACAAATACCAGGGGCCTTACAAAAGCCTTGAGGATTTTATCAACCGGGTTCCCATATCTGCATCGCAACTGGAATTGCTCATCAAGGTCAATGCCTTCCGTTTCACCGGCCTGAACAAATACCAGCTGATGTGGGAAAAAAACAAGGTGCTGAACCCGAAAAACAGCTTCGTCCAGGCGGCTACTTTTTTTGAAAGTGCCAGCGAAGATTTCAACCTGCCGGAGCTGCACGAGGGGGCATTCGACCAGGCTTTTGATGAAATAGAGTTGCTTAAATTCCCGCTTTGCTCTCCTTTTGATTTGTTGGATTGGGATTATTTGGATGGCAAAAAAGAGAAGCTGAGCCTGGCGAATCAGCTGAAAACCCAGGTCCATGCCCTCATTTCCATCCTCGGTTATTTCATTTGTCGCAAAACCACTACAACCAAACAGGGACAACCAATGGGTTTTGACGCCTGGTATGATCAGCAGGGTGAGTACTTCAATACCGTGGTTTTTCCAACAGAAATGAAACAGTTTCCGCTCAAAGGGCAGGGAATTTACTTGCTACAGGGCAAGGTTAGCGAGGAGTTTGGGGTGTTTAGCATTGTGTTGCAGTATTTGGAAAGATTGCCTTATCGGCGGGATGAGCGCTTTGAGTAGGGGAATTATCCCTCATTCTTATCTTCTAACGCACTGATTAGGCCTTCGATGTAAGTCAAGTCCAGATTCAAGACCTCTGCAATTTCAGTAGCAGGCATTTGTAAGGTTTCGTGAAAGTAGAGGACAGTGCGTTGGCGCTCTGCTTCCATACGGTGACGTTCCTCTTCAGCTTTTTGACGCTCTTCTTCAGCTTTTAGTCGTTCCTCTTCGGCTTTCAAACGTTCCTCTTCAGCCTTTTGACGCTCCTTTTCAAGCAGCTCTTTGTATTGCTTTCGTTCTTCTTCCAAGGCTACCGCTGGATCGTAGCCGAATACATGTTCATACAGCCCTGCCGCAAATTCTTTGGTTCCTTTTGAAATGGTCATGGCTTCTGTTTTTGGAAAAGTCAGGTAATATTGAGTTTCGCGAAATTCGTTTTCAAATGTCTGTGGTAAATTCACAAAATCCCTTACAAAAATAAGCAATTTGAGGATTTTGTCAAAGGGCATTTTTTTGGATCGAGCGAGCTCAAATAGTTTGCTCTTTAGTTTCAACCGCAACTTAGGCTGTTTTTTGCTTTGGTAAGCATACAATGCGGCAAGTAAGGCGATGGCAAAAGGATTATCCGAGGCATCGATCAGCTCTTGCTCTTTTTCTTGTACGGCTACGATGCTGATGAAATCGTATTGAATGCGGGTTTTGAAGGTGGTCCGTTGATAGCTCCGCTCTTCCATTGATGGCGGGGCGCCAGTAAATACGGCAATGGCACTGATGTCCTCTACGCCATAACGCAAGCCGATCAATGCTCGGTACTCGTACATCCTGCGCCCGAAACCCACCTCCGGTTGGTGTTGAAATTCGGCGTGTATGAATACCAAGTGTTCAGCGCCGGTTTTGAGATAAACCCTGACTAGTTTGTCCGTAAACTTGCGTTTGCCGCGTATTTTGAATTTGCCACGTAGGGCATTGATTAGTTCTTGTTCCAAAAAAGTATAGCCTCTTGACCAGTCGATGGCGTCATAAAGCTCTGGGTCAGCAAAAGCAATGAACTCAGGGAAAAAGTCAGTGATAAAATCTTTGAGTAAAGCGTCGTAGTCGATGGGTTTAGGCATAGGGTTGAGATTTAAAAACAAAAATAATTGTATTTTTTTATTTTTAAAAATTTTAGTTGAAAAAAACTCCTAAACACCACACTACAAGACACAATACCAATACATACCTGTTTTGACTACAAATCTCATTTAAACAAGCACCAAAAGTAAGAACTACCGCTCCACTTTATAAGGCGACACCCCCTCCACCACCACCAAAGGTCGCCGCAACTCACGCTCCCCATCCAAGAGCACCATCTGGTACGTTCCAGCCCTCAAAAATCGCTCATAATGCACGAAATACGGGTAATCACTGGTCTGCTTGCTGAATACCAGATCCCAGCGGTATTGGTTGAAACCCTTCTGGCCGACCAAGGGCATTTTCCACAACTCCTTGTTGGTCGCGTCGCGCAGTGAAAGTGTAATTGGCTTTGCCTCATTCAACCAAAACGTAATCGGCGTTTTTTCCACTGTCCTGTAATCGGGTTCCCCGCCCAAAGAATTATGCCAGGGTCTTCTGGCTGCCGGAATCTCAAAAAGGTGATCCTGATCAAGGGGCAAAGTTCCTGCCGCCAGCGCCTGCAACGCGCGCAAATTCAGTTTGTACAAACCTCTGCCGTGGGTAGCTACAATCAAATCCATCGACCCCTCGTGAATTTCCAGGTCAGCTACCGCAGCAGTGGGCAGGTTTTTGCCCAAAACAGACCAAGTATTGCCTCGATCAAGCGACACATACACGCCCCGAAGTGTGCCTGCATACAAGACATTGGGCTGCAGCGGGTCTTCCAAAACCACGTTAACTGGCTCTTCCGGCAAACCAGCGGCAATACTTTTCCAGCCTATCCCATCATCTTCGGAAACGTATAAGTAACTGTGCATATCATCGTAATTGAGCCCCGTCATGGCGAGGTAAACCCGCGATTTGACAAAACGAGAAGGGCAAATGCTGCGGATGTAGTTATTGGCCAGGCCCTGAGAATGTTCTTCCCAACTTGCACCGTCGTTTTTGCTTACCCAAAAAGCCCCTTTGTCTGTACCTGCGTACAACAGACCTTTGCTCAATCGTGATTCCACCAGGGCTCCAGCGGCGAAAGACTTTTTCTCCGGGATCACCGAAAGCCCCAAATTCGGACTAATGACTTTCCAGCTATCGCCCCGATCCTGACTTTTAAAGATAAAATTCCCGCCATGGTAAAGCGTTTGGCCCTGATGTGGAGAGATAAAGTAGGGTGTGATGTAATTAAAGTTCAGGGTATCCTTGCTGTTTTTTGGCAATTCCGGTTGAATAGAATGGGTGGTATCGGCGCGGCGATCCAGGCGGATGGCCGCACCATGCTGCATGCTGTAGTAGACGATGTTGCCGTCGCTGGGGTCTACCTGGCTCACACAACCGTCGCCACCATCCCAAGGGTCAATCCAGAGGTATTTCCAGGGGTCTGGAAAAGCGGGGTTGATTTCCGTAGGCGGGCCAAATACCGTGGCGTCATCCTGAGTGCCACCGTAGATCAGGTAATTGGCCTGATCGATGGTGATGTCGTAAAATTCTCCAGTTGGGATGTTGTTGTAGTGCATCCAGGACTGGCCTTTATCGTAACTCAGGTAAAAACCGCCGTCGTTACCGACGGCAATGTGTTGCGGATTTTGGGGATTGATCCACAATTCGCACTGATCAAGGTGCAGCCCCTGCGCCAGGCTGGGGTTCATGCGCGTAACTTTGCCGCCGATGAAATCAAACGTTTTCCCCCCATCCATACTGTGCGCCAGGCGTACGCCCAAACAAAACACTTCTTCGTCGTTTTTGGGATTGACGTATACATCGGTGAAGTACCAGCCGATGCCGGGAAAAATCCGGAAAGGGCCAGTGTGGGTTTTGCTCCAGGTGGCGCCGCCATCGGTGGTTTTGTACAATTCGGCCGCTTCGTCGCGGGCATTGTTCAGGTTGTCCATCAGCGCATAGGCTTTGGCCGGATTGGACTGCGAAACGGCCAGACCGATGCGCCCCAGCCTTGGCCCGGAGGGTAAACCTTTGGTGCAGGCTGTCCAGCTTTTACCCCCATCGGAACTGCGGTACACGCCACTGTTTTTGCCACTGATACCAGGGTACACCTCCCAAAGGGTGGCATACATGATTAGTGGGTTACTGGGTGAAATGACAATGTCGTTGGCACCAGTCATGTCGTCTTTGTAGAGTACCTTTTGCCAGCTTTTGCCCCCATTGAGGGTGCGAAACAAGCCACGGTTGGGGTTTTTAGACCACAAATGCCCCAGAACCGCCACCAAAACGATGTTGGGGTCTTTGGGGTGGATGGCGATTTCGGCAATAGCCCAGGAATCTTCCAGCCCAATGTGCTGCCAGGTTTTACCAGCATCAGCAGATCGGTACATACCTGTGCCCGGCAAGGTGAAATTGCGCGGCTTTTTGAGGTTTTCTCCGGTACCCAGGTAGATGATGGAAGGATTGGAAGGGGCCAGCTCCACATCACCGATGCTAAAGGACGACTGCCCTTCAAAGATGGGATTCCAGCTAACCCCATGATTGACCGTTTTCCACAGCCCACCTGAACCAAAGCCTACATACATGGTACCGGGATGGCTGGCATCCACTTGCACTACATCGGCGCGGGCGGAGTTGAGCATAGGGCCGAGGGGCACCCAATCGAGCCCGAAGGTACTAGCCGTTTTTTTGGATTGGTACTGGGCAAAGGAAGTCTCCAGTGGCGAAAGGGCTTGTTGGGCAAATCCGGCAAGGAAACTGAGGAGCAATGAGGTAAAAAAAAGGATAGCTCGGCGCATGTGCTGAAGTTTGCATGAAAATAATCAGCCCTCCCGGTTTTTTATTAATTTTAGCAGACTCAGAAAACCTAAAAATCCAGGCGATTAACTTTGAAACATGAAAATCAACTGTAACCTGCTCATTTTCTTGTTTTTATTTTTACTGAAAGCACTCCCCAGCTATGCTGACAATTACCCCAAAAACCTCAACATTGATTTGCTTCATTACAAATTTGAGCTCGTACTATCGGACGAAACCGACGAAATCAGCGGTAAAACCAGCATCCGTATCTTTTTCAAAAAGGATGGGCTGGACAAAATACGCCTTGACTTTGTCAATCAAACCCAAGCGCTGCAAAACAAAGGCATGATCATCGATTCGGTGTACCAGCTAGGCCAAAAAGTAAGTTATACCCACACCAACAATGAATTGTGGATCAGCCTGTCCAAACCTTCAACTGCCAATACCGAAACCCAACTCATCATTGCCTATCACGGCATTCCCGCCGATGGCCTGCGCATTGGCCCCACCAAGTACGGCGATCGCAGTTTTTTCAACGAAAACTGGCCGAACCGCGCCAGACATTGGTTGCCATGTATCGACCATCCTTATGAAAAAGCCAGCAGCGAATTTGTGGTGATTGCCCCCATCCATTATCAGGTGGTATCGAATGGCTTATTGATGGAAGAAACGACCCTGGACTCCCGTACCAAACTGACCCACTGGAAGCAAAATGTGCCCGTTTCCTCCTGGTTGTATGTATTGGGCGTGGCAAAATTTGCGGTACAATACGTAGGCTGGTTTGAAGGGAAATCCATCCAGACCTGGGTGTACAGCCAGGACCGGGAGGCCGGTTTTTACGATTTTGCGGCGCCCACCAAACAGGTCATGGGGTTCTTTTCCGATTACATTGGCCCTTACGTTTATGAGAAAATTGCCAATATAGAAACCCCCAGCGTAAAAGGTGGCATGGAAACCTCATCGGCAATCTTTTACGGTGAAGAGTTGGTAGATGGCAAGCGGAGCACCCGACTGCGCAATGTGGTCATTCACGAATTGGCGCACCAATGGTTTGGCAATGCGGTGACCGAATCGACCTGGGATGACGCCTGGCTCAGTGAGGGTTTTGCTACTTATTTCACCATGCTGTTCATCGAACATGCTTATGGCAGAGAAGAATTTGTGCAGCAATTGCTCGGAGCGAGAAAGACGACTTATGCCGCTTTGGCTAAAGATCCAGGCTATAAAATTGTGGACGATCGTTCGCCGGAAAAAGTCCCGGTGACCAGTGGATTGACCTACCAAAAAGGCGCCTGGATTTTGCACATGTTGCGCAAAAAGATCGGTGATCAGGCTTTTAATACGGGCATTCGCGATTATTATCAGCGCTTCATGAATGGCAATGCGACGACAACGGATTTCCGACTGGCTATGGAAAGGGCTTCTGGCCAAAACCTGCAAACCTTCTTTCAGCAATGGCTGTATCAAGGCGGGTACATCGCCCTGAAAGGAAGCTGGAAATACGATGCGGCCAACAAACTGGTCAAAATTTCCTTGCAACAAACCCAGCCAACTGCCTATCATTTTGATTTTTCCATCGAAGTTGGCCTCTACAAAACGGGGGAACTGTTGCCCAGCATATCGGTTCATCCGCTGTCTTCCCGAACCCTAGAAATCAGCATTCCAGCGGATGCCAAACCGGAAAAAGTGCTGCTTGATCCTCAAACCGTATTGCTGGCAAGCTGGGATTTTGAAGAAGTCAAACCTTAAAGCTCTACCAAAAAATGATTACACTCATCTGGATTTTCCTGGCCATTCTGACCATAACATTTAGCATTGTTTTGATCAGGGATGTCAATCAACACAAAAATGAACTCGAAGACAGCAGCTGGCTCAAAACGGGATTGATTGGTTTTGTGGTCAATTTTTTTGATGTATTAGGCATTGGCGCTTTTGCACCACAAACTGCTTTATTGAAGTTTACCAAACAAACCGAAGACCGCCTTTTGCCTGGCACCATGAATGTGGCCAACACCATTCCGGTTTTGATTCAGGCCCTGATTTTCATTACAGTGATAAAGGTAGAACCATTGACCCTCGTATTGATGCTGGCTTCCGCAGCGACAGGTGCGATACTAGGGGTCGGAGTGGTGGCTAAACTGCCAGAAAAAACGATCCGGCGCGTCATGGGTTGTGCCCTGTTGGTCACAGCAGGCTTCATGTTGGCCCGCAACATGGATTGGATCCAGGGCGGAGGCACTGCCATTGGTTTAAATGGCAGCAAATTAATCATTGGCGTCGTCGTCAATTTTATTTTGGGTGCTTTGATGACGGTGGGTATTGGGTTGTACGCACCCTGTATGGCCCTGGTGTTTGCCCTGGGCATGTCGCCTCAGGTGGCTTTCCCGATCATGATGGGGTCTTGTGCTTTTTTGATGCCACCTGCTTCCATTCGTTTCATCCGCGAGGGCGCTTACAACCGCAAGGCCGCGGTGGCAATGGCCATACCAGGAATCTTTGCGGTACTCATCGCCGCTTTTGTTGTCAAATCCTTACCGCTAGACACCTTGCGTTGGGTGGTGATCGTGGTGATTTTGTATACTGCGGGGGTAATGCTCCGGGCGGGCTATCAAAAATTGGAGTAGGAAAGAGTATGCTCAAAAGAGCAAGGCAAAACGCTGAATTAACGTGAGTTTTGAATAATTAATTTTTTTACCGCAGAGTTTCTCAGAGTAAACACGGAGTTTCGCAGAGGTTTATTAGTTTCTAGGAGTTTTGCCACCTCTGGTGGCTGGAGGTCGAGTACGATTAAAATTTGATTGTTTGGCATTTAGTGTTCATTCAATGCGCCTCTGAGTACTCTTAGCCACCGAAGGTGGCCTAAACTCTGAGAAACTCTGCGTTTACTCTGAGAAACTCTGCGGTAAAAATGTTGTAGATGAATGGCTTCTTTGCCAAAAAAACATGATAATTTATTGGTATTCAATAGGAATAAACCAGAACCCACGTTAAATTATTTTTTAATCATCCCTAAGATTTTCAACTCCCTGAAAATTGAGCGTACTTTCACTACACAAAGTTCGAACCATGAGAAAAATTTGCCTCTTTTGCCTCCTCGCCATTTCCTATCATGCCATCGGCCAAAACGCCGACTCGGTCTGGATTGTCAACAACTACACGAAAAAAAAAGTGTCGATTCCGATGCGGGACGGGATAAAATTATTTACCTCCATCTATATCCCCAAAGACAAGAGTGAAAAACATCCGATCTTGTTGAGCCGAACGCCCTATTCCTGCGCGCCGTATGGAGAAACTGTTTTTGCTCCGGTTTGGAATGGTTACCTGAAAAACTACTTCCGGGAAGGTTACATCATGGTGACCCAGGATGTGCGGGGCCGCTGGATGAGTGAGGGCGAGTACGTGAACATCCGCCCTTTTAACCCCAACAAAAAAGGAACAGAAATCGATGAAGCCAGCGATTCCTACGACGCCATCGATTGGCTGCTAAAAAACCTGCCCGACAACAATGGCAACGTAGGCGTGTTCGGCATTTCCTATCCTGGCTTTTATTCCACCATGGCCGCCGCCAATAACCATCCTGCCCTAAAAGCGGTGAGCCCGCAGGCACCGGTTACCAACTGGTTCATCGGTGATGACTTTCACCACAATGGTGCTTTTTTTCAAATGGACGCCTTTGGCTTTTATTCAGGTTTTGGCCAGCCTCGCCCCAAACCCACCACAGTTGGCCCCAAAGAGTTCAATTACAGCACCCACGACAATTATAAGTTTCACCTGGAGGCGGGCAGTTTGAAAGGCCTTACAAAGTATATGGGCGACAGCATTGCCTTTTGGAAAGAGTTGATGGTGCACCCCAATTACGATGCCTGGTGGAAAGCCCGGGATGCCCGCAATGCCACCAAAAACCTGCAACCCGCCATGCTCTGGGTGGGAGGTTTGTTCGATGCGGAGGATTGTTGGGGTGCCTGGAATGCCTACTTAGCGGCAGAACAAAACAACCCGGGCAAGGCCTTCAATAAAATTGTGGAAGGCCCCTGGTACCATGGGCAATGGGCTAGCAACGACGGTACCCATTTGGGCAATGTGCAGTTTGGCAGCAATACCGCTACCTGGTACCAGCAAAACATCGAAATTCCTTTCTTCAATTATTTCCTGAAGGGCAAAGGTGATGTGTCCAAAATTGCGGAAGCCAGCGTGTTCATCAGCGGGGCCAACGAATGGCGAACCTTTAACCAATGGCCGCCAGCCGGGAAAACCGACCAGGCCATGTACTTGCAGGCCAATGGAAAACTGGGTTGGACCAAACCCAGCGCCGCCCAGGGTTTCGCTACCTACCTCAGCGACCCCGCCAAACCCGTGCCCTACACCGAAGACGTGCATTTTAACCGCAGCAGAACCTACATGATCGATGATCAGCGTTTTGCGGCGCGCAGACCGGATGTCTTGGTTTTTCAAACCGACAATTTGAGCGAGGATGTCACCATTGCGGGCAATGTTGTGGCCGATCTGATGACCAGTATCTCTACCACGGATGCCGATTTTGTGGTAAAAATAATCGACGTATTCCCCGACGACCTTGGGTACAATGCCGTGAATATCTATGCGGAAGCAGATCCAGCTCCAATCTACCCGATGGGCGGGTATCAAATGTTGGTCAGGGGCGAAGTATTCCGGGGGCGGTACCGGAAGAGTTTAGAAACGCCAAGCGCTTTTGTACCCAATAAAGTCGAGCAAGTAAAATTTGAATTGCCGGCTCTTGCGCATACCTTCAAAAAGGGTCACCGCATCATGGTGCAGGTGCAAAGCAGTTGGTTTCCATTGGTGGATCGCAACCCGCAGCAGTTCATTAATATTTACCAATGCAATGAGCAAGATTTTATCAAGAGTAATGTCAAGATTTACCACAATAGTCTGTACGCGTCGAAGATTGTGCTGCCAGTGTTGAAGTAGGGGAGCTGGCGCGACAGGAGTCATCGAGAATTTTAAAAAACATCGAGCGTATTATTACTATTTTTAAGCACAAACATCAATTGTACCTTGGCCATTACTTAGGTGATTCCTTGAGTGCCTTAGGTTTCTTAGGTGGTGAAAGAATACCCTGCTACGCAGGTTTTTTCTTTTTTACCACCTAAGAAACTTTAGAAGCCATAGACTCACCTCAGGTTATCTATTTAGGATACTCGGCAGTACATTAAGTAATTAAAAAAATCGGGATGACTGATGTTTGTGCTCATTTTCCTTGGGGTTTCCAACTAGCAACTTTTATACACCACACTCGCCCCCTCTTCCAACCTCGCTTCAATCCTTTTGGCTGACTTGGTAACCGAAAGCCCTCCCAGGTTCGTACACCGCAACGTATGATGAATCTGATCACCCACCGCCTTCATGGTTTCGATCACCTCATCCAGCGGGATCAATTGCAGGTAATTGGACAAGGCCATATTCGCGCTGGAAACCGCATTGCTGGCCGCCATGACGTTGCGGCCGAGGCAGGGGGCTTCCACCCGGTTGCCAATGGGGTCACAAATGATGCCCAGGGAGTTTTGCAGGGCCAGGGAAGCAGCAGTCAGCGCCTGTTCCAGGGTACCTCCTTTCATGCCTACCAGCGCGGCTGCGGCCATGCCACCACCCGATCCCGTTTCTGCCATACAGCCGCCTACCTCGGCGGCAAAAGTAGCGTGCGCCGCAATAAAGACCCCGATAAGCCCGGCTGCCAGCATGGCTTTGACGATTTCGTCTTCGGACAACCCCAGAGAATGAGCAGTTCCGAACAAAGCCCCAGGTAGGGCACCACAAGACCCGGCAGTAGGTGCCGCCACAATTACACCCATCGAACTTTTCACCTCCATCATGGCCGAAACATAGAGAATAATGCGGTTGTTGGCATCACCGCCAATCAGCCTTTCGGCGTCCAGTTGAGCTTTGAATTGGAGTGATTGACTGCCCAAAATCCGGTCATCGTAATGGGTGCCTTTTAAGCCCAGGTCGATGGCATTGCCCATGATGTGGATGATGCTGCGCATTTTTGCAAAAACAGCATCGGCGGATAGGTTGCCACGAGCACTTTCATAGTCTACGGCCAACTCCCAGAGTGCTTTGTTTTTGTCCGCGTTGTACTCCAACATCTCCGCGCAGGTGATGAAGGGCACTTGCAGGTTTTGGCGCGCCATTACGGGCAGCACTGGCTTGAGGTATTTAAGGAAAGCCACACCATCCATGCTGAGTAACTCCTGGCAAATGATGGCGTCCGGGAAACTTTGAGCTTTAATTTGAATAAAACTGTATTCATCTCCACTCCGAAACTGGATGTCATCGTAGAGGATAGATGCCTGGAGGTAAGGGATGATCTGGTCTGGCTTCGTGCAATAAATCAAGGTTTCAAAATAATCGCCCGCCATGGAAACCGCCACACCGTCGATGTTTATCACTTCAATCATTCCCCCCCCGGTAGAAATGGCGGTGAGTCTGCGGATTTCCCGGGCGTTGCTCAGGGTGATTTTGTAGGTATTAGGATGGTCGGCATTGATGTCGCAGATGTTGATGCTGACTTTGACACCTGCGGCCTCCAGGTATTTTTCGGATTCCGGCAGGCGCTCATCGTAGGCCTCCCAACCCAGGAAACCACCAAACAAACCCATGTCCGAGCCCTGGCTTTTGTGGGTAGTGGCCAGGGAGCCATTGGGGTCAAATTCGATGAAGATGTCCTGGATGTTCTCATCCATCAGGTCGCGGCACAGGCGGGCAATCCGTAAGGAGGCCGCGCAATGAGAACTGGAAGGTCCGCGCATGACCGGGCCAATGACGTCGTTGAAGATGCTGGGAAAGGTGCTCATGGGTGATGATGGTTTTTGATGGTTAAGGGTCAATTCAGCATAATTTACTCGCATTACACAATATGAACTAGCCCTGAAAGGTAGGCTGCGTGATTGAGTTACTCACTCATTGCGCAGTGACTTTATCGGATTGGCGAAAGCAGCCTTTACACTCTGCAAACTAATCAAAATGGCAGTGACCGCGGCCAATCCCAGCAAGGAAGCTGCAAAAACCAAAGGCGACAACTCGATGTGGTAAGCATAGTTTTCCAGCCAGCCGCGTAGCAAATACCACGCAAGTGGGCAGGCCGCTATCCCTGCAAACAATAAAATGAGCAGAAACTCCTGCAAAAAGAGCCCAATGATGCCTGAGACCGAAGCCCCCAAAACCTTGCGCACTCCCACTTCTTTCTCCCGCCTTTGCAGGTTGAGCGACACGAGCCCCAGTACCCCCAGCAAAGCAATCAACAAGGCGAGGGCACTTGCCACATAGGCCGACCTTTTCATTTGCAACTCCATGGCATAAATTTCCGCCAAGGTATCATCCATAAACGTGTACTCGAACGCGCTGCCTGGCAGTAGTTCGGCCCACTTTTTTTGTAGCACAACCAAGTGTTTACTCATACCTTCGGGTTCAATTTTGAAAGACAAATAGCGGTACAAAACACTACTTTGTAAAGGAAACACCACCATTGGCTGGATCGGAGTAGCCATAGAGCCAAAGTGAAAATCCCGCAGTACCCCTTTGATCGTGTACAGCATTGGATCTCCAGGCATGCGTAAAGTTTGGCCGATGGCCGATTCAGCATCCGGGAAACCGATGGCTAGTGCGGCACGTTCATTCAATACCACTTTGGTGTAATTCCGGCCATTTGGATTGAAGTATTCCCCCTCCAACAGCGAAATCTGGTAAGTGTCGAGGTAATGCTCATCGGTGGTCAGCTGTTGGCAGACGACAGCAGTGGTAGAATCCGTGCCTGTTCGATAGACGGAGGGTTGGCCTTGGTTGTTGCCGTTGGGAATTTCAAAGGAGAGGGAGGCGCTGCGTACACCGGGCAGCTTGGCCATTTCGTCGCGTACGGTCAACATTTTGCGCAGGCCTTCCGGGCTCCAGTCGCGAGGTACTTGGGCGGTTACGACAAACTCCTGGTTGTAGCCGATGTTTTTGCCAAAAAAATAATTGACCTGTGCCGCCACAACCAGCGCCGCGATGATAACCAAATTAGCGACTCCAAATTGGAATCCGACCAGGTATTTGCGCAGTTGCAGGCTTTGATTGGCCGTCCCCAGTTTCCCTTTCAAGGACTCGACCGTTTTCATGGAGGAAAGGAAGAGAGCCGGGTACAGGCCCGCCAAGAGGCCAACTACGAGCACCAACGCGAAGGGCAAGAGGGCAAAAATCATCGGGAACGCGGTTAGCACGGGTAGGCTTTTGCCCACGATCTGCTCAAAAGGCATTTGGGCAAGTGGGTACGACAAAAAGGCCAGCGCAGTGGCCACCGCCACCAAGAGTAAGGATTCGGCCAGAAACTGGATCGCCAATTGTTGCTTCAAGCCGCCGAGTGCCTTGCGCACCCCGATCTCGCGAATGCGCGACCCCGAGCGCCCGATGGCCAGGTTGATGAAATTGAAGATGGCCATGAACAGAATGAAGATCCCCACCGACGATAGGGCGAACAACATCCGCTTGACCAAAGCTTTGTTTTTTTGCAGGTGGTAATGCTTCAGGGCGATGGGGTGCACTGTCAGGTTTTCTTTTTCAAAATCGGCGCCCTCCTGTTGGATGAGTTGTTGGATGGGTTTTTCCAAATCGGCACCGGTTACACCGGGCTGCAATTCGAGGTAAGTGGGATAAATGATGTTGTTCCAATCGTTCACGTCCCGATCGAAAAAGTAGCGTGCGGTGGTGAACGAGATAAAGAGGCTGTTAGGCTCGGTACCAAGCAAGTCGGTGACGGAGTTTTCGGGAATTTCGCCGAGTACCCCAGTAATCATGAACTCACGATGGCCGCCCGTAAAATTCTGGATGCTGAGGGTTTGACCAACTACATCGGTTTTGCCAAAATATTTGAGTGCCTTTTCTGCGGTGATCACTACGGAATATGGGGCCTTCAAGGCGCTGTTTGGGTCACCGTGTAGGAGTCCAAAACCAAACATGGTGAGCAAGGTGCTGTCCCCAATTTGGATGTTTTCCCGAAAGACCTTGTCGCCCTTCGCAACGCCCGACTTGATGCCATCCCAACGGTAATAATTGGCCACCAATTGGGGGTAAACTTCTTTCAAACGTTTGCCCAGTGGGCCCGCAGAGGTAATCTCCATGCCGATGTTGGGGTTTCTCCAGATGCTGGTCAGGAAATATTGCCGGTCAGCATTGCGAAGCTGTTGGTTTACTTGCAACTCGCCCCAGACATGGGCGCCAATGAGCAAGGCAAACAAGATACCTGCCCACAATCCAAATACGTTGAGGGCGGAATAAAACCCTTTTTTGCGGATGTTCCGGTAGGCGAGTTTGAGGTGATTTTGCAGCATGGATTGTTTTTATGGATAGACTTTCACTTAAAAATAGCAATCTCTGCGGATATTGGTAGCATTTCTGAGGATAAGTGTCCCTGGGTCGAATTATTCAAAACAATTTGAGCAGCTTGCCCTATTGAAAAGACATAAGGAGTGCTTCCAAGCACACAATAATTCAAAGCTTAGCATTATCTTTACAGGTGATCCATCTAGGAAGCAATTACTCATTCGATCTTTAACCAGCCTGCATTGTAGATGAGAGCTTTTTTTATCCTATTAACCTTCATGCTCCTGTCTTTGCTTTCTAGTGGCCAGTCCACAGAAATTGACAGTATGGAGCAGTTGTTACCCCGTCAAATCGGTGTAAAACGGCTCAATACTTTACTTATCCTTGCGTATCAACTTTATGGTTACAATATTGAGGATGCACATCGATACGCCTTAGAAGCGCTCAAAGAGGCCAAAAAAAATAAGAACAAACCCGGAGAAAAACATGCCCTAACCCTCATCGGAGAATACTACTACAATCTCAGTGACACAAAAAAAGCGCGCGAATTTTTACGACAAGCAGATCAAATCAGTCTGAAAGATGGTGGAAAATTGTATACGGCGTACAACTATGTCATTGCGGCGAATATTTATCTGGGGGAGGCCAATATCGATTCTGCTAAAGTTTACTTCCAGAAAGCAATTAAACTACTAGAATACGAGAACAACTACGAAATAAAGTATTATAGCTATTTCTGTTATGCCAGTCTGTTGTTTGATCAGAATCAATTGGATGACTCTAAGAAGATTTTAGAAGATCTTTACGCAAGCGCTGTAATCAACAATGCAACAACAAACCAAGCGGAATTGCTTACTGAACTTGGAGTGATAGAAAATAAAAGAGATGAATACAAAAAAGCCTATGCCTATCTGATGCAGGCCGAGCCATTGTTGCCCAAAAACACCTATAGTTATGTGAAATTTAATTACCTCTATCACCTTGCCAATATCGAGTTCAATATGGGCAATAATGCTGCTGCAATTACCCAGCTCAAAGCAGTACTTTCCATCAAAGAGATAGAACAATACGAAGACATTAAGGCGGATATGAACATTTTGGCGGGGAAGATATACCTGGACCGTGGCGAACTGCATCAAGCGCTTAAATACTATCTTGAGGCAGTGGCGATCTTTGACCGGCTCGGCCTGCGGAGAGATTTGGGAAAGGCTTATTGTGATGTTGCCTGGCTTTATTTCAAACAATACAATGATCAAGAATGCGTCAATTTTGTCAATAAGGCTTTAGAAATCGCAACGGCTATTCATGATGATTATGGGATTGCACGGGCTCACTCTATGTTGGGTTCACTTTATACCGCACAGGGAAAATATGAAAAAGCAATCCGTGAACACGAATATGCATTGGGCCTCAGGCAAAAATTGCAGTCTAGGTCTGGGATTGCTGACACCTACTATAATCTTGGCTCTATATACGAAAAAAGTGGCCAAATAGATCGCGCCATATCTTACGCCAATAAAAGCATGGAAATAGATAAGGAGCTGGGCAATGTTGTAAACATAGGAATGGGGTATAAAAAAATCGCCTCCTTGTCCATTTTAAAAAAGGATTATAATACTGCTAAACTATTTCTAGATAAGGCCCTAGAATTGGCAAATCAAGCAGCTTTGACCGAATTAAGGAGAGACGTAAATTTACTATTTGCAAAATTACATGAAAAAACGGGGGATTTACAATCGGCGAATGAATACCTCTATTCAGCTATCGACGCAAATGATAGTTTGTACAACATTGGCAGTGCAGAGAAAATCGCCGAAATAAGGGGGTTGTTTGACCTTGAAAACATTGAATTAAAAAGCAAACAAAGAGAACAAACTTTGATACTAAAACAGGTCGAAATAGATAGTCAGCACGACTATTATATCATGGCTGTCATTATTTTAATATTGGTAAGCATCTCATTAATCGTTGGTGCATTTTTATACAATATAATTAGAAATAAGAATATTAAATTGCGCGAAGAAATTGCCGAACGCAAAAATGCTGAGGCCCAAATCCTGCAAAGCCAGGTGTTGTATGAAGAAGCACAAACCATTGCCAAGGTTGGTAACTGGGAGTACAATTTGTTAAGCTCGGAATTGCATTGGTCTAAAGAAACGTACCGCATTTTTGAGCTAGAGGATTGCCCCAATGCGGAATTGTACGAGGCGTGGCGTAAAAAGTGTCATCCAGTAGATCTAATCAAACTGGATGAGGCAATACAAAATACCATTCATTCCGGAGAGCCTTTCTATGTCGAACATCGTGCACTTTTTAAAGACGGCAGGATAAAATACATCGCTTGTATCGGCGAAGCAATCAAGAATGGTGATGGCCAGATCGTGGGAATAAAAGGGACCGATCAAGACATTACGGCTCAAAAACAAGCTACCATTGCTAAATCTGAGTTTTTGTCGAGCATGAGCCACGAGATCAGGACGCCGATTAATGGCGTAATTGGCATCGCTAACCTACTGATGGAAGAGCAGCTTAGCCCCACTCAACGGGAATATGTAGATACCCTGAAATTCTCTGCTCAACATTTGTCCAGCATCGTTTCGGATATCCTTGATTTTTCAAAAATAGAATCGGGAAAGCTAGTTTTTGAACGTATTCCTTTCAATTTGGCCAAGGTAGCTACACATGTATTCAGGCTTTTTGAAAACAGTGCCAAGGATAAATCCATCGGCTTGACATTTATTCCAGATCCGCGCATCAAACATCTATTAACTGGCGATTACGTCCGCCTGAGTCAGGTACTATCCAATCTTTTATCCAATGCCATTAAATTCACGGATAGAGGTTCCGTGAAATTTGCCTACACGCTACTGGAAGAAACGGAAAGCAGTGTATCGGTGAAATTCACCGTAAAAGACACCGGGGTTGGGATTCCTGAGCAGCAAATTGAACAAATCTTTGACAATTTTGCGCAAGCCGACGTGAGTACTTCCCGAAAATATGGCGGAACAGGCTTGGGGTTGACCATCAGCAAAAAACTGATTGAACAGCAGGGCGGAACAATTTCTGTGGAAAGTAACGTGGGCCAGGGATCCATTTTTTCGGTGGAAATGAAGTATGAGAAACAGGACATCCTACCCGCACCTATCGTCGCAAATAATCCAGCGAAACAAGCCATGAATCTGCGCGGGATGAACTTTTTAATCGCTGAAGACAACAACGTAAATGTGCTTGTCTTAACTGCTATTTTAAAAAAATGGGAGGCAAAATATACGGTTGCGCAAGATGGTCAAGAAGCGATTGACTTCATGAAAAAAGATGATTTTGACGCGATCATCATGGACATTCAAATGCCCAATGTGGATGGCAAAGAAGCAACCCAGGTGATTAGGCAATTCAGCGATGATCGAAAGCGCAACATCCCCATCATTGCTTTTACGGCTGAGGCGTCTATGGAATTTCATCAAGAATATTTGAACTGCGGTTTTAATGATTGCATCACTAAACCATTTAAGCCGGAGCAGCTGTACAACATTTTAAAAAAGTACCAACCCTTGGGTTAATTCGCGTCAGCGTGCCTCAATTCCAGGCCAATCGAAGTTCTCGGTTTAAAACCTTTCCAAATGCCATCAACCGCTTTTTCCTTGAGCTGGAGGTATTCCCCCAGGTCTTGTTTTTTCAGATGAATGCCCAAAAAGGCGGTGACAAAATGCTGATTGATGTTGTTGATGCGGCGCTGATCCCACACCGAGTCCGCATAACGCAGGTATTCATCGATGGCTAAACCTTCCGCGCTAGCTTCAGGGGGAGCAGGATTGGGCGCTACGTTGTGGCGTGCGTTTTGATAAGTCAAGAGGTATCGATTGGCATTTCGAGCACCGTCATAGATGGCTTTGATGCCTTTTTCATACTTTGAAATGTCGTCTTCACTGCCCGCTATAAAGAACGTAGGTCGGGTCAAACCGGCCAGGCCAGTCGAGTCCCAGGCGCCACTGTTCATTCCCCAAGGCGCAAGAGCGACCACTGCTTTGATGCGCTCATCCTGGGTTTTGGCATAGGCTGCGGAACCTGCCAAACGTTCGGCCAAGGCTTCACAACCCCCACTCATGGACTTGAACAATTGGAATGCATTTTTGCTGAATCCAGCCCCCGTGGCATTCAATGCACCATACCCACCCATGGAGTAGCCAATCAGCCCGGTGTTTTTGGCATCAACCAAACCTGCTAAAAAACTTCCACTGCCTTTTTGACTCAGCCGATCCATTTCATCCAATACAAACAACTGATCCAAGGGGCGGTGGTAGAGGGTACTATGAAAAGGTGCCGCATCGCGAAACGTTGACTCAGTATGGTCGATGGCAGCCACCACGTACCCTTTTGAGGCCAGGTTTTCAGCCAGATAGGTCATCAAATAACGGGATCCCGTATACCCATGCGACAAAATGACCAGAGGATAGGGTGCTCCTTCGGTTTTGGGCACCGCTTTGCGCAAGCACCGGCCTTTAAAAGTAAAGGGTTTCAAGGGGCGTTTGGGGTCATTAAAATTACCCATCACTTCCTGGTACACTTCTATTTCTTTTTTCTGGGCTGGAATCAAGGCGGGATACCAAACTTCTACCGTGAGTGGGCGATCGTAGGTGGGCGTTACGCCGTCTTTGTGTTTCAGCACATTGAGCTGATTTTTATGCAGCAAACTAATGGTTTGAACGCCCACACTGTATGCCCCACGCTTGGCCAATTCTGGCGCATCCGGCAGCAAATCGCCATAAATAAACCCGGAATCGGTCGATTGTGCAAAAAGGATGAGGGTAAAAGACAAACAAAACAAAGTAGAGAGCAGTGTTTTTTGGACCAAATGTGTCATTGAAGCAAATTTTCGAGTGAGGATTGAGCAACGAGCTAAAGATAAAAAATGTTTGAGTGGGGGCAATGGTTTGGGTTTTAAGTGCAGAAGATTTGTGTCAGCAGGGTACCCTGTTATAGAGTTGTTAAGCGTAAACAAAACATGCGCAGAAGAATGATTTTTAAGTTATCTTCGTGCGTGCTGGTCTGATTTTTTGGGCGAGCGCATGATTGATTAACCAACAATTTTCCGTATGAAAAACAGACAAAACAAACTAATTATACTTCTTTCCATCATTCTGGCCTTTCCTAATCTCGGCGCTGCACAAGGCAATTCAGCTGCTCAGTTGAGATTTGAAGTGAGCAAAATCAATCCTTATGTCTTTGTTACAAAAGCAGCATTAAAGGAAGCCAACAGCTTAACTGATCTCAACCGGCATTATAAACCATCCTGGATAAAAGAATTTATTTCAGTGGACATATTGACCACTTATCAAGGAGAAATGTTGAAATCTGTCAGTAAAAATGACATCCTCAGCCAAGAACAAAAAGATAGGATGAATAGGGCTGATGCAGGCACGAACATTTCGGTTAAGGTTAAATACATACCGGAGAACACATTAACGCAGAATGATCCTAAAGAATTCGATTTTACATTTACGGTTGATCCTGAAAATAAAGCTGAATACCCCGGCGGGCAGCAACAATTGATAAAATACTTGCAGGAAAAAGCAATTGATAAAATTCCCGCTAGCAGTTTCACGAATTATGATTTGGTGACCGTAAAATTCACCATTAGTGAAGAAGGGGCAATAATCAATGCCCACATATTTGGTTCTGAATACCAAACATCCAAAGATGAAAAAATAGATAAGTTATTATTGGAAACGATTCAAAATATGCCATACTGGAAGCCAGCAGCATACGCTGATGGCACTAAAGTAAAACAGGAATTTGTACTCACTGTCGGAAACATGGAAAGCTGTGTCATCAACCTTTTAAATATCCAGAGAGCGGAATAATGTTCTTCACTGCTTTACAGGAAAAGAAGCTTCGCGTTTGTTAAACTATTCTAGGCTACCTCAGGTTCTATCAAAATCAAATGGGCGTGCTCCACTGGTTTAAGCGCTGTTCCTTTTGATTTGAATAGTTTTACAACAAACAATATACAATGAAGCATGTTCCGGTATCGGTGTTAGAATTAGCGGTGGTTTCAGAAGGGGACAATGCAGCTACAGCAATCAGGAATACAGTTGAAGTGGCTCGGCATGCGGAATCGCTCGGTTACAAAAGAATCTGGCTAGCCGAGCATCACAACATGGAACACATTGCCAGTTCGGCTACGGCGGTGTTGATTGGGCACCTTGCCGGAGCGACAGCAGGAAAAATCCGGGTAGGTTCTGGCGGCATCATGCTGCCCAATCACAGCCCTTTGGCGGTAGCCGAACAGTTTGGAACGCTGGCAAGTATCTATCCTGGCAAAATTGATTTAGGGCTGGGGAGAGCTCCAGGAACCGATCAACTGACTGCCCTGGCCTTGCGCAGAAACAATGGGTACATTGAGTATGATTTTCAAGCCGAGATTTTGCAATTGCAAAAATATTTCAGCACCGACAACAAATTTTCCAAAGTAAGGGCCTTTCCAGGCGAAGGGGTAGAGGTGCCCATATGGATTTTGGGTTCCAGTACCGACAGTGCCTACCTTGCGGCCAGTTTGGGCTTGCCCTATGCCTTTGCAGCCCATTTTGCACCAAGAATGTTCAAGACGGCTATAGAGATTTACCGAAACAATTTTCGCCCCTCTGCACAACTCGCAACACCTTATGTAATGGCGTGTGTAAATGTGCTGGCTGCCGATACGGATGAAGAAGCAGACTTTTTGTCTACGAGCCTGTACAAAATGTTCCTGGGCATCATTACCAATGAGCGAAAACCTTTGCAAGCCCCGGCACCGTTGCCGGATGTTTTTAAGAATCCCGAGGTACCGCAGGCCATCCAAAGCATGATGTATTACACTTTTACAGGGAGTAAACAAACCCTGCAAGGCAAATTATCTGCCTTTGTAGCCGAAACAGGTATAGATGAATTGATGATTACCAGCCACATTTATGATAAAGCAGCAAAGCTTAAATCGTTTTTGATTGTAAGTGAGGTGATGAACAACATAGTACTCAAATCTTCAAACCAACCTGCACCCGATTCAGTAAGCCTGTAAATTGAATAACCAGCAGGGCAAAGAGTAGTGATTTCAGTAGCCCAAGCACACCATCCGTCAATGCCGCTGGCAAACTCCAGCCCAATAGCGCCACAAAAGCATACGCAAAATAAGGCATCAGATAGCAGGTCAAGGTACTCGATCCCGCTGGAGCAATGAAAACTGCCCAGCTGGTACGCCCCTTTACATCCGCAATAAAATGCAGCAGCACAAAGGCCAGGATGCTGATTCCGGCGCAGATGGTCGTCCAGGAAGGTGTGGCGCGAATTTTTGAGATGCCCCATTCGGGTCGGGTGGCGAAACCAAAAGCAATCAGCAGTATGGCTAATCCAATCAAACTCGGAATCAGCAGTTTCAATTGATCTTTGGCTGCTATTTGAGTATAAATCACCGTGGTCAATACGCCCAGCAGTACACTGGCATAATTGGATGCACTGATCACCAATTGGAAATCGAAACCCAACAATCGAACAAATTCGTTGACATTGAGCAGCAGCAGCACGATGCAAGCTACGCCCAACCACCACACTTTGTCCCCAATCCACAGGTAAAGCAGGGCAACCAGCAAATACGCCCAGCCAATCAAACCCAAAATACCCCACCAATGGATCATCATCCAATTGCCCGACGCACCCTGGTAAATGGAAGCCAGAAAAGCCAAAATGATCCAACCCAAAATTTTGAGCAAAACAGTCGGAATGATGCCAAAGGCCATTGAACTCCGGTAATTGTTCCAAATGAGCATAAAGGCCAAAGCCATCAAAATTTGCCAATATTCCTTGCGAATGAGCAATTGGGCCGCATCGATGTTTTCCAGGTTGACCATGAACAAGCCCATGACCAGCAACGCGAAGCTTCTGCTGAGAATGTGCAGCATCACCGAGCCTTTGGATGCTCCTTTTTCCAACCTCGCCTTCAATGCGTGGGGAATAGACAGGCCTACAATGAATAAAAAAGCTGGAAACACCACATCAGATAAGCCCATTCCATCCTCCTCCGCGGCGGTATGTAGTAGCCAGCGGGGAACATGGGTCAAACTCCAGAGGTCGTTGACAAAAATCATGAGTAGCATGGTCACTGCACGGAGGATGTCGATGGAGGGTAGGCGCTGGTTTTTCATGGTTAAAAATAGAAAAAACGGGGTGGAAATGAGTATGAATTGTAGGGGTGGGCTTGGGGATAATAGTCAAAATTGGCCACGACGAGAGTAACCTGATCTATTTTAAGGTAATTGCACCTATTACTCAAATGTACGTATTCTTAATTTTACCTTTTCGCCATGATTTTCGCCAACAATCAAAAAAGGCAAAGAAAGGACAGGATTAATTCAACATCGATGTTTTCATCTGTTAGATATTTCAAGTCTTTGATGCTGATTATGCCGCCGTCTGTACTTCAATAATGATTTCGTTTTTGGCAAAACGTGCCGCATAACGAATAGCCTCCATTACCAAATCAGCATTAAGCAAAGGGTGTTTCGCGGCGATGACCTCCACGGTGCCTCCTGTACCTAGCCATTCCATAATGAGTTCCACGCTGATGCGCGTGCCGATAATACAAGGCTTGCCACTGAGAATTTCTGGATCAGAAACAATATGAGAAAATGGATGCTCCATGCGGTCTAGTTTTTTATCAAATTTAGGGTTTCGTGGGTAAATTTAAGTGATTGTACGTTATCGTGCTGACATTTTTGTGCAAGTTTTTGTTCAGGTTGCCATTGCGGTCGTAGGTCATGGAGTTGTCTACAGTAGGCAAATTGCCATTGAAGCCACGGGACGTAGCATCGCCAGCGGTGGTCAGGAAATTGGTGCGGTGCCCCGCATGCTCATAAGTGTAGCTATTGGTGATGCTGAAACTGCTAGCGAGTACTCCTTTTTTGTCCTGCGCTTAGTACCTTTTTTTTAGCCTTATTTTATCCACAGGTTTAATTCCTTTGAATTCTTCGACGCACCAGTCCGTCGCAAAGGGGAAAAAGCGAATTGAAATTATTTCTCCCACTGAATCAACAGACATGGCATCCACTTTACATTCACATTCTTTCCCCTTGTAAGTATATTTAATAAAAGCCGTCTTAAACCAGAATCTATCAACTACGCCTGTTGTTTGATTTCCAAATATGGATAAAACTGGGTCAAAAATAATACCTCCAATTAAGACAAAGAAACCAAAAATCAAAACAATTTTGACAAAAGTATTTGGTTCTTTGTTTGGGTCTTTAGAGATTAATCTCCATGTGTTCATACTTAAGATTTATAAATTGTTAACTACGTAAGTCAGTTTAACAAAGTCTGTCATCTAAAATCTGATCTGCCGCATTGAAACGATTATAGAACAACTTTGTTAAACTGACCTAAGGAACTCCAAATCACATGCAACTAATTTCTTCTTAGGTTTTAGCTTGATTTTATCAAAATCTCCCTATTTCAAGCCATAAGTCGCAACAAGATTTAGCTAGTGTTTTTCTTCTTTCGGCTTTTTCGCCAATAACTGAAAAGTTTCAGCAATAGGCAATGGTATTCTTATTGGCTGATTGTCAGAACCCGCTAGATCAACTCTTATTCATTAGCCTTTAATGCGCAACCCAGGTTCAACGTCTCCAGACTTGTACCAGCGGTAGCGCGATGTTTTTTTGGCCGCAGTTGGAAGACTTGTGCTAGCGGGGTACGATAGTTTAATCCCCATGCTTTGATTTTTCAGAAACAAAAAGACCTAGCGCTTTTACATATTGAGATATGCAAAGTTGGAGGAGGAGCAAATTGTCACACACTGACTCAAAATATCACTTTTCAACCATTTCCCCCAATCTTTCCCCCCATTTGCCCAATCCCTTACAAATCCCTCACCCTCAATCCTTTCTTAAACCCCTAAAAAGCCTTATCTTAGCCCACAAACCTAATATCATGGCCACCTACACGCTCACCATCAATGGTGAAAAAAAGACGCTGAATGCCGAGCCCGATACCGCCCTGCTTTGGGTATTGCGCGAACACCTGGGGCTCACGGGCACCAAATACAGTTGTGGTAAATCCTATTGCGGCGCCTGCACTGTACACCTCGACGGGCAGCCCATTCGCGCCTGTGTGATGCCCATTTCTGCGGTCGAAAAACGCAGCATAACCACCATTGAAGGGCTTTCCGCCAATGCAGATCACCCCCTGCAAAAAGCCTGGCTCGAAGAACAGGTCGCGCAATGCGGCTATTGCCAATCCGGCCAAATCATGCAAGCCGCTGCCCTGCTGAACGAAAAGAAAAAACCTAGTCGGGAAGAAATCATCAGCCACATGAACGGTGTATTGTGCCGTTGTGGAACCTATATGCGCATCCTCAAAGCCATTGAACTGGCTGCAAAAGAAATTTGACCATGAGCAAGAGCAACACACCCTCCTCCCCTGCCCTCTCCCGGCGCAAGTTTCTTCGTGCTGCCGGAGGCATTACCTTTGCTGTAACCGCTTCGGCCATTTTGCCCAAATGGGCAACCGATGGTTCCGAAACAGCATTGACCAGCGAAGACAAAGGCCCAGCCATCAGCGCCTGGGTACACATCCGTCCCGATGGCCGCATCACCATTTACAACCCTGCTGCGGAGATGGGGCAAGGTTCCATGACTGCCTTGCCGGCCATTTTTGCCGAAGAACTGGACGCCGATTGGTCGAAAGTACAGATCGAATACTCGCCCATTGAGCCCAAAGTGTACGGCCCTGGTGCCTGGGGCGGGCGCATGATGACGGTGGGCAGCCGAGCGGTTTCGGGTTACTACGAGAGTTTGCGGCAAGCCGGAGCGCAAGCGCGCTTTGTGTTGATGGACAATGTGGCTAAAAAATGGAATGTGCCGCTGGCTGAACTGAGCACCGAACCCAGCATGGTCATTCACCGCGCCAGCAATCGCAAGATCAGCTATGGCGAAGTGGCCAGTTTTGCCACCATGCCTGAAAAAATGCCCCAAATCCCCGCAGCCCAATTAAAAGATCCCAAAAATTTCCGCCTGATCGGCAATCCCGACATTGAACGCTGCGACATGCCCGCCAAGGTAAACGGCAGCGCCAAATACGCCATCGATGTGCGCATTCCGGGCATGGTTTATGGCGCAATCAGCCGATCACCTGTGAATGGTTCCAAACCAACCTTGCTCAACGCAGCCGAAATCCGCAAAATCAGTGGGGTGATTGACCTGGTTACCCTGGGGCACGGCATAGGTGTAGTCGCCGACACCCTTGAAAAAGCACTAAAAGTCAAAGCGCAACTCAAAATCCAGTGGAGTACGGGTGCAAAAGCCGCCAGCCACAACAGTGAGCAAGCCTATGCTGAATATACCGCTTTGGTCATGGATGAGAACCGCAAGGGTCGCAGCCTGGAAACCAAGGGTGACCTCAACAATGCGCTCAAAGATGCCAGCAAGGTATACAGCGCTACTTACAAAAACGACTACCTCTACCACGCGCAAATGGAGCCGCTGAATGCCTTAGTTGCGCTTTCACCAGATGGCAGCAGTGCCGAGGTCTGGTGTGGCTCCCAAGCCCCGGATAGCGCTAAAGCCGCAGCAGCAAGGGTATTGGGGCTCGACGAGTCCAAAGTCACTCTTTACCCGCATTACCTGGGTGGAGGTTTTGGGCGGCGTTCCAGTACGGATTACGTTGAGGAAGCTGCTGCATTGGCCAAAGCCGTGCGCAAACCCGTCAAACTACTCTGGACGCGTGAAGATGACCTGCAATACGGCCAATACCGCCCCATTTGCCTGCAATACCTGGAGGCTGGTGTAGACCAAGCTGGAAACATCAGCGCCTGGAAATACATCATTTCAGGCACGGGGGACAACCTCTTGGCCAGCGGTGCCGAAATGCCTTTTTATACCCTACCTGATTTATCGATTGAATTGCGCGCTGTAGATCATGGCATGCGCACCAAGCACTGGCGTGCCGTAGGGCATGGCCCCAACAAATACGCCATCGAAGCCTTTATTGATGAAATTGCCCACGATCAGAAAAAAGACCCTTACCAGTACCGCCGCCACCTGATGCGCAACCATCCGCGTGCTTTAAAAGTGCTCGAAACCGTAGCCGAAATGGCAGGCTGGGGCAAAAAACTACCCGCAGGTCGGGCAATGGGGATTACTTTTGCGGAGCGCAGTGGTAGTCCCGGCGCGGGGATTTGTGAAATCTCACTTGATCGCAGCACAGGAAAAATTAAGGTGCACCACATCTGGGCGGCGGTGGATGGCGGGGTGATTGTACAGCCAGACAATGCCAAGGCGCAAACGGAAGGCTCTCTTCTGATGGGTTTGAGCAGCATATTTTACGAAAGCATCACGATCAAAAATGGGGAGGCGCAGCAGTCGAATTTCCACGATTATCCAATCTTGCGCATGGAGGATGTGCCTGAAACCTTGGAGGTGAAGTTCATCGACTCGCAGGAGGCGCCTTCAGGTTTGGGTGAAGCAGGATTGCCCTTTATTGGGCCAGCGGTAGCGAATGCGTTTTTGGCGCTTACGGGCAAAGCTTTGCGGCATATGCCGTTTACGCCGGAGAAGGTTTTAGCGAAGCTAAGTGAAAAGTGAAGAGTGAAGAGTGAAGAGTGAAGAGTGAAGAGTGAAGAGTGAAGAGTGAAGAGTGAAGAGTGAAAAGTGAAGAGTGAAGAGTGAAGAGTGAAAAGTGAAGAGTGAAGAGTGAAGAGTGAAGAGAATCCGCTTTCACTTTAATTCCAAACTTTAAGCTCAGAAAAATCAATCCAAACAGTTGAAAAACAACTGCTGTACCAGCTTTTCACTTTTCACTCTTCACTTTTCACTCTTTACGGTTTTATTTCATCCATCAAACAACTCGTCCCCCCATTGGCCAGGGACAAACCTTTCAAACGTTGAATGATGATGAGCATCTTTTCGCGGTTGATTTGGAAGCGCTGAATCAAGGCCGCCAGATCTTTTGAACTTAAGGTGGTATGGTCTTTACCTGCAATTTCGTTATAGGTATTCACCGTGCGGGTGAAGTCTTCCCGATCTTGTTTGATCGAAGCGAACATCATTGGCGAAATGGTAGTAGAATCCTTATTGGCTTTGATGTAGGCATTGAGGCCGTTCATGATGTTTTCAAAACACTCAAGTTTACTGTAGTAGCCCGCTGAAATGTCCTTGTATTGGCGGATGTTTTGCTCGTAAGTAGCGTTTTCGATGGCGGTGATCTTCTCCCCTACCCTTTGGCCACAAATCTGGCAAGTCGGATACACCTGGCTGGCACGGGTCAGCAACCAGCTCTTTTTGGATTCCATATCGAGGCGGGGATCGGGCGAAAAATCTGCTTCAAACAAGGCCGTTTCCATCTCCTTGAGCTTGCGCAAAGTCAGGTCATAGGTTTCCAGAGCCTGGATTTCTTTCGGCAGCTTGCCCTGGGTTTCGATCTGTTTCACCCGATCGCGATAATATTCCAGCATTTCGATGTCATCGTAAATGTGGCGCGGAGAGCGATTGGTATAATTGTAAGGGCCAGGATTGTTGAGCAGGTAAGTGGCTACCGTCCGCGCTTTTTGCATCAGCTCGGTGCCAAACCACAGGTCGACGTCATTGTTCACGTTGCTGTACAAGCGGGTATATTTCTCCCGAATGATCGGCTCTTGTTTTACCAGTTTACCCAATTCTTCCTTGCGCAATTCATTGACGTGGAAGTACAATTCAATCACTTTGGAATAAGCCAACCAATCGGGGTATTTGGTATTGAGGCTGTTCTGGAAACCATCCATTTGTTTGTTGAGTTCGACGGCCAACTTCATGATTTCCAGAAAGGATTTTTCCACTTCACGTTTTTCCGAGTTTTGGATTTTGCGGAAGTCTTTGGCTTTCTTCTCGATGTATTGCTGGTTGTAGGCCATTTGGGAGTGGTCGGTGTTGTATTCCGCTTTGGTACTCACCACCAACAGGAATGGCGCAGTTGAGGTATTGACCATCTTCTTGAGGTCGTCGACCCGGCTGGGTTTGGCGTTATTGAAGAACTTGGAACGCACCGGTTTTTCTACATCCCAGTGGATGCGGTACAAAATGGCCGAAATGACCTTTTCTTCGTACAAACCACTCAGTTCCTTGTTCAGCAACTTGATGTAAAACTCGCTAACGATTTTTTGCGGATCTTCCAGGTTGCCCATCGACTTGATGCCTTTGTCCACCTGCGGAATGATTTGATCCGTAAGGGCTGAAAAAGTTCCCGTGATGGGGTTTTTCAGAATGCTGGTAGCGGTACGGCCCAGGTTGAGGGAAATTTCGGCGGTTTTTTTCCAAAATTCATTGGAATTATTGCCTTTGAAGGCTTCAAACTTGACCTTGGCTACGATGTCATTTTTCAGGTTGTCGTCGGGAATATTTTCCAAAAAACGACCACCGTATTCCACCAAACGTTGAGAAATGGCGGGATTGCGCACATCGTGAATCATCAGGGGGATGGTCAAAGTGTTCGCTTCGTTGACGGGGTCTTTGATGTTCACCGCCAGGTACATGTACTGCGGGTAGTCCCCTTTTTTGAGTCCCACGTCTTTTTTCTCCCCTTTGTTCAGGCCTTCTCCCTCAAAAATAGCCTGAAGGGCCGTCGGATTGAGGAGGTAAACGTAGGCGGAATTAAGGTTGTAATCAGAAGACACCGGCACAGGCGTCGTCCAGGTTTCTACCTCAGATGCGGTAATGGAAAATTGAGCGAAAAGAACCTGTACACTGAACAAAAACAGCAGTGTAGTAGAGAACAATGATTGAGCGAATGGAAGTCGCGGTGTTCCACGCTTGGCTGGAAAAAATACTTTAACAAACATCGATGTTTATGTTTTGAGCTTATAGCGATTGGTACAATGGAGTTAACGTTATCAAAGGTAAAAGTTACATGTCCGAGGGTTTTTCTTTTTGAAAGTGACGAAAAAAAAACAAAAGCCCCCAGCGAACCAGCAACAACCAGGGCAAAGCATGCATCGTCAGATCGACCCAATCCAGCCAATATTGACCTTTGGCCCCATCGCGCAGCCAGATCAGCTTGCTGATGATATGGGGTTGAGGGGTAAAGGGTGCCAAACCCAGGGTAAGACAGGCCAGTACCACAAATTTCCAATCATTTATGGCTTGTTTCATGGGACGGTTTTTGGAGAGTTGAGGGAGGTTAAGGAAGGTTGAGAAGGTTTAGGCTACCGCGAGCGGCTTTGACGCGACCTTGTCCAAGTCGCTTGCGGTAGCCTAAACCTCCCTAAACCTTCTCAACCTCCCTCAACTTTTACTAAATTTCATCATGCAGAATAAATCTGAACTTTAAATTACGTCTTTTTCAGTAAAAATCCCTTTTTTTACTTGACCTAAATCAGAAATACAAGATGATTGAGCAACCCAACATTGTGGTATTGGATGGACATACCCTCAACCCGGGGGATTTAAGTTGGCAAACCTTACAAAACCTAGGGAGTGTAACGGTATACGATCGCTCCAGCAGCGATGAAGTGGTGCTTCGATCCAAAGCTGCCCAGATTCTGGTGGTCAACAAAGTGCCGATCACGCGCGAGCACATTGAACAATTGCCTGAATTACAATGCATTTGTGTAAGTGCCACTGGGTACAACAACATCGACCTACAGGCTACCCGCGAGCGCAGCATTTGTGTATCCAACGCTGTGGGCTACGGCACTTTTTCGGTAGCTCAACATGTATTTGCCTTGCTGCTTGAACTGAGCAACAATGTAGCCCTGCACCACCAAAGTGTGTTGAATGGCGACTGGAGCAATCAGCCCGATTTTGCGTACTGGAAAAAACCCTTGATCGAACTCAATGGCAAAACCATGGGAATTTTGGGTTTTGGCCGCATTGGTCAAAAAGTAGCCTCCATCGCGATGGCAATGGGCATGCGGGTAATCGCTACCCACCGCCACCCTGAGCGCGATGCCTTGGTAGGGGTGACTTTTGTACGCATCGAAGACCTTTTTTCCTCCAGTGATGTGGTCAGCCTGACGGTGCCACTTAATGACAAAACCCATCAAATCGTCAATGCCAAATTGCTTGAAAGGATGAAACCCAGCGCTTTTTTGATCAATACCGGTCGGGGAGAATTGATCAACGAAGCCGATTTGTTGCATGCGTTGCAAGAAGGTAAATTAGCTGGTGCCGGGCTCGATGTGTTGGATGGTGAGCCCCCACGCCCCGATCATCCCCTCTTTGCCTTACCCAATTGCATCATCACCCCACACCAAGCCTGGGCTAGTCGGGAAGCGCGCCAACGTTTGCTCAACATTACAGGCACCAATGTAGCCTCCTTCTTGCGGGGAAAACCTCAAAATGTGGTCAATTTATAACTACATGTTTACAGGAATTTTAAGGGCTTTTTAATCTGCTTTTAAGGGGAAATTCCTGCTTTGAGCGTAACATTGCAATCCGTCCAGTTTTCAGTTTAGGTCGATTACTCAGCCAATCAGGCTGATTTTAAGATAAAGGCAATAGTTATTTACCACATTGATTGTACAAAAGGGGTCATCGTCGATGACTCCCTTTTATTTTAAACCATAACCACATGAATACAAGTGCACTGATCATGATGCTTACTACCCAAGTCATCGTAGCTGGAGCCTGCGGGTTCTTCTTCTACAAAATCCTAACCACCAAACAAAACCAAGAGGAAGAATAATACCAGGTTTTTTTTTCGTTTTTAAATGTCCACGACTTAAGTTTACAGCCATCTTAGGGTAGCCCATGCTCGCGCTACCCTCTTTTTTTATTTATGAGAGCTTGTGTAAGCTCTAAAATCCCAAACATGGAGCTACTGACTATTCTAGTTTTTGTTGTAGGCTATCTGTTGATTACTTTAGAGCACAATGTGCACATTGACAAAGCGGCCACGGCCATTATTACAGGGGTATTGTGCTGGACCTTATACAGTCTTTCCGGGGTTGAAACCCACCACATTACTGAACACCTGGGGCATCATCTTTCCGACATTGCGGGAATCCTTTTTTTCCTGATTGGGGCCATGACCATTGTGGAGCTCATCGATGCACACCAGGGTTTTGAAGTCATCACCCAACAAATCCGCACCCGCGACAAACGACGCTTATTGTGGGTGATTGGCATCCTTACTTTTTTCTTGTCGGCCATTCTCGACAATTTGACCACCACCATCGTCATTGTGGTGTTGCTCAAAAAACTCATTTCCAGCCCCAAAGATCGCTTGTACTACATCGCGGCCACCATCATTTCGGCCAATGCGGGCGGAGCCTGGTCGCCGATTGGGGATGTCACAACCACCATGTTATGGATTGGCGGGCAACTATCTGCAGGCAATATCGTCATCAAGTTGATTTTGCCTTCGATTGCGGCATTGATTGTTCCGCTGTTTTTGATCAGTTGGAAGCTCAAAGGAAGCCTCAAGGAGATAACAAAGAACGAGGGTAATCCAGAAAAAGAAATCCATCCAGGAGAGAAAAAACTGGTGCTCACTTTAGGGGTCAGCTTATTGCTCATGGTGCCGGTTTACAAAATGATTACCCATCTTCCTCCTTACATGGGTATGATGTTGGCATTGGGCATTCTTTGGCTCACCACCGAAATCATCCACCGCGAAAAGCCCCATGAGCACAAACAATCCTTATCTGTCCTGCATGCTTTACAGCGGATGGACATGCCTTCCATCCTGTTCTTTTTTGGCATTTTATTGGCCGTTTCGGCACTCGAAACGCAAGGGACCCTGCCCAGTTTGGCACGTTGGCTCGATACCAGCGTGGGCAATATGGATGTGGTGGTCATCATCACTGGGATACTTTCGGCTATTGTCGACAATGTACCCTTAGTGGCTGCGGCCATGGGCATGTACTCATTGGCGGATATTCCAGCAGATAGTCGTTTTTGGGAAATGTTGGCCTTCTGTGCGGGCACAGGCGGGAGTATGCTCATTATTGGCTCGGCGGCGGGTGTAGCAGCGATGGGTTTGGAAAAAATCACTTTCGGCTGGTATGTACAAAAAATCAGCTGGATTGCGCTGTTGAGTTATTTTGCGGGAATTGGGGTGTATTTGTTGCAAACAGCGTTATTTTAAAAAAAGAGGCACAGTTGAACTACTGCGCCTCTTGCCATGACGGAACCCATTGGAGACCTGTACTGGTCAAAAATGAGATTGGATTAACAAAAAAAGAACCGAATGTAGAAAAAATTGGTAAGACAAAATTACCTGAGTTCGTTTTAAGATACCTTAAAATAAACTTAAAATCCCTTTAAAATCAAAGTTTTGCAAGATTAGACTGGCAAACGAACCTCGAATACACTCCCTTCTCCCGGGCTGGACTGCACTTGCAGACTGCCATCGTGCAGTTCGATGATGCGGCGGCTTAGTGCCAAACCAATGCCATTGCCCTGGGTTTGGTTTTGGGCATTGGATGCCCGATAAAAAGGCCGAAAAATATACTCATGTTCAGCAAGGGGTATACCAATGCCATCGTCAGCAAAAGCGATGTGGACTTCTTTGCTGGTGAATGAAATCTGGATTCTTACATTGTGGTTTTGGGAGAATTTGCAGCCATTTTCCATCAAATTGATGAAGGCGGTGCGCAAAAGGGTCTCGTTGCCATTGACATTGAGTGAAGCCTCTTCCTCCGGCAAATGATCATATTCAATGCTAAAGCGGTAATTGGGGTGGGCCTTGACCAAGTCATTCTGAGCATTGAGCACCATTTCATCCACCCTGACCGGGCGAAACAACTGCTTTTGTTTTTCCAAACTGGATTGCGCCAGCACCAATAGGCCATTGGACAATGCAATCAGTTTTTGGGTATCTTCATTCAAGGAATGTAAAATCAGTTGGTATTCCTCGGGGCTGCGGGCCTTACTCAACACCATTTGGATTTGGCTGGTCAAAGCCATCAGTGGGGTACGTAACTCGTGGGAGGCGCTGGACACAAACTGGCGTTGTACGTCGAAGGCTGCTTCCAGGCGGGTCAACATCTGATTGAAATTGCTAGCCAACAAACCCAATTCGTCCCGGGGGTTTTCGATGGGCACTCGACGATTGAGGTTACCCGCTGTAATGGAGCTGATTTCTGCATTCATCTTGGTGATTGGAGCCAACACTCGGCGGGAAAAAAACAAACCCGCCAGCAAAATGATCAGCAGCCCAATGCTAAAGCCCTGCCAAAGCACCCTGCGCAAATCTTTGATTTGGGCCCAACCATAGCGGTCTTCAGCTGTGACTAAAATCACAAAATTGCCAAATTTGAGGTCTCGGTAATGTAAACCTACACATTCGTTTGCTCCAAAATGGCTCTTGTAATCGGTGTATTGGCGGGTATCGGCAATCATGTACTTTGGAAAAATAGCCACAGAATCTACTTTGCGATTCCGGGCATAAATCAAATTGTCTTCATAATCGTATATTTCTATGGTTTCATTAAAAAGTGAGCGAGCCGAATTTTTTTCAATGATCTCCAACAAGTTCCGATCAATTTCCTCTACCGTAATCAACAAACGTGCGGTGGTCAGCGCACGGGTACCCAGGCGGAAATAGAACTCTTGTTGACGATGGTACTCAGAAAGAGAATATATAATCAGGGAAAACAAAAGCAAAATTCCCGCCGAAAGGAGTACAAACTGAAGACTAAGCTTGAGGCGGATGTTCATGCAGCGGTAATTCAGTTGGCAGACAGGTAATATCCCATGCCGGGTTTGGTATGGATTAGTTTGGGTTCGTAGTGGCGATCAATTTTTTTGCGCAAAAAATTAATGTAAACCTCTACCACATTGGTACCCGAATCAAAATGGAGATCCCAAACCTGTTCCATGATGTCATATTTAGAAACAACCCGACCTTCATTTTTGATCAAAAATTCCAATAAGCCAAACTCTTTTGGTGTAAGTGGAATCAAATCCCCCGCCCGGTATACGTTCTTAGTGTCCAGGTTGAGTTCCAAATCAGCAACCTGAAGCAGGTTGGAAGGTGTAATGGGATTTAGGGGAGGGTGGTTTTTTAACAACACACGCATGCGGGCCAATAATTCCCGAAAATCAAAGGGTTTGACCAGGTAGTCATTGGCACCTGCGGCGAAACCGTTGAGTTTTTCGTCCATACTTCCCAAGGCAGTGACCATGATGACGGGTAAATCGGGCTTGTTTGCCCGAATCGCCTGGCAAACTTCAACACCATCTACAAAGGGGAGATTTAAATCGAGCAGTACCAGCGCATAGTCGTTGGTCAAAGCCAAATGGCGCCCCACCGCACCATCCGGTGCTACCTCCACCCCAAATTCATGCTCTGACAACCATTGTTGAATAGAGCTGGCAATTTTGGGTTCGTCTTCCACTAAAAGAATGGGTGTTTTCTCCATTATACTAGTTGTCTTCAGTTCATGAGGGTTCAAATTTGAAGATCGTTTGGCTAATACGCATTAAAATGGGCTTAAAATTTGAACAATGGAAAGAGCTCGTACCAAGAGTTTGGTACGAGCCCTTTCCAAGTCCTGTTTTTAATCTTGAGACTCCCGGTTTTACAACTGCGGAATCCGCAGCACCTGTCCCGGATAAATCAGGTTTGGATCTTTCAACATCGGTTTGTTCGCTTCAAAGATCACTGGGTATTTCAATGCATCACCGTAGTGGGCCTTGGCAATTTTGGAGAGTGAGTCCCCTTTTTTTACCTCATAAAAGGTTGCCTCGGGTTCGGGTTCGATCACCGTCATGCGGTCATCTACCTGCTCAATCCCTTCCACATTGCCCAAAGTCAGGACGATTTTTTCTTTGTCTGCTTGGGAATTGACTTCGCCAAACACGATCACGGTATCTTCTTGCAGGTCTACAAAGAAGTCTTTTACCTCAATGCCCAAGTCAGCAACTGCACTACGCAGTGCTTCGACATTGGTTTCGTGTACTGCTTCGGCTTCTTCTGGCTTGGTTACCTCTGCTTTTTTGCGATTGAACAATTTAGCGCCAGCATTTTTCAAAAATGAAAAGAGTCCCATGGTGTTTTGGTTTGATTGGTGGTAGAAAATTTTCTGCTCCAAATATAGAAAGAAAACGGCAATGCCCGGTTTTTGGTTAAATCCTGAAATTTTATTTGCGTTTTCTGCTTTTGAGGCACTGTTTTTTTATAAAACAGCTTATATTTGCCCAGTTTTTTTTAGAAAAATCTTATACTAGCAAAGTAAACAAGAAGTTATGCAAGGAAAAGGACTGGTAAGGTTTTTCCTGATACTGATGACGATTGTCACACTATTTCAGTTTCTGCTGACGATTCCTACGACGACTGTAGAGAAGAACGCCGAAGCCTATGCCCTCAAAGCCAAGGCGAAAGCAGTGAAAGGCAAAAACGCCGCGTACAAAACTGCACGCGCTGCGTATTTGGATTCCATGTCTACAGAAGTAGTCTTTGATCTCAAAGGACTGAAAAAGTACACCTATCAGGATTTGAAGGGTCAACAGTTGGCGATGGGTTTGGACCTGAAAGGGGGTATGAGTGTGGTCTTACAAGTTGACTTGGAAGATTTCATCCGTAAACTTGCCTCTAACGCGAATAACCAAGAATTCGAGCGCGCTTTGAAAAAAGCCTCTTTGGATCAACGCCAAACGCAAGACAATTACGTAACGCTCTTCGCTAGAGCGTACGCAGAAACCAGTGGTGACAAGCCGCTGGCAAATTTGTTTTCTCGCACCGACGCCTTGAAAGAGGAGATCAAGTCTGGTGACCCCAACCAAAAGGTCATCAGTGTGCTGAAGGAAAAAGCGGATCAAACCGCTGAATTGACTTTCCGCTTGTTGAAAGAACGGATCGACAAATTGGGCGTGACCGGACTAAACGTATCTCTGGACAACGCCCGGGCCTTGATCCTGGTAGAATTGCCAGGTATCGACAACCCTCAGCGTGCGCGAGCCTTCTTGCAAGGTGCTGCTCGTTTGGAGTTCTGGAACATCTACCGCCTGAGCGACCCGATCAACCCAAATGCTTCGGCCAGCAAACAAATCATCGAAGGATTTATTGGCGCAAATGAGGCATTGGCTAAAACGATGGGTACGGGTAAAACCCGCGCAGACACCATTGGTTTGATAAAAGTTGACTCTTTGGGTAACCCATTGGCCAAAGCCAATTGGAAGTTCGACAGCATCACACAGGTGCCTGCCGACAATCCACTGCTGGAACTGTTGCAAATCAACACCCAGGGTCAGGCACCAGCCTTGATGGGGTATGCTGAAAAGAACAAAAAGGCATTGATCGATACGATGTTGGCAAAGCCAGAAGCAATGGCGCAGTTCCCTCGCGACCTGACTTTTGCCTGGTCGAAAGATCCAATCACCGATCCTACCACGAAGAAACCAACCAACGTATACGAGTTGTACGCCATCAAAAAAGAGGGCAACCGTCAGGAAGCTCCTTTGAGTGGTGACAATGTGGTACAAGCTTACGCAGATTCTGACCAGAATACCGGCAAAATGGTGGTGTCCCTGCGCATGGATGGTGAAGGTGCCAAAACCTGGGCAGCCATGACCACCAAGGCAGCACAAGCCAGCAACCGCGAAATTGCCATTACCCTGGACGATGAGGTCATCTCCTGCCCTGGTGTAAATGAGCCAATTACGGGTGGTAGCTCCCAGATTTCGGGTAGCTTCAACCTGGAAGAAGCCAAAGACTTGGCCAACCTGCTGGAAGTAGGTAAATTGCCTGCGAACACACGCATCATTCAGGAATCCGTCATTGGCCCATCCTTGGGTGAAGAGAACATTAGCAAGGGTTTCGGCTCTTTGGTGATTACTTTCCTGGCGATTCTGGCCTTTATGATGGCGTATTATGCAGGTGGTGGTGTAGTGGCTATTTTGGCCCTGATCATCAACATCTTCCTGCTGCTTGGTGCGATGGCATCCTTGGGAACCGTTCTGACGCTGCCTGGTATTGCCGGTATCGTATTGACCATCGGTATGGCCGTAGACGCCAACGTAATCATCTACGAACGGATTCGGGAAGAATTGCGCAACGGTTTGGGATTAAAAGATGCCATTCAGGAAGGGTTTAAACACGCCGCCAGAGCGATCATCGATGGTAACTTAACCACCTTTATTGTAGGTATTGCCTTGGCGACCTTCGGTTTAGGTCCCATCAAAGGTTTCGCCATCGTACTGATGCTGGGTATTGCAACCACCCTCTTCACAGGCATCCTGGTGAGCCGCATGATGATTGAGTACTGGACGGATACAAGAGGCAAGAGCATGAGCTTTAGCTATCCTTGGTCTTCCCATACCCTGCTCAACCAAAATGTGAACTGGATGGGTATCCGCAAGATTTCCTACGCCATTTCGGGTGCATTTGTCGCCATCAGCATCATTGCGATCCTGGTGCGGGGCTTTGACCTGGGGGTAGATTTTAAAGGTGGTTTTTCCTTTAACGTACAGTTTGAAAAAGCCGTTGATGCAGAAGCCCTGCGTCAATCGTTGGCGACGGAGTTTGGTAGCACGCCAGTGGTAAAAGCGGTAGACTCCGAAAACACCCTGAACGTGGTAACCAGCTATATGATCGATAGCCCGGCTGAAGATGCACAGGATCAGGTCACTGAAAAATTGTTTACCGGAGTAAGTAAAGTTGCCGGGGGCAATGTGGAAGTGGAAAACTTCAAAGCATTGGATGGTTCTGGTACCCACGTCACCAGTGCCAGCAAAGTAGGACCTACCATTGCCGACGACATTCAGCGCAGTTCCTGGAAAGCTGGTCTGTTTGGTTTGATTGGCATCTTCTTATACATCTTCTTGCGTTTCAGCAAGGCGAAGTACAGCTGGGGGGGTATCATTGCCTTGCTCCACGATGCTACGATTGCCTTGGGTGCATTTGCCTTGTTCCACGGCATTCTGCCCTTCAACATGGAAATCGACCAGGCTTTCATCGCAGCGATCCTGACCTTGTTGGGTTACTCCATTAACGATACGGTAATTGTATTTGACCGGATCAGGGAATACATCCACAAGTTCCCAACCATGAAGAAAGAAGACCTGATCAACGCAGCGATCAACAGTACCTTGAGCCGGACCATTGTCACCTCGATGACGGTATTCATCACGGTATTGATTCTATTTTTCTTTGGTGGCAACAGCATCAAAGGTTTTGCATTCGCCATGATGTTGGGGGTACTTTTTGGTACCTACTCTTCGATCTTTATCGCTTCTCCACTTGTAGCCGACTTGACTAAAGGCGACTACCTGGACGCAAAGTTTGCTTCACGCAGCACTGCGGAAGAAGATGGTAAAGGCAAAGGCAGCAGTAAAGCTGTAGCTAAAGTGTAATTTATTCTCTTGAATATACCGAACCGGTAGTTGAGTGTAAGCTTGGCTACCGGTTTTTTTTGTTTTTAGGACTCTGTAAGCTACCCGACCAATAAACTCTTCCACCCATTTCTACGTTTTTCTTATATTCCCGTCACAAAACGATCGTATGAAGGCTATTTTTTCTGTCATCAGTTTATCCTTGCTTTTTTTGCTTAGCGCATGTAGTGTTGCCAATCAGGTGCGCGACGGCAAAACCGCCTATGAAGCCAAGCAGTACAAAGTAGCCACCGGGCTTTTGCAAAAAGAGTTCAATAAGGCCAAAACCCGAATCGAAAAAGGGAAGATTGCCTACATGATGGGTCTGTCGCTCAAGGCAATCCACCAGAATGAACAGGCCATCGATTGGTTTCAAAAAGCCTACGACAACCAGGCGGGTACCGACGCATTGAGAGAAATGGCCCAAGCCCTCAAAATGGCTGGCCGCTATGCCGACGCAAAAGAAGCTTACAAAAACCTGGGCATTGAAATTGGCAGCCCCTATGAATACCGCAAGGAAATTGCCGCTTGTGACGTGGCGGAGGGCTGGAAAAAAATCAAAACGCCAGAATACAGCGTTGAAACCGCTACATTTAATACCAAGTTCGCCGATTACGCACCGGTTTTTTTCAAAGACCAGTTGGTGATCAGCTCCGATCGCACTACCGCGACCGGTGACAAAAAAGTCTACGCCTGGACGGGCAATGATTTCAGCGACCTCTTTGCTGTCAATCCCCAAACTGGCGATGCCAACAATTTCAGCGCAGCGTTGAATACCCTGGCGAACGAAGGCACGGCTACCTTTAATACCAATTTTACGGAAGTGTTTTTCACCCGCTGCACGGGTACCAAAAAGGAAGACCAGTTTTGCAAAATCATGTACAGTGTATTTGATGGGACTTCTTGGATTGCCCCCGAACCCTTGAGCTTCCAAACGGCAGGGGTTAATTATGGGCAACCTTGTTTGTCGCCCAATGGCAAACAGCTCTATTTTTCGGCCAATCATCCCGATGGTTGGGGCGGACACGATATCTGGATGAGTGAGCGGGTCGGTAGCGAATGGACCGAACCCAAACTCCTGCCCCGCTCGGTGAATTCACTGGGCAATGAGATGTTCCCCAGCATGGATCACGATACCTTGTATTTCTCTTCAGACACCCATCCGGGTATGGGCGGACTGGATATTTTTAAAACCTATCGCCTCAAAAATGGGGATTGGGCCCCAGTATTTAACCTCAAGCCCCCCATCAACTCCATGGGCGATGATTTTGGCTTTTTGGTGGACTACCAGTCCAAACGCGACTCGGGCGTTACCAGCATCGGCTATTTGAGCTCAAATCGAAACGATGGGCAAGGCAATGACGACATCTACACCTTTGAGCGTCGCTACGTGCCCCCTCCTCCCCCACCACCAGTGGCAGAACGCCCGAAAGAAGAACCCAAAGCGAGGCTGATTCTGGATGGTTTTGTATTGGAAAAAATCTTCCAGGATGCCAATAACCCCAATAGTAAGGTGCTTGGCCGCAAACCCCTACCCGAATCCAAGGTAGACATCAAAATTGGCAATAAAACCGAAACCATTACGGTAGATGCGGAAGGCCACTTCCGTTTGGAGCTTTCGGAAAACCTGGATTACAACTTCCTAGCCTCGCACCCAGGTTACCTCAACAACTCAGCAAAATTCTCGACCAAAGGCATCGCCAAAGACCCCGCAAATCCCGAACAAATATTTGAAATCGAGATCATACTGGATAAAATCTACCTGGACAAAGAGATCCGGCTGGAAAACATTTACTACGACCTGGACAAGTGGGACATCCGCGCCGATGCCCAACCGACCCTGGATCGATTGGCCGAGACGCTGAAATTGAATCCTAAGGTAAAAATTCAACTTTCTTCACATACGGACTGTCGGGGCACCGTTCCCTACAACGAAACCTTATCGCAAAAACGCGCCCAATCGGCCGTGGATTACCTCATCAGTAAAGGTATTGAGGCTCAACGGCTGGAAGCGCGGGGCTATGGTGAAGGGGTGCCTGAAGCGACCTGTGCTTGTGCAACGTGTAGTGAGGATGAGCATCAATTGAACCGGCGGACGGCGTTTCGAGTGGTGGAGTGAGGCTACTATTTTAAACGATATCGCCGGACTGTCCGCTGAGCTTCTTGCCAATAAGGAGATGTTTTTTCATCGGCAATGGCTTTAATGCGTTGTTTGCCTTGTTCGGGGTTCGTCTTGAGCTCGGTGACTGCTAAAAACCATTTGGCGCTTTCAAAAAACTTGGAATTGGGGTGCTGAATGAGCATTTGAAATGCTTTTTCAGCCGTTCGATAATCACCTTTGTGCAAACTGGCTATGCCGAGGTAAAATTGGCCATTGTTGTCCTTAGGAAAATCAGCAACATAACGCTTCAAATGCTGATAAGCGGTGTCGTACGATCCTTTATCGTAGTATTCCAGTGCATCATCAAGTGCTGTGGCCCGATAGGCCATATCCTCTTCACCTGGCCCGCCCATTTCTAAAAGGGATCGTTTGACGCCACCTAGTAACTTTCCCTCCGGGAGACTGGCGTTTTGGGCAAAAGCCTCAATGCTCTGGAACGGATTTCCAACCAGAAATCGAAGACCTATGCCCAAAAACAGGATAAAGCTGGCGGCAATAGCGACGCGGTATACCCATTTCAGCGTTTTTATACGTGGCTCCGCAACTTGTGGGGGCAACTCCATAGCCGTAGTACGCTGATCATCTGGTTCAAAAAAGTTATCTTTTTCAAGGTTTGCTTCAACGTTGGCCAAACTTGACTTGATCTCGCTTTCCATCTGAAATTCTTGCAGTCCTTTGATCATGGCTTCAAACTCCTCAATCTGTTGGGCAAAAAGTGGGTCTTCGTCACGCCTTTTTTCAAAGATGGGAATAAGTTCAGGAGAAAGCTCGCCCAAATGATATTGTTCAATGCTTTGCTCATCTAAAAAGAAACCTTCTGCTTCTAATTTGGCAGTAAGACTGGTAAGCACTTGTTGGGTATGGAATTGCTTGACTCCCGCGTAAAGTTCTTGAAAAGCATTGACTTCCGCTTGCAGCCAAGCTTCGTTTTGCAGCTGTATTTCAAAGGAAGCCAAGGCTTCATCCTCTAAATTGCCTAAAAGGTAAGCCTCAATGAGCAAGTATTCTTCTTGAGTTAATTGATGGTCCATTTTATGCTAATTTGGGAACAATGATTTTTTCGCACATTCACGAAGAATTTGCATACATCTGAATCTTCTCACCCTTACATAGTCAATTGTCCAGTCAAAAAGGGTAGCAATTTCCTGCTCGCTTTTTCGCCCACCTAAAGCCATCAAAATTACTTTTTGGCAAACGTCTCCGATGGTCTGCATGCATTCCTGGTAAATTTTTTCGTAGTCGTTAATAGGTTCGGCTAATATTTCGATAAGGTCTTCCGAAGCGTGGTCTTTTAAAGTGTCCTCAATGTCCACGATTTTAATTTTTTTCCCTGCACGCATATGATTGAACCATTTGTACCTAAAAATGGTGATCAAAAAGGTAGAAACTTTGGCTTTTTTGTAGGCTAAAAACTTGGTTAACTTGGCTTCATCCAATAAGACAATAATGGCATCCTGAAAAAAGTCTTTGGCATCTTCTTCCGTTCCTCCATTCGTTAAGATGAAATTTTTACAGAGATGGAAGCAGTGAAGGTAAAGACAACGAAAGGCTTCTTCTGAGCGTGCTTGTAGTCCGACGATTAATTCCTCTTCGCTTAGTTTGCATTTTTGATTGATCATAATTGATGGTATTTGAAAATTTTCTATGACTGAAAGTAGGAATAAGTTTTTAATTGTGCTTTGTTCGGAGTGTTTTTTTGTGGTGGTCGTTTACAGCAGCTTGGGGTTTGAACGGTGTTTAATGTGTTATAGTAATTAATGTCTGGAGATGCCATGGGTTATCAAGGGGAATGAAAGAGAATTTTGGGCATCTATAATTTTTCCTGCCTGCCTTCCAAATAGCTAGAATTTTTCCTACTTTGTCCAGCACAATTGATCGCAAGACATTTCTGGTTTCAACTCTCAATCCTACACCTACATGGAAAGTTTCAACATCAATCGCCGCCGTTTTTTAAAAGGTGCTACTGCCGCCTTAGCACTCAACACGCTGGGTTTATATGGCATCGACCTGATCAATCCACTAGCCCCGTTGAGGGTGGCCTTGATTGGAACAGGTTGGTACGGAAAAAGTGATTTATTTCGCCTGATTCAGGTCGTGCCCGTAGAAGTGATCGCACTTTGTGATGTGGATAAAAATATGCTGACTGCTGCCGGGCAACTGGTGAGTCAACGCCAAAAATCGGGCAAAGTTCCCAAATTGTACAACGATTATCGAAAGCTGCTGGCTGAAAACCAGCTTGACATCGTGCTCATTGGCACCCCCGACCATTGGCATGCCCTCCAAACCATCGAGGCCGTAAAAGCTGGGGTGAATGTATACGTACAAAAACCCATCAGTGTAGACGTCATCGAAGGTGAAGCCATGCTGGCGGCGGCACGGAAATACAACAAGGTGGTACAAGTAGGCACCCAACGCAAAAGTACCCCCCACCTGATCGATGCCAAAACCAACATCGTCGACGCTGGCCTACTCGGCAAAGTATCGCACGTAGACATGTGTTGCTATTTCCACATGCGCAACAACGGAAACCCGCCCGTCGAACCCGTGCCCGACTTTTTGGACTACGAAATGTGGACCGGCCCTGCGCCAATGCGCCCCTACGACGGCCTGCCACACATTCGTTGGTGGCGCACCTTCAAGGAGTACGGCAACGGCATCATGGGCGATATGTGTGTGCACATGTTGGATACCGTGCGCTGGATGCTCAAATTGGGTTGGCCAAACTCCGTCGAATCCAGTGGTGGAATTCTAGTACAAAAAGAGGGCAAATCCAACATCGCCGATACTCAAACCGCTATTTTCAAATTTGACGAATTGGACTGCGTTTGGCAGCACCGCACTTGGGGCACGCCACCTAACCCCGAATACCCCTGGTCATTCACGCTTTATGGGGAAAAAGGCACGCTGATTGCCAGCACCATGCGCTATGACTTCATCCCAGTAGGTGATGGCAAAGAAAAAATCCGCAAAGATGTGGTGTACGAAAAGGAAAAATATCCGGAAGATCTGACGGAAGAACGTATTGAGCTGAACGCTGCGCCTGCTACGCGCCTGCACATGCTCAATTTTCTGGAAGCCATTGATAAAAAAAGCCGCCCCGTAGCGGATATTGAAGAAGGACATATTTCTACGGCGAGTTGCATCCTGGCCAATATTGCGATGGAAACAGGACGGAAACTGACTTACGATCCCAAAAAGCGGATTGTAGTGGGAGATAAAGAAGCCACGGCCTTGCTGCAACGGCCATATCGGAAACCTTGGGTGCATCCAGATCCGACCAAGGTGTAGGTTCGGGGAAAATTCTATTGGTTGGTTTGACTTGTCGACTGGAGAGTATCGACATTCATATGTCATTTTACGCAGCTTCGCTGCTTTTTTATAAACACGACGGCACGACGAAACAACGACACGACGAAAGCTACCGCTGCAACCCAACGCCAAGCGTTGGGACACTCAGTGCGCAGCGCTGAGGACGTTGTGTCGTCGTATCGTTGTGTCGTCGTGTTAAAAAGATTTGGCGCAGCCGAATCCAATTGATTCGTTGTATTTATGTACAACTGACACTAGACAGTAGGTCACATACCTACAACATCATCCCCCCCGACAACTCAATCCGCTGCGCATTCATCCAACGCGCTTCATCAGTACACAGGAAAGCGACCACTCCACCAATGTCTTCTGGCAAACCAACACGGCCGAGTGCAGTCATTGAAGCTACCTGAGCATTCAAAGCCGCGTTGTCACGTACCGCTCCTCCACCAAAATCAGTTTCAATGGCTCCCGGAGCGACTACATTGACACGAATACCCCTGGAACCCAGTTCTTTGGCCTGGTATTTGGTCAATGTTTCAATGGCCCCTTTCATAGAAGCATAGGCAGCATATCCAGGGAAGGAAAAACGCGCCAGACCTGTAGAAATGTTGATGATGCCACCACCACTGTTAAAAAATGGCAAAGCTTTTTGGGTGAGGAAGAAGCTGCCTTTAAAATGGATGTTCAAGAGTTCATCAAACTGTTCTTCGGTGGTTTCCGCAAAGGAGGCATGGATGCCGATGCCCGCATTGTTCACCAAAAAATCAATTTTATCCGTGCCAAAGTGCGTTTGTAATACCTGCTGCAGGTTGGCAAAAAAGGCGTTGAAAGTGCCTACTTGACCTACGTTGAGCTGCAAGGCTGCAGCTTTTTGTCCCAGCGCTTCTATTTGTTGTACCACGGCTTGCGCTTCGTCCAGTTTGCTGTTGTAGGTTAGTACTACATCCAGCCCTTTTTGGGCAATGCGCAAAGCCATCTCCTTGCCGAGTCCACGGCTACCGCCCGTGACCAGCGCAATTTTTGAATTGGATATCATTGTTTGAGTTGTTTAAAATGATACCACAAAATTAGGCTCATCTACCATGCCAGTAAATGCCCAAATCAAACCAATAACTGCAAAAATCAAACAACCATGAATCAATTGGCCGATTCGCGGAAGGTTTTTGGGGTGAGCTCCACTTGCTTTTTGAAAAAATTGATAAAATGAGGCGGTTCTTCAAAACCCAGGCTCCAGGCGATTTCACCAATGTTCCAGTTGGTGTGCAGGAGCAACATTTTGGCTTCCTGGGTTACCCGTTCGGCGATGACCTGCGAGGTGGTTTTGCCCGTGGTTTCTTTGAGTGCCCGGTTGAGGTGATTGACGTGAATGGCCAATTGGGAAGCAAAATCGGTAGGTGATCGAAAAGTGATTTGTTGCCCATTCGATTCGATGGGGAACTGCCGTTCGAGCAATTCCGTGAACATGGACGCAATGCGGGTTGCCGCATTTGAAGCCTCGTACAAGGAGGTTTTGGCGGGTTGAATCTTGAGCGCAAGGTGTACCAATTGTAAGGCTAAAGTGCGCAGTACATCGTACTTGAAACTAAAGTCCGAAGCCATTTCTGCATGCATTTTTTCGAAAATCAGGCGAATAGGCTCGATTTGATCGTCCGACAATTGAAACAAAGGGTTACCTCCTGGTTGAAAAACGGGATAGTCTTTGATGTTGCCAAATTGGGTAAAAAACGCCTCGGTAAAAATGCAAAAATGCCCGGAGTAAACACTCTCCAGGGGCTCCCACTTGTAGGGGATTTGAGGGTTGGCAAAAAGCAAAGTGGGTCCATCGGTTTCCACTACTTTATCGGCATAATGCGCCCGGTTTTTGCTGAGGATAAAGCTGATTTTGAAATAATCTTTGCGACTATATGGCATAGGTTTAGCCTGTGGACCACAAAAGTCGTCCAGCTTAAACACATTAAAATGCCCCAGTCCTTTTTTGAGATTGTCGGGCATCCAATTGAGTTTGTTGCGGTAAAAGTCTTCGATGCTTTCAGTTTTGTTCATGGGGCAAAGTTATAAAAATCAAACCATAACCAAATTATTTGCTTCAAAAGCTATTATCCAGCATTCGGTACTTTTACTTATTCATCCTCCACATCAATCCCCCCGAGATTTGAAACACCGATGAGTCAATCTGGTCTCCATCTACAAATGCAGGTATGGTATGTTCAAAAAACGTAGAATAACGAATGAATTGCCCCAATAGTTGTAATTTCATCCTGGCATTCAAGGACTTATTTACCCCAATTCCAGCCCTAAAACCCATACCCATCGCCTGAAAAACGTGGAACGGAGTTTCATAGTCCAGACTCGGATCATAAGGCGTATGGATAAACTTGCGCGAAAGCGGCACTCCAATTTGTGCACCCACTTGTACAAAAGGTTGCAACTTTTCAGTCCCAAAACGATACTGCACCAGCAGCGGGATATCCAGATACGTCAATGAAAATTTGATTTGCCTCCTCCAGGTAATACGAGCTTGCTTCACTGGAGCTGCGGTACAAATTGACCTTGCATTCCAGTATAGTGGTGAGCCATTGGCAGCCTGTCGCCGTGGCGCAATAAGGCACATAGCGCTCCTGCTCACCAATCCGCACTTCTTTGATTTGACTCAGTTCGAAGGCGATTTCTGAAGCATTTTCCGAGCTTTTAAAACGCAGGGCTTTGTTGTTTTGAAATTGGGCAGAGATGAGACCAGCTTTGGTTTCACCGTTTTGTAACACAAATTGGCCGGATTGAAAGCTGCCGCCCGATTGGGGAAATGCAGGAAAACAATGTAGCATACAAATACCGAGGCATAGGATTATACGCATGGTTTTGGGATTGAAGAATGAACAATCAATTTTTTAGCCACAAAGGCTCAAAGGCACCAAGCATAGATTTTTGACAATCGATCCTGTGCCTTCGTGCCTTTGTGGCAAGTGCATTAACTAGGAAGAATAACTACCTCTTTATTTACTTTTCTGAAAAGCCTGACCAGCCACCAACTTTTGCTGCGCATCGTATACTTTCAGGTAATACTGTCCTGGTACCAAATTTTTCACCGACACTTCTCCACGTTGGCTAAAGGCAACAACTGGTAAAACCCGCCGCCCCAACAAATCCCATACCTCCAGCTTCAGATTATCCAAAGGCATTTGCACCTGCAAATAATCCGTACTGGGATTGGGATAAAGCGTCAATTTGGGCAGATCACTCCATGCGTTGGCCAGTTTGGGCGCTGCCACTTGCGCCAAATCCGCAAATGGCTCACTAAACGTAGGCACATCTGGCATGGCCGTTTTCCACAACTCTACACCTATCTTGCCATTGTCTGCACGGAAGTACAATTCATCGTGGAATAGGGTTAATTCACTGGGATTGGAGGAGGCTTTGCCTTGGTTCAAGTCAGCAAGCAACTTGGCTGCACCCGCACTGGAGTGTAAATACCACAGCTCTCGTCCCGTGTTAGATTCGGCAGCGCTAAAGAATAAAAACGAACCGTTTACCAGCAATTCCTGAGGATTACTGCCCGCAAAACCGGGATTGATGTCCTGTACCAAGCTGGTTCCAATCTTGGTTCCATCCGTTTTCCACAATTCTCTTCCATTCGCCCCATCGTCAGCACTGAAATATACCAGGCCATTAAAACCCCTTAAATCTGTAGGGTTGGAAGAAGTCACCCCAAGGTTGATGTCCAGCACCAGACTACTCACTTTTGTCAAGGTATCGTAACTCCACAGCTCTTGGCCACTAAGCTGAGCATGTCCGTTGAACAGAATTTTCCCTTTGTACCCCACGAATTGATCGCCATATCCATTGACGACCAGCTCAACGGTTTTGCCATTGCTGCGCCAGGTTTGAATGTTGTAATTATTGTCTATTATGTTGAAATAGGCGTATCTACCAATGCGGGTGATGTTTTGAAAATAGCCCGAGCCCAGTATTCCCGGATTCAGATCAGCCAAAAGGTAGGTTCCAGCTGCTGTGCCATTGGTACGCCAGAATTCTATCCCAGAACTGCCATTGTCCGCCTTAAAAATGAGGATACTGTCACCGAAAGTACCCGCCTCACCAAAGAAAATAGGCTGAGAAGATGCTACGCCTGGCCAAATGTCTTTCAACAATTTGGTTCCGGCATCAGTGCCATCACTGATCCAGAGTTCACTACCCTGTTCGGGTGTTTGGCCGCCAAAAAGAACCTTGTCTTTGAGTTTGCCCATTTTGACCGAAACCGCCCCTGACAAATTTCCAGGGTTTACGTCCTTAACCAAAGTCGCTTTTTCGTTAAACACCATACTGCGCCACAACTCTCGGCCAGAAGATTCAGTAGTGGCAGCAAAAGTAAAACTGAGGTCTTTCAGTGGGAGATAGCCAGTAGGGGCGCTACTGCCCTGGCCAGGATTGATGTCAGCTAACAGCACGGTACTGCCTGGGAGTCCTTTGCTTACCCATAGTTCATGTCCTGAAGCAGGTTGGGTTGCGTTGAAAATAAGGTAGCCTTGGTGTACAAAAAAGTTGCCCGGATTAGAGTCGCCATTGGTACTGTTCAACACCTTAACCAGATTGGTTTTATCAGTGCCATTGCTCATCCATAACTCCTGGCCCTGCTGCTCATTTTCAGCGTTAAAAAACAAGCGTCCACTTGCGGCGGCCATGCTGCGAATACCGGGTGAACCTTTACCGGGATAAATATCTTTGAGCAGCCGGGGTGCCGTTTGTACCGTATTGCGGATGGCCCACAATTCCGTTCCCCGTTGAGCATCTCTGGCCATGAAATAAAATACATTGGCGGAAACAAGCCCTTGCAGGAATTTTCCGTCAGGAAAGCCTGGCTCAGATAATGTCTTAACCTTGAGCTGACGCGAGCCAAACACATCAAAATACCACAATTCGTCGGAACGGATACTATCGTTGTATACTATTGTGAAAACCCCCAGATCAAACGCCTGGATTGAGCGGAACTGGCCGCTGCTTTGTTTGCTGGAAAAATAATTACCCGTTGGTCGGGTGCCATTGGTTGTGCCGTCGCTGCGCCACACTTCTGCGCCGCCATTGGTGGTTTGCGCCACAAAAAAAAGCGTCTGGTTGTTCACCACGAGGTATTGCGCAAAACTGCTGGTTGATCCAGGCAACACATCCAGGTAAATACTGGCCGTGTTGCCATCGGTTGACCAAATCTCCTGACCATAAGATTCTTCCCGACCAATAAACAGCAGTTTACCTTTGTACAACCGCATGCCTGAAGCCATCGGGTTGCTGCCCGTAAATTCTTTCAGCAATTGAGTGCTGGCATTGGTGCCCTTGCTGCTCCACACTTGTACCGTTCCAGTAAAGTGACGGCCACTAAAAACCAGAGTATTGTCTACACTCCCCATTTCGACTGGCTGAATCAACTCAGGAAAACTCGTCACCAAATCAACCTGGGTGGAATTGGCGCGAATTTTCCACAACTCGCCCCCATTGTTCACTTTGATCCAAAAGAAAATTTCATTTCCCGCGCGGGTAAATAAACCATGATTGCCCAAATTAGCATCATTGATTCCCGTAAAATCTTTCAGAGCTTGTAGTTGGCCATTTAAAAAATTGTACCTCCACAAGGTCATGGTCGTGCCTTGATGCGTGAGAAAATAAGCCCGTTCGTTGATCACTTCCAGGGAAAGGTAATTGCCGCTGGTTGTACCTTTTGCGGCATCAAGGATCAGTTTGGTCCCAGCGGCAGTGCCATCGCTGTAAAATAGCTCCAGCCCATAGTCCGCGCTATTGGCTAAAAAAACTACCCCTCCGGGCGCAGTGCGAATGAATTGTGGATTGGATCCTCGGGACAATGGATTGATGTCGGCAACGAGGGTTTGTGCAGCGGCAAAGCGAGTGGCCAGGAATAGGCTACTCAAGCTGAGGCATAGCAACAGGGTTGTCTTTTTCATGGTAATTACAACAGTGTCTATCAGGATTGCTTGCAGCAGGAAGTGGGGATACGGCAAGTAACCTGGAGTTTAAAATACAAGTTTACTGTTGCAATTTAAGAGAAAGGATTTATTTCTCCAAAATATTTGTTTCCCAAGTAATCTTCGCCGTTTTTTCCAGAATTTTGGCCACCGAACAATACTTCTCCATCGACATATCTACCGCCCTTTTGGCTTTGTCTATATCCAGATCGCCATACAGGTTAAAGGTTACATGGATATCGGTAAAGAGTGCTGGTGTTTTGTCCTTTTCGCGTTCGCCGTTCAGGGTCACTTTGATGTCGTTCAGCGGTTGGCGCATTTTGCGCAGGATATCGATCACATCAATGGAGCTGCAAGCCCCCAGGCTACTCAGCAGCATTTCCATGGGGCGCATACCTTTGCCGCCGCCGCCAATGGCTGGCGAAGCGTCGGTTTCTACAGTATTTCCTTGTTCATTGGTCGCCTTCAGGTTGAAGGCATCGTCGAGACGTTCGAGTTGAATGAGCATTTGTTTGGATTAAAAGGTTTAGGGAGGTTTAGAAGGTTTAGGGAGGTTTAGGCTACCGCGAGGGATTTTGACAATGTACTTGTCTGAGTCGCTGCGGTAGCCTAAACCTCCCTAAACCTCCCTAAACCTTCCTCAACGCTAATTAGAATTTTTCCGACCCCGGCAGCGCTACATTCGACACCGTCCAAGCCTGCGAAGGTCTGGGACTGGCGTCTACCTTAGCCTCGGGGGAGAATAAAAAAAGGCGAATCAAGGTTTCAATGCGTTGAAATTCAACCAAAAACCCATCGTGTCCGAAAATACTTTCCAGCACGGTATACTGCGCACCGGTAATACCTTTGGCAATTTGCTCCTGCTCCCGAATCGGAAACAAGATGTCTGTAGCAATGCCGATCACCAGCGTTTTTGCTTTTACCGCCTGGAGTGCTTTTTCTACACCACCCCGGCTCCGGCCCACGTTATGACTGTCCATCGCGCGACTCAAAGCCAGGTAAGAGAAAACATTAAAACGCCGCCAAAGTTTTAAGCCCTGATACCGTTGATAAGAACTTGCCCGAAAATCTTCCAGTTTATCAGCATCATCCGTTTGTGACAATTGATAAGTGTCGTAACTGCGGTAGGACAACATGGCAATGGAACGAGCAGTTTCCAATCCTTTTTTACCCGCTTCGGGGTTGCTTTCTTCCAACAAGGTACTGTCCGCATAAATGGCCATGCGTTGCGATTCGTTGAAAGCAATACCCCAAGGGGAGTGCAGAGCGTTGGTGGCCAAAAGCACCAGGTGCTCAAACAAATCCGGCTTTTGAATGCCCCATTCCAGCACTTGTTGACCACCCATCGAGCCGCCTAAGGCGACATGGATTTTTTGAATGCCCAGTTCCTCCCGCAGCAATTCGTGCGCCGCCACCATATCCCGTACGGTAACCAGCGGAAAATTGTGCCCGTAAGCTTTGCCGTTGAGTGGATTGATGCTCAGTGGGCCAGTACTCCCGTAGCAAGAGCCCAACATGTTGGCACATATGATGAAATAATTTTCGGGGTCAAAAAGTTTACCCACGCCTACCAATCCATCCCACCAGTCTGCTGCTTCGGAATTGCCCGTCAGGGCATGGCAAACCCACACGACGTTGTCGCCTGTAGGTGAAAGTTGACCATAGGTATGGTATGCGATTTCGATTTCTGGCAACGTAGTGCCACATTCCAAATGGAAAGCTTGTGCAAGCTTCCATAGTTTGGGTGATTCGGCCATTGACTTTAAGCGATTTTATATGCCCATTAATGGCGGGATTTGGCACCGTTGCCTAAGAGATGAAAGATGAGAGATGAAAGATGAAAAAAGCACAGTGCTTTCCTTTCATCTTTCATCTCTCATCTTTCATCTTTAGTATTGCATGGTTGCCAGAGGTTCATCGAGCCCGTTCTCTCCCCTCTTCTGTATAAAATCACACCTTACGTAAAAGAAGTGATCAGAAGCGCAAAGTTATAGTGCCCCGGGGAAAAATCAAATACTGGGTGTGAAATAGATTAAATAATTGTTAGTTGTCCTGCTTTGCTTGCACAATTGCGCAAGACGCTGCATATTTACATTTTGTCTGAATTTTGAAGGATCTAGTACATGAGCAAAAAAAGAAGGGTCATCTTTGTTGACAACACCCATCCCTTTCTATTTCAACACCTTAGTGACTTAGGTTTTGATTGTGAAGCCCATTACAAAACCTCACGTGAAGAACTTTCAACTCAATTGTCCGATTGTTTTGGCCTGGTGCTGCGCAGTCGCTTGCGTGTAGATGCCGAGCTCATCAGTCGCGCAGAAAATTTAGCATTTATTGCGCGCAGCGGGGTCGGATTGGAACACATTGATGTTGAATTGGCTGAAAAACGGGGGATAAAAGTAATCCCTTCACCCGAAGGAAGTCGGGATACGGTAGCCGAACACGCCATAGGGATGCTCCTGATGATGATGAACAACCTGGGGCTGGCCGACCGCCAAATTCGCGATGGACAATGGGTTAGAGCCGCCAATCGAGGCATCGAAATCAAGGGAAAAACCATTGGCATCATCGGTTATGGCAACATGGGCTCGGCTTTTGCGCAAAAAATTCGCGGTTTTGGTGCTCGCCTAATCGCCTACGATAAATTTAAAACCAACTACGCTGACGAGCTGGTAGAGGAAGTTGAGCTGGAACAAATCTGGGCGGAAGCCGATATTGTCACCTTACACATTCCTTATCTGCCCGAAAATTACCATTTCGTCGACCACACTTTTTTGCAGCGCTTTCAAAAAAACATTTTTCTCATCAACACTGCCCGCGGGATGGTGTTGAACACGGCTGATTTGGTGCAAAACCTCCAGTCGGGTAAAGTACTGGGTGCAGCTTTGGACGTTTTTGAGTACGAAGAGCAATCTTTCGAAAACCTCAAACCAACAGAACTTCCCGAGCCCTTTCAGTATTTACGCAAAGCGGACAACGTGGTGCTGACGCCCCATTTGGGCGGAAGTTCCGTAGAGTCCAACGAAGGCCATGCCAGGGTTTTGGCACAAAAAATCGAACATTTATTTTGTTGATTGATGAGGATGCAATTGTTTTCAAATACGGCAGAAATACAGGGCAAACACGAGGTGGTCTACAACCTGATGGAAGTGGCGGATGGACTTTATTTGCCCAATGCCTACATCGTCAGTGTGGATCAGTCCAACTTATTTGCACACATCCGGCAAAAAGCCCTGGACGATACCATTGGGGCTTTCAAATTGGAGTTGGATGCCGTTCGCAGCAAACTTTTCGCCATCATTGAAGAGCTACAGCCCAAAAACCTCGAAAAAAAATACAGCCCGCCCAAAAAAAAGGTCAAGCCGCTGGAGGAACTTTGGGCGGACAAAGACATCCAAGGCCCCATCTCCCTCTTTGTACACCGCAAGTTGGATGAACTGCTGGGTCAGGTGGTGGAGCACCGTTTGCCACTCACCTGGAACGTGGACCGCCGGGGGCTGGTGAAGGATTTTGTGATGCAATTGCCAGAGAAAAATGCGGAATTAGACGTGCACTTGTATTTCAAAAAAAACCAGGACAATGTCCAATACCGCCTCCGCCTGAGTGAAGGTGAGGAAGAGCCCTGGGTAGTCAGCGCAAAAGAAGTCATCCCCATCACCAATCATCCGGCCTGGTTGTTCATCGATTACCGCTTGTGCAAGGTTGCTGAAATCAACGGCAACATGGTCAAACCTTTCCAAAAACGCGACGAGGTCATCATTCCCGCCAATTCGGTCAAAACCTACTTCCAAAAATTCATCCTCAAAGTAGCCGCCAAGGTCGACATTGAAGCCGAGGGGTTTGATGTAGTAGTTTGGGACGAGCTCAAAGCCTGCCAATTGGAACTGGTGCCCAGTGTATTCAGCGGGGAATGGGTGTTGTCCATGCACATGATTTATCCCGCTCAGGCCAGTTTCAATTGGAATGATAGACGGGACAAACGCACCAGCCTCGAATTTGGCGAAGACGATGTGCGCATCAATCAGGTGCGCCGCAATTTGGGGCAGGAAAAACGTTTTGTAACCGCCATCAAAAACCTGGGTTTAAACAATCCCGAAGCTTCTTACTTTACTGCGCCAGACAAAGGTGCCGACCCCTTTCACCTGCTCAATTGGCTACTAGACAATCGGGAGGAACTGACCAAGTTGGGCTTCAAAGTGGCTCCCGTTCAGCTGGAGGAAAAAAAGGTCTATCTGGCCAAAGCGCAGTTGAGCATCCATTCCGAACGCATCAACGACTGGTTCGATATTTATGGCGAAGTGCAGGTGGGTGAATTCAGTATCCCCTTCCTGGCCCTGGCTCGCAACATCCGCGAAGAAAACCGCTTTTACCCCCTGCCCAACGGCGAATTTTTCATCATCCCCCTGGAGTGGATGGAAAAATTCCGCGCACTCATGCAATTTGCCCGCAAAGAAGGCAATGCCTTGCGCCTCAACAAAAGCCAGTATACGCTGATCGATGAGTTGGGCATCGCTCAAAAAAGTGGTGCCGAAGACGAGGCCACCGACCTCGCCGATTACGTCCCCGGCAAAAAACTCAAAGCCGACCTGCGCCCGTACCAACTCGAAGGGGTGCGCTGGCTGATCAAATTGTACCGCAATGGCCTTGGTGCCTGTTTGGCCGACGACATGGGTTTGGGGAAAACCCTACAAACCATCTCAGTGCTGCTTTATGCCAAAGAACAAAAAGCAGCAGCCCCAGATCCTGGTGCGACGGGTAATCAAATGGATTTGTTTGCCACCAGCGCCGGAGATGAGGAGTTTTTACAAGCGCTCAATGCCCTGATTGTCCTGCCCGCTTCGCTGGTGTTCAACTGGGAAGCCGAGATCAAAAAATTCGCCCCTACCCTCAGCATTTACAAACACGTGGGCCAGCGGCGCTACACCGATATCCGCTTGTTGCGGCGGTTTGACGTGATTTTGACCACCTACCAAACTGCCTTGCGCGACGTGGAATTGTTGGGGCAAATGGAGTTTGAATACATCATCCTGGACGAAAGCCAGCAGATCAAAAACCGGGAGAGCAAAATCTTCCAGTCGGTTCACGATTTGCGGGGCAAACACCGGGTTTCCCTTTCGGGTACCCCCATCGAAAACTCCTTGAGTGACCTCTGGGCCCAAATGCAGTTCATCAACCCAGACTTGCTCGGCAATTATTCTTTTTTCAAACGGGAATTCATTACCCCGATTGAACGACACCAGGTAGACGACAAAAAAGTGCGCCTGCGGAACCTGGTTGCGCCGTATATGTTGCGACGCACCAAGGAGGAAGTAGCCAAAGACCTGCCGCCACTTACCACCCAGGTCTTCTACTCCGAAATGACCCCGGAGCAGAAGAAATTGTACGAGCGGGAAAAAAGTGCAGCCCGAAATTTCTTATTGGAAAACTACGACGCCAATAGTCCACAGTACCGTATTTTGGTGCTGCAATCGTTGACCAAATTGCGCCAATTGGTGAACCACCCGCGCCTGGTTTCGGAAGAATATACCAAAGAAAGTGGCAAGTTCAACGACATCCTGGAGCAATGGGACACCATTCGCCGCAGTAACCACAAGGCACTGTTTTTTAGCTCCTTTGTGCAATACCTCAGCCTCTTCCGCGAGGAATTTGAGCAACGCAAACAGCAATTCTCCTGGCTCACTGGTGACCTGACCGCCAACAAACGGGTGGAAGAAATCAAAAAATTTGAGGCGAACCCCGAGGTGCAATCCTTCCTGATCTCCATCAAATCCGGCGGCACCGGACTCAACCTTACCGCCGCCGACTACGTCTTCATCCTCGATCCCTGGTGGAACCCCACCACCGAGCAACAGGCGATTGCCCGTGCGCACCGGATCGGGCAGGAAAAAAGTGTGATCGCCATCAAATTCATCACCAAAGACAGCATCGAGGAAAAGATCCTGAAATTGCAGGATAAAAAATCGAAGTTGGCGGAAGATATCATTGAAAATGTGAATCGGTCGGAGTTTTCAAGGGGGGATATTGAGTTTTTGTTGGAGTAGGGGGTTAAATGCATGCGTCCGATTAATCCTGAATTGTTGATCGTTGGTACGTATAAAAATACCACCTAGGCTTAATCTTTCGCAAGGTCAATTTACTTTCCGTGATCACGCCTCCTGCCTCTTCCTGCCGATCAAACGGGATATCTTGTTCAGCTAATTCACTATACAATACACCTTTTTGAAAGTACCCAAAAAAGGAATTGCCTATAGTAGGAAACGTGATTTCACGATAAACACCAGCTTCAACCTGAATTTGAATTTGATTGTTAACCGAAATAGGCAACCACCCTTTTTGGCTGTAAATAGAATTCCTATTTTGGCTTCTTTTAATCTCAGCTACAATTTCCTCCCGTTGTTTGAGCAGTAGCAACCCATCTGCAGTATATATCCACCTTTCTGGAATGGAGAATGTTCCCAAACCGATCAAAAAAATAATGATACTCCAGGGAAAAAATACTTTAGGCAAGTTTTTTATTTGCCAATAATTGAATCCAATTAAAAACAGCGTGCCTAGGAGTCCAACGGCGGGGAATAGAGCAGCCATTAAGTCCCCTCGAAAAGAGTAAAATAAGATTAAAGGCTGCAAAATTGCAGCAATGGTAAAAAGGATGAGAAAACTAGAAACGAGCTGATTCATAAAATTTTGATTCGCATGTACTGAACTTTATCCTTTATTTCATTTCCGTAAACCTCATGATAATTGCGATGAATGACCGGGATGTAAAAATAACCATCCTTGCCCCAAAATCCACTGCTTCCAGGCTCTTCAGGGAGCGTCCAATTTGCAAAAGCCAGATTTACAATTGGCTCAATGGTAGTCTCATTTACGGTATAAAGTTCCACTTCATGGTGAAATTTGAAGACGTCATCGTCAAAGACAATTAGGAACTTTCCATCTGGCGATAAATGAGGAAATTCATTCGGCCGGATCGACTCTTCTCCACTAGTTCGATCAATCAATATGTATTCCAAACTTTCCCAGTATATCGCTCGAATTACATACTTATTGATAGCAGGAATTTGACCAATGTATTCATAATCTACGCCATATTCCTCCTTTTCTGGTTCACTTACATATGTCCTCTGCTTTGACGCAAATTGGCGTTGTTGCATGAATCTCCGCTAAAAAAATAGGCTGATCCGGTTAAATTTGCTTTTGCGAAGAAAAACCCAACCAAAACCAGCCCATGTCAAAGATAGCAAAAGCAGATCAGGGAAGCAACAAGCCAAAGCAAAAAT
>NZ_JBGSLK010000124.1:0-32331 GCF_041740695.1 Haliscomenobacter sp. | reverse complement strand
AAAGGCTGCTGCTGCTACCCTGACCATCAGCGATGTGACTGGCCGTGTGTTGAAGAGCGTTCGTGCTGACTATGCTAAAGGTTTCAACCAAATCACGCTGAAAGCTAGCGATTTGAATGCTACTGGTGTGTTGTACTACACCCTGGAAGCTGACGAATTCACTGCTACCAAGAAGATGATTATTGTTGAATAATAAAGGTCGTTCTTATAAAGATTACAATTAAAAGAGGCTGCTCATCTTTGGATGGGCAGCCTCTTCGTTTTGAGTGCTATTGTATAAAAAAGCTAAGTTTACTGGTAATTCAACACTGGCGACAACCAGCGTTCTACTTCCTCGATACTCATTGCTTTACGCCGTGCATAATCCACAATCTGATCTTTGCCAATTTGCCCCAATCCAAAATACTTAGAGTCAGGGTGGCCCAAGTACCAGCCACTTACCGAAGCTGCCGGATACATGGCACAACTTTCGGTGAGGATCATCCCAGTGTTGTTTTCCACATCCAACAATTGCCAGAGGGTCTGCTTTTCAGTATGTTCTGGGCAAGCCGGATAACCTGGTGCTGGGCGAATGCCGCGATAAGTTTCTTTGATCAAGTCGTCAGTGGACAAGCTTTCATTGTCATCGTAACCCCAAAACTCTTTACGTACCCGCTCGTGCATACGTTCAGCCATGGCTTCCGCGAGGCGGTCGGCCAGGGCTTTGAGCATAATCGCGTTGTAATCGTCGAGCTCGGCTTCAAATTTCGCCACCCATGGTTCAATGCCAATCCCGGCCGTAACCGCGAAAGCACCTACATAATCCTGAACGGTATCTTTAGGTGCCACAAAGTCGGCCAAACAGAAGTTGGGTTGCCCTGCCGCCTTGTGCAATTGCTGGCGCAATTGGTGCAAAACCACTTTTACCTCTTGTCGATCGTCACTTTGATACACTTCAATGTCATCATGATTAACGGTATTGGCCGGGAATAAACCAATTACTGCCCGGGCACTCAGCCATTTTCCGTCAATCACCTGGCGCAGCAAACTGCGGGCATCATTGTAGAGTTTTTGAGCTTCAACACCCACAATCTCGTCCTTAAGGATAGCTGGAAATTTACCCGCCAATTGCCAACTGCTGAAGAAAGGTGTCCAGTCGATGTATTCGCTCAATTCTTCCAGGTCGTAATTGTCAAAAACGGTGATACCCTGTTTTTTAGGAACGGGAGCGGTGTATTGGCGCCAGTCAATGGCCACTTTGTTCTCTCGTGCTTGAGCCAAGTCGATGAATGCTTTGGAAGACTGCCTTCCGGCGCGTTGCTCCCGGATGCGCTCGTAATCCTTGCGGGTATCGATGATGAGGTTGTTGCGGTAATCTTGATCCGCACTCAACAAGGCTGCGGCCACGCCTACGCTGCGCGAAGCATCCAGTACATGGATGACTGGCCCTGAATATTGAGGTTCAATTTTGACAGCCGTGTGCGTTTTAGAGGTAGTTGCCCCACCCACCATCAAAGGCAAGGTAAAGCCCAAGCGCTCCATTTCTTTGGCCATGTGTACCATTTCGTCCAGCGAAGGGGTGATCAAACCACTCAACCCAATGATGTCGACATTTTCTTCTTTGGCCATTTTGAGGATTTTATCGGCAGGAACCATCACGCCCATGTCAATAATGTCAAAGTTGTTGCAAGCCAATACCACCCCTACGATGTTTTTGCCGATGTCGTGTACATCCCCTTTAACCGTTGCCATGAGGATTTTTCCTTTGGAGCTTCCCCCGCCAGCAGCTTTTTCTTCTTCAATATAAGGTGTGAGGTAGGCAACAGCCTTTTTCATCACCCGGGCACTTTTGACCACTTGAGGCAGGAACATTTTACCTGCGCCAAACAGGTCTCCCACCACATTCATGCCATTCATCAAAGGGCCTTCTATCACCCCTAGTGAATTAGGGAATTGAAGGCGGGCTTCTTCAGTATCTTCATCAATGTAGTCGGTGATTCCTTTGACCAAGGCATGGGTGATGCGGTCTTGTAGGCTGCCTTCGCGCCAGACCAGGTCTTTTTGAAGAATTTTTCCGCCTTCATTTTTGATGCTTTCTGCAAATTCTGTGAGGCGCTCCGTAGCATCCTCACGCCGGTTAAACAGCACATCTTCTACTCGCTCCAGGAGATCTTTGGGGATGTTTGCATAAATCTCGATCATCCCGGCATTCACAATCCCCATGTCCATACCAGCCTGGATGGCGTGGTACAAGAACGCCGAGTGCATCGCCTCGCGCACGGGATCATTGCCCCGGTAGGAGAAAGAAATATTGCTCACCCCGCCACTAATCTTAGCTCCTGGGCAACGTTGTTTGATCTGACGGGTAGCCTCAATGAAATAGATAGCGTAGTCATTATGCTCGTCAATCCCAGTCGCTACCGCAAAAATATTGGGGTCAAAAATGATGTCTTGTGGTTTGAAACCGACCTGCTGGGTCAGGATTTTGTAGGCGCGTTCACAGATGTCTACTTTGCGCTCGATGGTATCGGCTTGGCCGAGCTCATCAAAAGCCATTACTACCGCTGCTGCTCCGTAACGCCGCACCAACTTGGCCTGGCGGATAAACTCTGCTTCCCCTTCCTTCATCGAAATGGAATTGACGACACATTTGCCCTGCACACATTGCAAGCCCGCCTCGATCACACTGAACTTGGAGGAGTCAATCATGATGGGCAACTTGGCAATTTCCGGTTCCGACATTACCAGGTTCAAAAACTCCACAATGGCTTTTTCGGAATCCAACATGCCCTCGTCCATGTTGATGTCGATCATTTGAGCACCAGCTTCCACCTGTTGTTGGGCCACGACCAAGGCATCATTGTACTTGTTATCCCGAATCAGGCGGGCAAATTGGCGTGAACCTGTCACGTTGGTGCGTTCGCCAATGTTGACAAAGTTGGTCTCGGGCCGAATGATCAATGGCTCCAGCCCACTCAGCATGGTATAATTTGGTACTAGCGGAATCTGCCGGGGTGGTAAACCTTTCACGGCTTCCGCCATCGCCCGAATGTGCTCGGGAGTAGTGCCACAACAGCCGCCGATCATGTTCACAAATCCGCTAGATGCAAAGTCGCGGATATAAGTTTGCATTTCTTCCGGGCTTTGGTCGTATTGGCCAAATTCATTGGGCAGACCGGCGTTGGGGTAGGCGCTGATGAACGTATCGGCAATTGTAGACAACGCTTCCAGGTGTGGGCGCATTTCTTCTGCACCTAGCGCGCAGTTCAAACCAACACTGAGTAGCGGAATATGACTGATGGAAATCCAGAATGCCTCTGCGGTTTGGCCCGAAAGGGTACGCCCACTGGCATCGGTAATGGTGCCCGAAACCATCACGGGCAGCCGTTCTTTTCGCTCGTCAAAGAGCTCTTCTACTGCAAACAAAGCAGCCTTGGCGTTGAGGGTATCAAAAACAGTTTCGATCAGTAGTAAATCTGCACCACCTTCTACCAAACCCTTGGCTTGGACATAATAAGCCTCTTTTAACTCCTTAAAACTCACGGCCCGATAACCAGGATTGTTGACATCCGGTGACAGGGATGCAGTGCGGTTGGTAGGCCCCATGGCACCAGCCACGTAACGCGGTTTGCCGGGGTTGCGAAGGTTATAATCATCAACACAGCGCTTGGCCACTTGTGCTGAGGCAAAATTTAGTTCATAAGCCAGATCCTGCATTTCATAATCGGCCATGGCGATTGAAGTACTTGAAAACGTATTGGTCTCAATGAGGTCTGCTCCCGCCTCCAGGTAAGCCCGGTGGATCTCTTCGATAATCTGTGGCTGGGTGATGGACAATAGATCGTTGTTTCCCTTTACATCGCGGTGAAAATTGGCAAAACGTTCGCCCCGATAATCCGCTTCGCTAAGCTTGTACCGCTGAATCATGGTACCCATCGCACCATCAATGACGAGAATGCGCTGCTTGAGGAGTGCTTTAATGTCTGGCTTCATCTTTTCTCCGTTTTTGTGTCTACAATATTGGGCTACAAATGTTAGACTTCTCCGAAGTCCTATTATAGGGTTCAGGTAGGTCAAACACTTGAGGTTTGATTTTGGATTGCAAAAATAGAGATTTATTTGGGGAATGTAGCGGCAACCCTCGCGGTTGCCCTCCTCAAGCGATTTATTCTTCTTCTTTACTGCTTTGAGCCAGGCGCTGCTTGGAGAGTAGAATAGCCTGTTGTAGCTTTTGCTGTAACAGTTCCTTGCTGGGCAATTCCGTCAGGTATTCGGCTACATGAATTCCGGTGGCATCCATTTCCAAAAGTTCGACCAACTCGTCGCTTTTATCCGCACAAAGGATTAGACCAAGGGGTGACAGCTCGTGCGGATGCTGCTCATATTTGGCCAACCAGCGCAGGTAAAGCTCCATTTGGCTTTTATGGCTGTGTTCAAATTTGCCTAATTTGAGATCAATGGCAACCAGGCGGCGAAGTTTACGGTGGTAAAAAAGCAAATCGATGTAATAATCAGTATCTCCAACAGTTACGCGCTTTTGGCGGGCCATAAACGCAAAATCGTTGCCCAATTCTAAAATGAACTCCTGTAGCTGGACGATAATCGCCTGCTCTAAGTCTTTCTCACTATAGGTATTGACCAAGCCTAAAAAATCCAGAATGTAGGGATCTTTGAATGCAATTGCTGGACTCATTTCACGCGTGCTGCGCAATTTTTCCAAGTCATTTTGGATGGTTATTTCGGGTTGTTTGCTGAGGGCGCTGCGTTCGAAGAGCATGGAGTTGATGCGATCTCGAAGTTGGCGAACATTCCAACGTTCGTTGATGCAAAGGGTGTAGTAGAATTCTCGTTTTAGTTCGTCTTTTTCGCTCAGTAGCTCAATGAAATGGCTCCAGCTCAATTTTGCAGACAGTGTCTGCAAAATGTTTTCGTCGGAGAAATAGTCAAACAACTTGACCATACTAGCTAAATTTCTTGGGCTGTACCCTTTCCCATATTCCAGAATCAATTGTTGCGACAGTGTCGCAATAATCTGTTTGCCGTATTCTGCGCGGTTATGAATGATGAGAAACTGACGAATATGCTTACCAATTCGCCAGTACAACATCGTTATTTCTGCATTGACGGCTGTGAAAGTACGCTGGCGACTGCTTTCAATTAATGCTTGAATATCTGCAAAGAGGCTTTGTTCGATGGGTTGTAGGGGCTGTTCCATTGGTGTTGGTTTTGAGGTGAACTCAAAAATACGATACCGCGAAATTAAAAACAAATAAAGTTTAAAAATACTTTTAAAACACAAAAACAAGCACTGCGCCAAACAAAAAAGCACCACCGAACTCAATCGATAGTGCTTTTTTATTTTCTGCTGTGAGGGAAGGACTCGAACCTTCACAGGGCGGTTAGCTATAGCACAGAATGGTGGTCAACCCCTGGGTCGTTTCCTGGCCCTATGCTACGTTTGTTCCGAACTCCCTACCCCCGAGACAAGAGGGCATGGCTGCCAAAAATTTCATCACCTCACAATGTTGTTCTTTGACAAAGAGTATGGCCAAAGAAATTTGTTTTTCTCACGATTCTTTGCATCTTTGCTGCCCAAAATCGCTAAGCTCGTTCGCTTTGATGAAGCAAAGTTAAAAACATCTCTACATTTATGCAAATTTTTTAAAGAAATTTCTTAAAATTTTTCATTTTCGTAAAAAAAAGCGATTTTTTTGAAAACACCTTATATCTCATTTTGCGATAATCAAGTATTTTTTAAATTTTTCAATGACCCTGCTTATCTTCACCCCATTCAAGATTAACCAGCGTTGAACGCTAAAGAACAGAAAGTATAAGACATGTGGCAAAAAAGACTCCTCGTACTGTTGATTCCCGGATTACTGGCTACGGCATTGGATCGACTGACCAAGATATGGGCAGTTAATACGCTGAAGGAACAACCCATGCAATCCTACTTCAATGATGTATTTCGCCTGGTGTACGCCGAAAATACCGGAGCATTTTTAAGCTTGGGTTCAGACATGAACGATACCTTGCGCTATTGGGTATTGGCTGTGGTACCCGTTTTGGTCTTGCTATACATTTTTTTCCATGTACTGACTGCCAAAAATTTACACGTGGTGCAGCAAGCTGCATTTGGATTCATCCTGGGCGGTGGCTTGAGCAACATCTACGACCGCATCATGGAAGGCCGGGTGGTCGACTTTATGAACATGGGCTTTAGTACGCTGCGCACTGGCATTTTTAATGTAGCGGATATGTCGATTATGCTGGGTTTGTTTTTAATGGTCCCTTTTTTGTTCCAAAAACAAACACAAGAGGAAGTAGCACCAGCACCCTTAGCACCAGCGGACATTGTCGAAGAAGCGGCACCCGAAGTGGAAGAATCGGAAGAATCGACGGCTACTCAGGAAGATCCCGTTGAAAATGCAGATCAAAAACCTGACAACAAATAGTGAGGTAAAAATAAAGTTCATTTATAAAAAAGGGCAACCGCAATGCTTGCCCCAACGACCCTTCACCTATGTTCGCAGCCGTACTCTCTCCCGGATTGATTGGCACCTTGATCATTGCGTACTTCGCAATGCTCATTGTGGTGGCTTGGCGCACCAGCCGCAACGCCGACAATAGTTCCTTCTTTTTGGCTGGGCGCAAAGCCCCCTGGATTTTGGTCGCTATTGGCATGATTGGTACTTCCATCTCGGGGGTTACCTTTATTTCCATTCCGGGGGTGGTCGGAGCCGGGGGCAACAACCAGGCTTTTTCCTACTTGCAATTGGTGCTGGGCAACCTCTTTGGGTATTTCATCATTGCTACAGTACTGCTGCCTTTATATTATCGCCTACAACTCACTTCCATTTATACCTATTTGGAGGAACGCCTTGGTTTTTACTCCTACAAAACCGGGGCAGCGTATTTTTTGATTTCCCGCACCATTGGTTCTTCCTTTCGCTTGTTTTTGGCGGCGAATGTGGTGGACATGTTTGTGACCGGGCCGATGGGGATTCCTTTTTGGCTGACGGTGGTCATCACCATTGCGTTGATTTGGGTGTACACATTTAAAGGTGGAGTAGCAACAATTATTTATACCGATACCCTACAAACCATCTTTTTGCTATCCGCTCTCGCGCTCAGTGTCTATACCATCAGCAATGCTTTAGGCTGGAATTTGGTGGAAATGTTTGGCGAAATCAGTCGCAGTGAATACGGGCGCGTCTTTTTCTTCGACAGTGGCATCGGCGACCCGAACAACTTTTTTAAACAGTTCATCAGTGGGGCCTTGATCGCGATTGCCATGACGGGCTTGGATCAGGATTTGATGCAAAAAAATCTGGCTTGTCGCAACATTAAAGATGCCCAAAAGAACATGTTGACCTTTACTTCCATTTTCCTGTTGGTCAATATCCTGTTTCTTTCGCTGGGTGCGATGTTGTACCTCTATGCCGCCAAAGAAGGCATTCAATTGCCGATGAACGCCAGTGGTAAACTCAATTCCGATCTGGTTTACCCTACTCTGGCACTGGAGCACATGTCGGTGGCCACGGCCATTTGTTTTATGTTGGGCATCATCGCCTGCACCTACGCCAGTGCGGATTCGGCATTGACGGCATTGACCACCTCTTTTTGCATCGATTTTCTCAATTTTAACAAGTCGAATGCCCCAGAGCAGCAAAAAGAACGGACTCGGGTCTGGGTACACGTTGGTTTTTCGCTCTTGACTTTGGTGCAAATTCTGGTGTTTAAGCTACTCAACAACGATGCGGTCATCAGCAGTTTATTTAAAATTGCCGGGTATACCTATGGCCCATTGCTTGGTTTGTTTATGTTTGGGATACTGACCAAACGGGCCGTGCGCGATCAGTGGGTTGTGCTGGTCTGCATCATTGCACCGATCTTGACGTATACCATTGATATTTATGCCGAAAAACTGTACGGTTTCAAGTTCGGATTCCTCAACATCGCCGTCAATGGACTCTTGACCATGCTGGGGCTCTGGCTGATTTCCTACCGTAAAAGCACTGCGGTTTTAAATTAAATGTCAACAAGCAAAAGATTATTGATATTTTTGCGCTCGCAAATTGCCAACTGGATTCAAATCCAACGCTATGTCTAAAATTCGTGCTGCGATTACAGGCGTGCAGGGCTGGGTTCCTGAGTACGTTCTGACCAATCAAGAGCTAGAGAATCTGGTGGATACCACCAGCGAGTGGATTACCTCCCGTACGGGGATCCACGAACGCCGCATCCTCAAAGGCGAGGGGCAAGGTACATCAATCATCGGCATCAACGCCGTCAAAGGACTATTGGCTAAAACCAATACGCTCCCCGAAGAAATCGACCTCCTGATCTGTGCTACGGTAACCTCCGATATGCCATTTCCAGATACTGCCAACATCATTGCTGATGCAGTAGGCATCAAAAATGCTTTTTGCTACGACATCAATGCCGCATGTTCGGGCTTTTTGTATGCGCTCACCACTGCTAGTAAGTTTGTGGAGTCGGGCTCACACAAAAAAGTCATAGTGGTAGGTGCGGATAAAATGTCTTCCATCATCGACTACACGGATCGGACTACCTGTATCATCTTTGGTGATGGTGGTGGTGCCGTTTTGTTGGAGCCAACGGAGGAAGAAGTCGGCGTAATGGACTCTTTGCACCACAGCGACGGGATTGGCCAGCATTACTTGTACCAAAAAGCAGGCGGCTCACGGTATCCAGCTACCATTGATACGGTCATCAATCGCGAGCATTTCGTGTACCAAAACGGTAAACCAGTGTTTAAAGCTGCGGTATCGGGTATGTCAGATGTGGTGCTGCGCATCATGGGGCGCAATGACCTCGTAGCTGACGACATCGCTTGGCTAGTACCCCATCAAGCCAACCGCCGGATCATTGAAACGGTGTCGGATATGGCCAAATTCCCGATGGAAAAGGTCATGATCAACATTCAAAAATACGGCAATACTACGGCTGGAACACTGCCCCTTTGTTTGTGGGAATGGGAAAGTCAGCTCAAAAAAGGCGACAATATCATCTTGACTGCCTTTGGTGGCGGCTTCACTTGGGGTGCCATCTACATCAAGTGGGCCTACGATACCCAACCCACGGATTTATCCGTGGGAGGGAACACATGATCCAACCCACGAATTTATTCGTGGGAGATTCCGTGAAACGACCGCCGCAGGCGGGAGAATCACATGTATAAAACCTTTTAACATCAAAATAAAACTTTCATGGCTTCGACATCCGATATCCGCAACGGACTTTGTTTAGATTGGGAAAAGGACACCTGGTCTGTCGTGGAATTTCAGCACGTCAAACCAGCCCGTGGTGCAGCCTTCGTGCGTACCAAGCTCAAAAGTATGACCAACGGGAAAATAGTGGACAACACTTTCTCCGCCGGTGCTAAAATTGACGAAGTTAGAGTTGAACGGCGTAAATTTCAGTACCTTTATGAAGATGAGTCTGGTCTGAACTTCATGAACAATGAAGACTTTGAGCAAATTGTTTTGAATAAGAAGATGATTGACCGTCCAGACCTTATTAAGGAAGGAATGGAAGTGGACATTTTGTACCATGGTGCCAAAAACGAATTATTGACCATGGAACTGCCCCAATCGGTGATTATGAAGATTACGTACACCGAGCCAGGTTTAAAAGGGGATACCGCGACCAACGCTTTTAAGCCTGCTACGGTAGAAACCGGAGCAGAAGTGCGCGTGCCCCTGTTCATCAACGAAGGTGACCTAATCAAGATCGATACCCAGACCGGGGCTTATATGGAACGTATTAAACAATAGCAACTCATGGATGCAAAGGAGATTCAAGAACTACTGAAGCTGGTCAGCCGGCTGGAGCTCTCCGAGTTCAAAATGAAAGATGGTGAGTTCGAACTGCAAATCCGTACCAAGTACTTTGGCAAGGCTGGGCAGCAAATCCTGGTGCCTTCACTACAAGCCACCTTGCCAACTGCTATCCCGGCGGCGTCTACGCCAGCCAGCGTGGAAACACCTACGTCAGTAGCTACTCCTACGCCACAACCAATAGCTGATCTGACACCAAGTGCTGCGCCAAGCGCAGGAGGAGATGATAGTCGCTACAAAGCCATCAAGTCGCCGATCGTTGGAACGTTCTACCGCTCAGCTGGCCCTGACAAACCTGCTTTCATCAAAGTGGGCGACAGCGTCAGTGTTGGCAATGTGGTTTGTATCGTTGAGGCCATGAAGCTGTTCAATGAAATCGAGTCTGACATCAGCGGTACTGTAGTGAAGGTGCTGGTAGAAGATGCTCAACCCGTTGAGTACGATCAGGTCCTTTTCTTGTTAGATCCGAAATAAAAAGAATGTTCAACAAGATCCTCATAGCCAATCGCGGTGAAATTGCACTGCGTATCATCCGGACCTGCCGGGAAATGGGTATTAAAACGGTAGCCGTATACTCTACTGCCGACCGGGAAAGCCTGCACGTGCGGTTTGCCGATGAAGCGGTTTGTATTGGCCCGCCCCAATCATCGGAATCCTACTTGAGTATTCCTCGCATCATGGCAGCGGTCGAGATCACCAACGCGGATGCAGTCCATCCAGGTTACGGCTTTTTGGCTGAAAACGCCGATTTTGCTGAGGTATGCTTGGAGTATGGCATCAAATTCATTGGGCCAACCCCCTCGCAGATCCGCAAAATGGGGGATAAAATCACCGCCAAAGAAACCATGATTGCTGCAGGGGTACCCGTGGTGCCAGGTTCAGGTGGTTTGTTGCAAGACGTTCCAGCAGGGATAAAACAAGCCAAAGAAGTAGGATACCCCATTATCCTCAAAGCTACAGCAGGTGGCGGTGGAAAGGGTATGCGCATCGTTTGGAAAGAAGAAGACTTCGAAAATGCCTGGAATACTGCCCGTATGGAGGCCAAAGCATCCTTCTCCAACGATGGCATCTACATGGAGAAGTATGTAGAAGAACCTCGCCACATTGAATTTCAGATTGCGGGAGACCAATACGGAAAAGTTGTACACCTTTCTGAACGCGATTGCTCCATCCAGCGCCGCCACCAGAAATTGGTAGAAGAATGCCCTTCTCCCTTCATGACCGATGAATTGCGGGAAAAGATGGGAAATGCCGCGGTCAAAGCGGGTGAAGCCATCAACTACGAGGGTGTAGGTACCATCGAATTTTTGGTGGACAAACACCGCAACTTCTACTTCATGGAGATGAACACCCGGATTCAGGTGGAGCACCCCGTGACCGAAGAAGTGATCGATTTTGATTTGATTAAAGAACAAATCAAAATTGCAGCGGGTGAAAAAATCACCGGAGGCAACCGCTACCCACAGATGCATGCCATGGAATGCCGCATCAACGCGGAAGATCCGAACTTTGATTTCCGTCCAAGCCCAGGCAAAATCACCTCTTTCCACAGCTCAAAAGGCCATGGCGTAAGAGTAGATACCCACGTTTACGCGGGGTATACCATTCCTCCGTATTACGATTCAATGATTGCCAAACTCATCTGTCGCGCCCGCACCCGCGAGGAGTGCATCCGCAAAATGGAGCGCGCCCTGGACGAGTTCATCATTGAAGGACCAAAGACGACAGTGCCCTTCCATCAGAAGTTGATGAAAGACGAAAACTTCCGCAAGGGCGATTTCAATACTAGTTTTTTGAATGATTTCAACTTTAAAGACTGAATAAAAGATGAGAGATGAAAGATGAGAGATGAAAGTGGTAACACTAGATTTTCATCTCTCATCTTTCATCTTTCATCTCTAGATATGAAGAGTTTCTGGCGTTTGCTTTCCTTCTTGCACAAGTACCGCGCCAACGTTGCGCTGAGTATTTTGAGCAACCTCCTGATGGCCGTGTTCAACGTCGCCAGCATTCCATTACTGATTCCACTACTCGATATTATTTTCCAAAAAAACGTCCAGGCATTACCTGAACCAGTCTGGAGTTGGACGGCTGATGGGCTTAGAGCGCAGCTCAATTACCAAGTCAACCATTTGATCCAGACGCAGGGGCAGGAAGCCGCTTTGATTCGGATTTGTGCCGTGATCCTGTTGGTCTTTTTGGGTAAAAACCTGTTCAATTACCTCGCCATGTTTTTTATGGCCCCGGCGCGCAACGGCATTGTGCGAGACATCCGGGCCCAACTGTTCAGCAAAATTATGATCCTCCCCTTGGGCTATTTTTCAGAAGAGCGCAAGGGTGACCTGATGTCGCGCATCACCGCCGATGTGCAGGAAATTGAATGGAGCATCCTCAATGCCCTGGAGTCCCTTTTCCGCGAGCCCATCATCATTGTACTGAGTTTGATTTTTATGCTTTACGTCAGTCCCACGCTGACGGGCTTTGTGTTTGTACTCATGCTGTTTTCGGCAGTGATCATTGGAGGGATAGGGCGGACGCTGCGCAAAAGTTCATCCAAGGTCCAGGAGCGGTTGGGTACCATTGTATCCATCGTCGAGGAAGCGATTTCCGGGCTGCGCATCATCAAGGGCTTTAATGCCGAAAAATACCAGGAAAACAAATTCAATCGCGAAAACAACGACTACCGCCGCATGCAGACGCGGATGTTGTGGCGGCGGGACTTGGCCTCACCCTTGTCTGAGTTTTTGGGCATTGCGGTGGTGTCGGTATTGCTGTGGTTTGGTGCACGGATGGTGTTCAAAGGCAGCATTGAAGCCAGCACCTTTATCTCCTTTTTGTATGCCTTTTTTAGCGTGTTGAACCCAGCCAAAGCTTTTTCCCGGGGCTTGTACGATGTACAAAGAGGCATCGCTGCCATGCAAAGGGTGGAGCACATCCTCAATGCTCCGGTATTGATTGAAGAAAAAACCGATGCTCCAGCGTTCTCCCAGTTTAAAAAATCCATCGAATACCGCAACGTCAGTTTCAATTACCGTGGCGACGAACCGGTGCTGAAAAACATCAATCTAAATATCCACAAAGGTAAACTCATTGCCCTGGTGGGCGCTTCCGGTGCAGGCAAATCTACCATGGCCGACTTGTTGCCACGCTTTTATGATGTAAGTGATGGTGGCATTTTTATCGATGGCATCAACATCAAAGACATTTCCCTGCGCGATTTGCGCCAGCAACTGGGCATCGTTTCCCAGGAAGCCATCCTGTTCAACGACACGATTTACAACAACATCGTGTTTGGCATGGAAAATATTACACCTGAAGATGTAGAACGCGCCGCCAAAATCGCCAACGCCCACAACTTTATCATCACTACCGAAAACGGCTACCAAACCAACATCGGCGACCGCGGCAGCAAACTCAGTGGCGGCCAACGCCAACGCTTGACCATCGCCCGGGCGGTGCTCAAAAACCCACCCATCCTCATCCTCGATGAGGCTACCTCCGCCCTCGACTCAGAATCCGAAAAACTGGTCCAGGAAGCTTTGTTGAACCTAATGAAAGACCGCACCAGCCTGGTCATCGCCCACCGCCTATCCACGGTACAGCACGCTGACGAGATCATTGTGATGCGCGCGGGCCAGATTGCGGAACGGGGCAGCCATGCGGAGCTGTTGGAGAAAAATGGGGAGTATAGGAAGTTGGTGGAATTGCAGGCAATGTCGTAGGGGCAAGCCTCGCGGTTGTCTAAGCATTGATAAAGCGCATTTGTTTATAATTCAAAATTTGGTGTTTAGCTTGCCTTATGATCTGATTTGAGTTAAATTTGCATATTCTGGTCATTAATTTTACCTTGATCTAAACCTTCATATAGATGCCAGTTATTGGAAAAATTAAAGGAATCATTTTGAGAATGTTCTTTGGGGATCATCCTCCACCACATATTCATGCCAGCAACAACGAACGTGAAGGTTTATTTGGCATAAATGATCTGGAAATGTTCAAGGGTGATCTTGGCTCAAAAGACCAAAAGGAAGTAAAAAAATGGGCAAAATCTCGCCTGTCCAAGTTAAAGGATATGTGGGATACCCAGGAGATTCAAAACATCGATTAACGCATTAGCCATGGAAAGTTATCCGCGTATTAAATATATCGAACCGCTTGCTAATTATCGCCTTTTTGTCATTTTCGACACAGGTGATATCAAAGTATACTCTCTCGCTGAACGCTTACAATCAGAGCCTTTCAAAGTATTGCAAGATGAACAATTGTTTAATAAAGCCCACATCGCTAATGGTGGGTATGGCGTAATTTGGAACGATGAAATTGATTTAAGTGAGTACGAACTTTGGATAAAGGGTGTGGAGGTTTCTAAGGTGAGTGAATTGGTCGAAAAGGTGCCTGCTTTTTAAGGTCAAAAAAAATAAAATGGATTGGAAAGATTATGAAGATCAGGTTTTTGAAATGTTAAGTACTCAACATAGGCATGATTACATAACTAAAAACCACAAAATAAAAGGGAGATACCTGCTGTGTGTCATCTTTACAAAAGAGGATTGACTTTTGAAGAAGCATTAGCGTCGGGAGAATTTGCTTACGTTAATTTTTGGAAATCTGATGACCCTAATTTTTCAATTGAAGAGTTGAGTAGAATCCAAGAAAAAAACATATTAAATATTTACAATCAAAAGATTAATAAAGTTGAATTTTATGATGCAGAATGTAAATTTGGTCAAGATGCGAAAATAAGAGTTATCAAAACCGCAAACTATCCGTTCATTGAGATTACCGGTTTCATAAAATTTTCAGATTCGATATTTTTTTATGTTTGCAATTCATTGCCATTGTATGAAAAAAGAAACATTAGGAAGACGCATGTTTTTCTAAAAAATGTTTTACCCTTCAAGGTCAATATTAGCCATGGTTAATATGTGATTCTTATTATTTCCTACTCCCTATGCCGAGCCTCCAAATGCTCCCTCAATAAATCCTTCCCATAATCATTGCCATTCGGCGTACGCACCACCGTATGAATATGCGTTTTAACCGGACCAGGTCGGGGTTTGGATCGATCCCAGATGGCAACCGGAGTTTGGTGGTCAAATTCAATCAGGATAACCGGACTGTGGATGCGGTAATAAAACGGGTCCTCCATCTTTTCACCTTGCACCCAGGTGAAATAGGTGTCTTTTAAGTGCAGGCGCACTTCTGTCATCTTGATTTTAGCGTGCTCATCCCTCATGTCACCAACGTACTCAGCAATTAAATCGAGCAAGTCCTCTTGTTGAGCTGCCCTTAGATCTTGTGCGGAGATGCCAGTAAAGGGAATAATTTCATTGTCTCGAAAGGCCTCCGTCCGGTTGAAGTCCATCTCTTTTTTATCCCAGAGTCTGGCTTTGGTTTTTTGCTCTGCATTGAGCGACTGATAAAAATTCAAACCCTTGCGCTCTTCAGTCTCATACGTCCGCAGCCCTTTGTTGGGCTCTGACTCAGCATAAGTGGGTTCTGAGCCCATAAATGTAGGCGTCATGACGATTTGGCTTCCCAAAACAAAATAGTTGATCACCAAATGATGCCCGTCAATTTGCCAACCCCAAGGTTCTTTAGCCGAGGGCGTACCCATAAACGTGAACCAATACTTTTCGCCACCCAATAGTTTGTTGTCGGGCCGTAAAGTGGCCAAATGCGCCTCCATTTTCATGATTGACCTTGACTTTTGTAGCCCTTTGGTGCTGAGGCTTTCTTTCAAAATGCCAAAGGCCAGTTCTTTCTACTGGGCATTCAATTCTTCCAAACCAATGTTGGGGCCGTTCATTTTGATCGGCCTAGTTTCTGGTGAGGGAAACAGCAAACAGGCAACAGCAACGGAATCGGGGCTAGGGATTCCTGAAAGGTGGAGCTTAAAAGAAAGGGTATAAACTCCTTTATTTAGACTTTGTTGGGCATAAATTGCAACAAGTGGCCAGGCGCTGAAGAAAAGGAGGTAGGCTATCTTTTTCATCGAGGCTAATTTTTGTGAAAATAAGCAAAAAGCCAGAAACCTACTTCAAATTTAACAATGGGGCAATCTCCTCCGCCTTCACCGTCAACACCCCCGCCTTCGGCAATCGTTTCGTCAATTCCCGCCAATTTGGATCTTTCGCATAAATCACCTTTAGCATTTTGGCCGCTTTAGCCACATTGCCATTGTTCGCCAGCGTAATCGCCGTCCAATACTGCATCTCCAGGTTCTTGGGGAACATCTTCATGGCCGTTTCGTATTCTTTCATGGCCAGGGGCATATCGTTCTTTTCGGTGGCCAGGTCGCCGTTGTTCATGTGTTCGTAGGCCCGGTGCAGGGTCAGCAGGCGCTCCAACTCGACCAGGGGGGCGGCATGGTCATCCACCCGCAAATCCACTAAGTGATTCTCATCCCAGGGTTTGCCCGTCGCTTCCCCTTTGACCACCAAAATGACCGCCGATTGTTTGCCACGAATATCCCCGCCTACTTTTTGCGCAGCTTTGAGGGTTGCCAAAACCCGTTCGGCCAAGGGCAGATTCAGGTTGGCTTCATAGGCCTTGGCCATCGCTGCGGGGACTTCGTTGTTCAGCATCATATTGGCCTGTACGGCATAGCCTTTTCCTTGCAAATCTCCGGCAAAAGCTATACAATTTTTCCCGGTAAAATTGGCCACATTGCCTTTGGCGTCCACGATGCCCACTTGGCGTACTTCTTTGCCGGGATCGTCAGACAATAAAATTTCGAGCGCTTCCTGGGCAGTTTTTCCAGCCTTGAGCAATTCCAAACCCCGAATGCCGAAGGACTTGTTGGTAAACGATTGGGTCGCAACGGCGCCTACGCCCGCTTCAGCCCAGGAAACCGAGGTACCCACACTGAACCAATGGCTTTGCACCCCAACGGCCATTTCCCCCGTTTTTTCGTCGCGGGCTACAATGGAAAAGGTATGGGCTAGGCCATTGTCTTGTTTGAAAAATTGGGCATGAACAAGGTTAGTCGTGAATAGAAATAGAAAAAGTAGCAGGTTTCTCATGGTACTTGGATTTAGAGGGAAAGTAGTAAAACGAGAGGAACAGAAGGAATAAAAATAAGTTCGCGCCAAAATCACGTCATTTTTTGCTGGCAACGTACGCATATGAATTGGGCGACTAAAACCGCTTGTGTATAAAAATCGGCAGCTCGGCATTTGGCAGTTTTTCCAGGGCCATTAATTTCCTATTTTTACCCAATCACTCACCAAACAAACCAACGCAACATGCAGAAATACGCCCTACTTCTTTTATTGGCGCTGGCCTCCGTTACCACCACCTGGAGCCAGGACAAAACGCCCACGATCACCGACAAAACCAAAAACAGCAAAGCCTATACCGGCTATTTCAATTTTTATTGGGACGAAAAAGAAGGCAAGATCTGGCTCGAAATCGACAAATGGGATCAGGAAATTCTCTATGTCAATGGTCTTTCCGCGGGGGTGGGCTCCAATGACATTGGCCTGGATCGCAACCAATTGGGCAGCGACCGCATCGTGCGCTTTGTGCGCATTGGCCCCAAAGTGCTGATGATGCAGCCCAACTACGACTACCGCGCCGTGAGCAACAACCCCGATGAAGCCCGTTCGGTCGCCGAAGCCTTCGCGAGCTCGACCATCTGGGGTTTCAAGGTCGAAGCCGAAGAAAGTGGCAAAGTGCTGGTCGATTTTACCCCCTTCCTCCTGCGTGACGCCCACGGCGTAGCCAACCGCCTGCGTACCTCCCGCCAAGGCAGTTACAATGTGGACGCTACCCGCTCCGCCATTTTCCTGGAGCGTACCAAAAACTTTCCCAAAAACAGCGAGTTTGAAGCCATCATCACCTTCTCTGGTGACCCGCAAGGCGAATGGGTTCGCTCAGTGACCCCCAGCCCAGATGCCATAACCGTGCGCATGCACCACAGCTTGATCGAACTGCCCGACGCAAATTACAAGCCACGCATTTATGACCCTCGCGCTGGCTACTTCATGACGGGTTACCGGGATTACGCGACCCCTATTGAACAACCCGTTTTTAAACGTTTCATTACTCGCCACCGCCTGGAGAAAAAGGACCCGAAGGCAGCAATCAGTGACCCCGTGGAACCCATCATCTACTACCTGGATCGGGGAGCCCCCGAGCCCATCAAATCGGCCCTGCTCGAAGGTGCCCGTTGGTGGAACCAGGCTTACGAAGCAGCAGGCTACCGCAATGCCTTCCGGGTGGAAGTGCTGCCCGAAGGTGCCGACCCCATGGACGTACGCTACAACCTCATCAACTGGGTACACCGCTCTACCCGCGGCTGGAGTTATGGCAGCTCGGTTACCGATCCGCGCACGGGTGAGATCATCAAAGGGCATGTATTGCTGGGCTCGCTGCGGGTACGGCAGGATTTCCTGATCGCGCAAGGCATGATCGAAGCTTATGAAAATGGCACGAATGCTGACCCTCGTTTGAAAGAAATGGCCCTGGCGCGTTTGCGGCAATTGTCGGCCCACGAAGTTGGACATACCCTGGGACTTGCGCACAACTTTGCGGCCAGTGTGAAAGACCGCTCCTCGGTAATGGATTATCCGCACCCAATGATCACGCTGGACAATCAGGGCAAAATTGACTTCTCCAAAGCCTATGCCGTAGGAATCGGCGACTGGGACAAACGCAGCATTACCTTCGGCTACCAAGATTTTCCGGATGGTGTGGACGAAGCGGCAGGGTTGAAAAAAATCTTGGACGACAACATCAAAATGGGTTTTCAGTACATCACCGACGAAGACTCGCGCGCGCCCGGTGGCGCCCATCCAGCTTCCCACCTTTGGGATGAGGGCAAATCTGCACCCGAGGAGTTGCGCCGCATCATGCAAGTGCGTCAAAAAGCACTGAATGGTTTTTCGGAAAAAAACATCCCGGTAGGTGCACCCATGGGGACTTTGGAAAGTGTATTGGTTCCCGTTTACCTCGCTCACCGCTACCAAGTGGAAGCAACGGCCAAACTGGTGGCTGGGGTGAATTACACTTACGCTGTACGCGGGGACGGGCAAGCGACCAATCAAATGATCGACGATGCCGCCCAGCGCGATGCCCTCAATGCTTTGATTGCCACACTTGATCCTCAGTTTTTGGCAATTCCAGAAAAAGTGATTGCCCTGATTCCGCCACAACCCAGTGGTTATCGCCGCGACCGTGAGTTGTTTAAGGTGTATACTGGCCTTACATTTGACCCCATTGCTGCTGCTGAAAGTTCGGTGGAGCATACCTTGGATATGTTGTTGCATCCCCAAAGATTGGCCCGCTTGATTGAGCACAGTGCCCGCGACAACAAACGAATGAATCTGGCCGATTTGTTCGATGCCCTGTTTTCAGCGGCCCAAAAAGACCGAAGCCCCAATAACTACCTACAGGAATTGAATCGCTTGGTAGAAAAATCCCTGCTGCACCACCTCCTCAACCTGGCTGGCGACAAGGAAATCAGTCAACAGGTGGCGGCACATGCCTTGCTGCGCATCCGCAAGCTGGAGGAAGATTTGAGCACCCGAGCTTTGGGGGATGTCAACCAACGGGCGCACAATGAGTACCTAAGGGAGCAATTGCGCACCTTCCGCGCTGATCCGGCTACCTTTAAGGTGCCTGCTGGGCCAGTGATGCCGGATGGCGCGCCGATTGGCTGTGATTGGGAATAAATGACCTTAAAGCGCTTATTGGACATATTAATTTGCTCCAATAAGCGCTTTTAAGCGCCAAAACGGTTAATTTGGTATTCACGATCGCTTGGAAATGCTCATACAGTACAAAAAACCTTCCCATTCCCTTTCTGGTTTCGTAGCGCATTTTTGGGAAAAATACAGTCCTCCCAAGCAAAGCATAGCCTACGATACGGAATGTGTTTTGCCCGAAAACTACCTCAACCTCACCTTTTCTCTCGGTTCACCCTATTTTCGATCTTTAGAAGAAAATGGACCTTTTGCCGCCCTGAATACACCACAGCTGGAAACCTTGCACACAGGGCACAATTTTTACAAACACCAATCCAATAACCATATTTTTGGTATCAAATTTTTGCCCGGAGGGCTTTATCCATTTGTCGAATTTGATTTTGCAACTTTGACCAATGTCAGTTTAGACATGTCACAGGTGTTTGGCCCAGAGATCAACTTCCTGGCGGAAGAGCTCTATCATTTACCGGATTTTGAAGCGCGGGTGGAGCGAGTGGAGCGTTTTTCACAAAAAAAACTCATTGCCTCTCGTCTGCATAAGTTCAATTTTATTCAGGCAGGCACCCAACTATTGGCTACCCAACATGCGGATGCAGACATTGCCAGGGTGGCCGAACAATTGAACACCAATTACAAATCCTTATCACGAGGTTTCAATGAAGTGATTGGCATATCGCCCAAACACTTTGCCCAAATCCAACGCTTTGAACGCGCGCTAGATTTGCTCATTGCCAAACCAGAATGGAGTTGCACTGAAATAGGGTACCATTTGGGATACTACGATCAGGCGCATTTTATCCGGGAGTTCAAACGATTTGCGCTAAAGACCCCTATGGCCTACCGGGAAAGTATTCGGCCAGTTGAAAAAGAGGCGCAGCACCGCGACTTTCAGCATTTTTTATCGCTTGAGCACTTGCTGCATTACGAGGTCAAAATTTATTAGACTAATCTGTATTTGTCCAAAATATACAATCTTAAACGGCGAATATTCGCCACTTTTGCCTCTAATAATGTATGAAACAGAATTTACTGTAATGGTTTTAAAGGGGAGCACTTGCGCTCCCCTTTTTATTTTTAAGCTACATCACAAAGCGCCACCGCTTTGCGCAAGCTGTCCAATTTATCTTGTGCAACCGGAATAAACTCCTGAGCAACAAAACCTTTGAAACCAGTAGCAGCAATCGCCTTCATGATGGCGGGATAATTCAATTCCTGGCTATCGTCAATTTCATGTCTTCCAGGTACCCCCGCAGTATGGTAATGACCAAAGTACTTGTTGTGCTTTTTGATGGTGGCAATAACGTCGCCTTCCATGATTTGCATGTGGTAGATGTCGTAGAGCAACTTCAAGTTGGTGTTCCCCACTTTTTCAAGCAAAGCTACCCCCCACTCCGTTTTGTCGCATTGATAATCCTTATGGTTGACTTTGCTGTTGAGCAGTTCCATCACGAGCGTTACGCCCAGTTTTTCCGCTTGTTTCACAATGGGGTCTAATCCCTTGGCGCAGTTTTCCAATCCTTCTGCATCACTTTTTCCCCGGCGATTGCCCGAAAAGACGATGATGTTGGGGATGCCTGCATCAGCCGCTTTTTGCAGCAGTTCAGGAAACATGCTCTGGTACTTGGCATGGTTGTTGACATCATTGAATCCATCGGTAAGGCTAATGAAAGGTGCGTTGCCAATGGCGCAGGTCAGGCCATGTTTTTTCAGAATGGGCCAATCGTTTACGCCAACCAATTCAATGGAAGTAATGCCCATGTCTTTGACCTTTTCAGCCATGGCATCTAGCGTAAGGTCATTGAAACACCACTTGCATACGGAGTGCTTGAAAGGTGCTTTGGTATCCATGTTGTTTTCATTTTGCTGATTGCTCCCCAACATGGCGCCCATGGCGGGGGCCTGCAAGGCTGCCAAACTCAGCAAACCCGTGTTGATGGCTTCTCGTCGATTCATGCTTTCTGATTTATAGTTTGGTACAAAGTTGAAATCAGGTAGACTTTACCCAATGCACAGGCAAATTAAGCAAATGAAATATCAAAAAGACGTTTATCTTCCAACAAAAAAATTATTTGGAGCTTCCTGTATAAAGTTGAGCATTCGGATTGGTATAAATGGCAAAGTAGCCAGGGTCATACCGCACCCCGCGCGGGTATACCTCTTTTTTATTAAAACACCGAACAAAATCCTGCAAAAACACGTATATAATTGGGCTGAACCATCAAAGATTCGGAGAAAATTGTACTTTTGCACCGCCCTTAGGAAGGGAGACGCAACTTCATTTCGTTTCCGTTCTTTACCAAAGATAACTTTTGTTTCACTACCATAAAAACTCATCAGCAGCCATGCCATTTGATCTCGACATGCTGAAGGCTCATTATGAGTCGCTTCCCGCAAGAGTAAATGCGGCTAAGCAAGCGTTGGGACGTCCTCTGACGCTCACCGAAAAAATACTTTACGCCCACTTACACGCCGATTCCCCATTGCAGAGTTATGCTCGTGGCAAAGATTACGTCTTCTTTGCCCCGGACCGGGTAGCGATGCAGGATGCAACGGCACAAATGGCTTTGTTGCAGTTTATGATGTGTGGTCGCGACAAAACGGCTGTACCCAGTACTGTACACTGTGATCACTTGATCCTGGCCAAAGAAGGTGCCAACACCGACTTGAAAACGGCGGTTGATGTCAACTCCGAAGTATACGACTTCCTCTCGGGTGTATCCAACAAATACGGCATTGGTTTCTGGAAGCCAGGTGCGGGGATCATTCACCAAACCGTACTCGAAAACTACGCATTCCCTGGAGGATTGATGATCGGTACCGACTCCCACACCCCTAACGCAGGTGGGTTGGGCATGTTGGCCATCGGTGTAGGTGGTGCCGATGCGGTAGATGTGATGGTGGGTATGCCATGGGAACTCAAGATGCCCAAGCAGATTGGGGTAAAACTAACCGGCAAACTGAGTGGCTGGGCTTCTCCTAAAGATGTAATCCTGAAAGTAGCGGGTATCCTGACCGTAAAAGGTGGTACTGGCGCGATTGTGGAATATTTTGGCGATGGCGCTCAATCCATGTCTTGTACGGGTAAAGGTACCATCTGCAACATGGGTGCGGAAATTGGCGCAACCACTTCTACCTTCGGCTACGATGACTCCATGAGCCGCTACTTCCGCGCTACCGAGCGTGATGACGTAGCCGACTTGTGTGATTCAGTAAAAGAATACCTGACTGGCGACGCCGAGTGCTACGCTAGTCCAGAAAAATACTTCGATCAAGTGATCGAAATCGACCTGAATACGCTGGAGCCACACGTCAACGGCCCATACACTCCAGACTTGGCCTGGCCAATCTCTGAGTTTGCCAAAGCCGTGAGAGACAATGGCTACCCACAAAAATTGGAAGTAGGTTTGATCGGTTCTTGTACCAACTCTTCTTACGAGGATTTGGACCGTGCGGCTTCGATAGCACGTCAGGCAAAAGCGAAAAAACTGGTCGCCAAAGCTGAATTTACCATCACCCCGGGTTCGGAGCAAATCCGCTACACTGTTAATCGCGATGGTCAATTGGCTACTTTTGAAGAAATTGGTGGCGTAGTAATGGCCAACGCTTGTGGTCCTTGTATCGGTCAATGGTCACGCCATACCGACGATCCCAACCGCGCCAACTCGATTATCACTTCCTTCAACCGCAACTTCTCCAAGCGCAACGATGGTAACCCACAAACCCGTTCTTTTGTGGCTTCACCCGAAATTGTAACTGCTTTTGCGATTGCGGGCGACCTGACTTTCAACCCACTGACCGACACCTTGATCAACGAGGATGGGGTAGCGGTAAAACTCGATCCACCAAGTGGCGTTGAGTTACCAGCAAAAGGTTTTGCGGTAGAAGATGCTGGTTACCAGGCTCCTGCTGCTGATTCCAGCGAGGTGGTGATTAGTGTATCTCCTACTTCCAGCCGTTTACAATTGCTCACGCCGTTTAAAGTAATCACCAACGATCAGGTAATGGGCATGCGCATTTTGATCAAGGCCAAAGGGAAGTGTACCACCGACCACATTTCGATGGCTGGTCCTTGGTTGGAGTTCCGCGGACACTTGCAAAACATTTCCAAAAACACCTTCATCAGTGCCATCAACTACTTCAATGGCGAAACGAATAAGGTGTTGAACCTGGTGACCAATGAATACCTGGCGGTGCCTGATTCTGGTTTGACTTACCGCGACGCTGGCGTTAGCACGGTGGTATTCGGGGAAGAAAACTACGGTGAAGGTTCCTCTCGCGAGCACGCGGCGATGCAGCCTCGTTTCCTGGGTGTTAAAGCGGTAGTTGTAAAATCTTTCGCACGCATCCACGAAACCAACCTCAAAAAGCAGGGCATGCTGGCATTGACTTTCGCTAATCCAGAAGATTACGAAAAAATCCGCCAGGATGATTTCATCGATATCGAAGGTTTCGAAAGTATGGCACCAGGAAAATCCATCACCATGGTTTTGAACCACTCTGATGGCGCTTCCGAAAGCATTGAACTGCTGCATACCTACAACGAGCAACAAATCGACTGGTTGCGCGCTGGTTCAGCTTTGAATAAAATTCGTCAGGAAATGGGCATGGCGTAAGCTTACAAGCATTTTAAGATAGGATATTCAGAAAGCCTCTCAGGAAACTGAGGGGCTTTCTGCGTTATATCTCTTATCTTTCTGCAAACAAATAAAAACATGCAGTACTTAAAACTTTGCACATTCCTGCTGGCGCTGACCGTTTTGCTGGGTTGTGAATCTGGCACCAAAACCACACAAAATACCAGCACCAAAGCCGCAAAAACCTACGCTGCGTTCATCGGCACCTATTCCAAAAAAGAAGGGCACGTCGATGGCAAGGGTGAGGGTATTTATTTGTATCAACTCGACAGCGCTACGGGCTATCTGGACAAAATTGGGGTGCAGGATGGCATCGTCAATCCTTCTTTTTTGACCCTCAGTGCCGATGGCAAATACCTTTACGCCGTGGAAGAAATTGGCTCCGATGTGGATGAAGCAGGTAGGGTAGTGGCTTACCGCCGGGCAGATGATCACCTCGAAAAAATCAACCAACAACCCACTTTTGCGTTTGCGCCTTGCCACGTTAGTACGGATAGTAAAGGGCGTTACGTGTTTGTAGCCAATTATGTAGGTGTGATTGCAGTATATCCCGTAGCTGCAAATGGTGGGCTCGAAGCAGCTACTTTTCACGAAGCATTCCAGGGTAAAGGCCCCCATTCCCGGCAAGACGCCTCTCACCCCCACAGCGTCAACCTCTCCCCGGACGAGCAATATTTGTATGTGCCCGACCTCGGCACGGACAACATCTATACCTACAAAATCAATTACGATACTCCCCAAAAACCATTGACCAAAATCGGTGCAACCAAGGTACATCCCACCAGTGGTCCCCGCCATTTTACCTTCCATCCTACCATGCCCAAAGCTTACGTGGTCAACGAGCTGAGCTGCACCGTAACCTTGATGAATTGGGACAAAAACACTGGTAAACTGGACACCGTGCAAAGCATCAGCACCCTACCCGCCGATTTTAAAGGCGACAATAATTGCTCAGACCTGCACATCACGCCCAATGGTCAGTTTTTGTACGCGGCCAATCGTGGGCACAACAGCATTGTGGGCTACAGCATCGACCCCAACACGGGCGCACTCAGCCTGATTGGCCATGCCCCTACTCAGGGCGAAGTACCCCGCAATTTTGCCATTTCGCCCGATGGCCGCTTCCTATACGCCGCCAACCAAAACTCCGACAACATCGTCATCCTGAGCATCGGCACCGATGGCAAACTCAAATATCGGAAAGAAGAAAAGGTGTTTACGCCGGTGTGTATACAGTTTCAATAGTGAAGAGTGAAGAGTGAAGAGTGAAAAGTGAAAAGTGAAAAGTGAAAAGTGAAAAAAACATACCAAACGGTGAAATCCAAATGGTGTACCCTGCTTTTCACTCTTCACTTTTCACTTTTACAGCTTCATCTCCCAGCCCTTCTCATACTCCCTTCCCCACAGCTTCATGGCCGCCTTGTTTTTGAGGATGTGGCCGTTGCTGGGGTCGCAGTTCAATACGCCGCCGTTGCGCAGGGCGATGTTGCCGAGTTGGGGCAAGAGGGTTGACTTGTGGCCTTCGATGATGGGGCAATTGAGTTTTTCCTTGCCCCGGATGCTTTCGATAAAGTTATTGAGGTGCAGGCTGTCTAGCAATTCCCCCATGCCCATGGTGTTGGTGCGTTGGGCTTCTTGTAGTTCGGTTTTGACGTCTTTGACCAATTTGTTCTCCAGGTCGTACACCTTGTAATCGTCGCCGCCAGGGATGCTCATGGTACCTTTGTCGCCATAAAAAATGACGCCGCGGCCCACCCCTTCGCTGTTGAAGCCATTGCAACTGCGGCCTTCCCAGGTGATGGAGGTGTTGTTGGCAAATTCATAGGTGATGGTTTGGGTGTCCGGCGTTTGCCAATCGTCTTGGTAAGCAAAACGGCCCCCAGCAGAAACCACTTTCACTGGATAATCCAGGCCCATGCCCCAGCGCATCACATCCAGTTCGTGGGTGCCGTTGTTGAGCGCTTCGCCAGTTCCCCAATGCCAAAACCAGTGCCAGTTGTAGTGTACAAGGTTGTCCTGGTATTCACGGCGTGGTGCCGGGCCTTGCCAGAGGTCAAAATCTAAGTGAGCAGGCGCTGCTATCTTTTTACCTACCCCGATTGGCTTGCGGTTGTTGGCGTACCAGCCCCGGGCAAAGTAGGGCCGCCCGATGATGCCGTCTTTCAAGGCTTTCATGGCCTCTTGTACTTTGGGGAAGGAGCGGCGCTGGCTACCCATTTGGGCGAGTTTGCCGTATTTGGCCATGGCTTGCACCAGGATTTCCCCTTCGGCGGGGTTGTGGGAGCAAGGTTTTTCTACGTATACGTGTTTACCTGCTTGTAGCGCCATGAGGGCTGCGGGGGCATGCCAATGATCGGGCGCTGCGATGAAGATGGCATCCAGGTCTTTTTCCTCCAGCATTTTGCGCACATCCTTGTAGCCTTTGGGCTTTTTGCCGGATATTTTTTCAATCTCAGCGATGGTTTTTTCCAATACTTTTTCATCCACATCGCAGACGAAACCCACTTCTACATTGGGCATTTTGGCAAACATACGTGCCAGAAAGAAACCCCGACTGTTGGTACCAACGGCACCGATGACCACTTTTTCATTGGGCGAAAACCCCCTGAAGGGAAACAATTCTGGTGCGAGCAGGATTCCCGCTCCGGCCAGAGCCGTATTTTTCATAAAATCGCGACGCTTGGACATGGCTTTTGTGGATTTGATGTAGGAAAGTATGGTACTGTTGGTGCTGGGTTGCAGCATGAGCTAAGATAGGATTAAACCCATTCTATTTCCAGAAAATACTCGCTTCGATTTTTTCAACTTTCTCTACTAATTCGAACTGTTGTTCTTTCATTTCTTCAAGCGAATAAATACAACCCTAAAATAATCATACACCGTAGGGTCAACAGCCAATTCCTCTCCGGTTTTTTGGCTTTTGAGCACGACAAAATCATGATCTTTAAAAAAAGCGGAGTTGAAATAAGGGTGTACGTTGATGCCTAAAAAATGGATTTGACCGACTTGCGCTTCGGCTTTCCACTCCGTATTCAACTGGTAGTGCTGCAAGAGCTCATTACAAACCGTAGTCGTAAAAGCGGCATAACCTACACAATGGGCGCTATGGCTGTCGATGAGTAGATTGGGGTCATTGTGGTTGCGGGTTGCGGTGAAGTGGAGTTGCCGGGCACTGAGTCTTAAGGCTTTTTTTAAGATAACCTGGGGCGATTTTGCTGGATTTTCTGGCAATTCACTTTCGATGTAAGTACGCAGCGCTGGATTTTCAACGGCATAAGTTGGCCTATTGCCCACTGCTTGATAACTGAATAATTGCCAAAACAACCAGTTGCGCAGCAAAAAGGTAAGGATGGTCAAGACCAGTAAACCGAAGAATAGCTTTTTGAAAAATTTCATGGTGAAAGATAATTAACTCCGCAAAATATCCCGTGCCGCCATCAAGGCAAAGCCCAGCAAATTCAAGCCCTTCCATTGTTCAGGGTCTTGCGCCTTAGGGTCGTTGGCGGCCAGGCCAATGCCCCAAATGGGGTCTAGGGGACTGGCTTCGACGAGGACTCGATCCTGGGTATTGAGTAAAAACGTTTTCAAGTCCGGGTGCTGCCCAAATTTGTGCACATTGCCCGCGGTCACCAATTCAAAACATTTCTCTTTCCAAAGAGCCAGGTCAAAATTTTGCACAGCGCGACCCAGGTTTTTGGCCACAGCAGGAGTTTTGGCCACAATGATTTTATCAAAAGAAGTTTGATCGCCAAAGAGCAGGGCCTTTTGTGCCATCATCCAGTGTTCGGCGCTGGTGTAAGTGACGCCTGCTACAACAAAGGGTGAGGATTCCCACCACTGGCTAAAGCAGGAAGCCGTGATTTCGCCTTCTTTACTGGGTTGATGTCCCCAAAAAAAGAGGAACTTTTGGGGCTCATTCCGTTGGATTTTTTCAAGAAGCCAGGGTAGGTTGTAGTGGGTCATTGTTTATACTTTTTATCCATAACTTAAATCTTGACTTTCAGGTTCCTTCGGTATCTCGACTATTGCATGATTAGCTATTTCATCAGTCTAATAATCGCCAAATCATCGGTCGGCTTGACCCCGTATTCTTTTTCCAAAATATTTACTTTTTTGTCCAGCATCTTTATTTTCTCAACATGCAGTCGGTTTTCCAATAAAAAATAGATGGGATCGGGCATGCTTGGGTAAACGCCATCGTCGAAAGGCGCAAAACTCAAAATGCCATCGCTACAAATGCTCAAGTTTTGAAAATCGGGGATGTGTAGTTGTTGATTTTGCTGGGCAAACCAGGCCTCAAAATCCTCTTCTAGGTGATAGCCCAAATAATCTGGTTGATTGGCCTGGTCAAAGCTGTGTACTTGACCGTCGTGATACACCAAACCGTCTCCAATGACGAGGATATGCCCCGCATGTTGCAGTTCGTCCCAAATCAGTAAAATCAGGGTGCTGAGTAAGTCGTATTTGTTGAGTAGGAGTTGGTTTTTGATCAGCTTCAGCTCCTGAAACAAACGCTGTACGACCGTTTTAACCTCCAGTTGTAGCTCAGGCTGGGCAGGCTGTTTGAGTTCCAGGTAGCTCCGTTCCAGCGCGATTTTTTTCAAAATTTTCCCACACAAAGTCGCCGCAAAATAACTTTCATTGCCCATCGTACAGCCATCCAATACGGCGTACAAATGGCGCGTCGTGCCTAGTGGCGCACTCAGGAGGTAGTCTTCACAATGGTTGCTGTGGTGTTGACCAATACATAGGGTTTGGAACATTTGCATGCTCTAAGTAGTGGGGCAAAAATAAGTGTTTCATTTTGCCAAAGAATTAGATAAGACACTTAAAATGAAACGTTTACTTATCTAATTCTTTGGCAAAATGAAACACTTATTTTTTTATCGCCCTCAAGTTTGGATTTTTTTCGGAATTAAACCACCCCGAGGTACTTCATTCTACGGAAATGTGAAACCAGGGCTTCACCCATAGAGGCATAACACTTGTAATCCACACCGTGTTGAGCGCACACCTTTTGTACGATCTGGTGCAGCTTAGGATAGTGTACGTGGCTGATGTTGGGGAAAAGGTGGTGCTCGACCTGGAAGTTGAGGCCGCCACAAATCCAGCTGACGATTTTATTTTTTGGTGCAAAATTGGCCGTAGTACACAATTGGTGGATGGCCCATTCATTTTCAATGGTCAAATCGTGCTCGGTTGCGTCTTCAAACTCAGTGATTTCCACCACGTGCGCCAACTGAAACACCATGGCCAATACGAGGCCACAAGCCATTGAAGCAATGAGGTAACCCAACAAAAAGGTCACAAATTTGGGCACAAACAGAATCGGGATCACCAAATAAATCAGGACGTACATGGTTTTGGACAACCAGAACACCAAATGCTCTTTAATGTCAAAACCATTGATGTCGGTGAGGTGGACTTTTTTGGTGAAATACTTTTGGAAATCGTTCATAAATACCCAGCCCAAATAAGAAATGGCGTACAATACCAGACAGTACAGGTGTTGAAAACGGTGGATACCCATTTTGTGCTGCGAAGGGGCAAGCCGGAGCAGTTTGGTCTGGATGATGTCCGCATCAACCCCGTCAATGTTGGTGAAGGTATGGTGTACAACGTTGTGTTTGGTCTTCCAAAAGAAAGCGTTAGCGCCCAGGAAATTGAAAGTATAGCCCAGGATACTATTGACCGTGTTGTTGTTCGAATAACTGCTGTGGCAGGCATCGTGGCAAACGTTGAAGCCCAGCAAAGCCCAGTTGAACCCAAACAAAAGGCAAAGCACTACCCCTAAAATGATGGATTGAGGGGTGAAAAAAACCAGCTGCACGTACAAATAAAGCCAGGATGCAAAAAGAATGATGGTCTTGGCGTAAAGCCGGGCATCACCTTTTGGACTGATTTGTTGATTGGAAAAATACTGCTGAACTTCTTCGCGCAGGATGGCATAAAACTTTCCCGAAGGACTAAACGTGACTTTTTTCATTGAGTTACTGCGGAACTGATGACTAAATTGTGATTGGATTGGGCTTTAGAAAACGTTTCGAAAACAAAGGTAAGTACATTTTGGCGCTTATTAAAAAAAGCAAGCCATTTATCTTGTGATGGGCAAAGTTGATTAAAGTCACTTTCGCTCAGCCAATTGGCTAATCTTGCGGGGAAGATTTTCCGCTGGAAAGAAGAGCAAAAACTCGATGCGGCGGTTGCGGGATTGTCCTTCTGAGGTCTCATTGGAGGTGCTGGGATCAAACTCGCCCCGGCCCCCGGCCACGATGCGGTTGGGTCCCAATTCTTGGGCATCTACCAGGTTGCGCACCACTGTAGCCGCACGCAGTGCTGTGAAATCCCAACTGTCCAAATTTTTGCGGGAAGTGGCCAGGTTGTCGGTATGGCCCAGCACATGGATGGACAAAACCGGATTGGCGTTCATTAAAATGCCCAGAGTTTTGAGCGCGGCTAAGCCCGTAGGTTCAATGCGATTGGTGATGCCCGTTTTGAACAACAAAGACTCGGTGAGGGCGACTACAATTTTTCCATTCCGCACTTCTACATTGTATTGGGCAACAGGAAGTTTGGCCAGCGAATCCTGAAATTCTTTGGCAATCGCCTGCAGGGTTTCTGTCTCTTGTTTCAAGAACTCCCGAATGGAGGCGACCTGATTTTCCAGCTTGCTGATTTGCTCGTTTTTGCTTTTCAGCGCATCGCCGAGAGAGGATTCTTTGCTCAGGGCCTGATTTTGGGCCTTGTCCAATTCTTCTTCCAGTTCGTCCAGGCGCTTGAGGTATTTGTCCTGGGTAGCCAATAAGGCATTGTTTTCCCCTTTGCGCTCCGCAATTTGTAGTTGCATGCGGGTGATCTCGTCCCGGCTGTTGCGCAGTTGTTCGTTGAGGGTGCCAATCTCCGTTTTGTACGATTGCTCCAGCTCTAGCACTTTTTTATTGGAAATGCCGCAAGCGGAGAGGAGGCAGAGGAGGGCGAGGAGGTATATGGTTCGCATTGGAAAAACAGGTTATTAGAGATAAGAGATGAAAGATGAAAGATGAAAGAGGCTACCGCAGCGTTATTGACAATGACCTTGTCCATGTCCCTGCGGTAGCCTCTTTCATCTTTCATCTTTCATCTCTATTACTGTAGTCTAAAACTTGACGCGCCCAACATCCCAATATCCGTAAATACCGAAACGCGGTAAAACCCATCGCGCAATTTTTCTTCCAGTTCATGACTGAAGCTGAGGCGTTGGGTGGCGGTGATGTTGATGTCTTTAGCTTTTACCGCAATAATGTCCATACTTGTGCCATTCACTACGGCTCTTTCCTGGATGTTGGATCCCTGGATGGGCACACCTTTATCGTCAGTAATGACCATGTACACTGGGCGCAAACCTTGATACTCTTGAGGTACATCGACCAAATCGAAGGACACTTTGACTCGCCGCGCCTTACCCGAAGCAGCCGTTGCTTTGGGTTTACGCGCTTCCACTTCTACCTGAAAGCCAGAGGCTTTGAAGTTGGCCAAGGTCAAACGTTTGAGTTCGCTTTGCATGGTTTTGTTGAGGTTGCCCAGGGAGGTGTTTTCGGTGCGGGCACTGCCCAGGTCGCGTTCCAGTTGGCCAGTGCGTTCCTTGAGCTCCTGATTTTCGGCTTGTAGATCGCCGATGACTTGTTCCAGATTGGCTTTTTCGGCCAACAATTGCTGGATTTCGCCCTTCAAGCCATTGACTTCGTTGAGGCGATTGCCGCGGTTGGCTTTGATTTCGGAGTCTTTGCGTGCCAGGGCACTTTGGGCATCGGCAAGGGAGCCTTGCAGGGTCTCGTTTTCGCCAGCCAGGGTTTGGTAGGCGCTTTCCAGACTATCTACTTCGCTGGCCAGGTCTTCTTTGAGGTCGTTGAGGCTACCCAATTCCTGACTCATTGATTCGTTTTCTGCTTGCAGGCTCGCTTTAGCTTTTTGTTGCGAGAGTCCCCATGCACCTGCGCCCAGGGCGCCTAATCCTAAAATTAATGCTACAATCAGTAAAATACGCTTTGAACCGTTGTTTTGGCTGTTCTCCATAGTTGCTTTAATAAGAGTTGAGAAGGTTGAGGGAGGTTGAGAAGGTTGAGGCTACCGCGAGCGACTTAGACAAGGACAATGTCAACAGCGCTG
>NZ_JBGSLK010000123.1:0-40501 GCF_041740695.1 Haliscomenobacter sp. | reverse complement strand
CGATAATCAACAGCAGTTGATTGATCACAACGTGGCAGCCTTCGACTGTTTTTGGTAGCTCCAACTCAATGTTTTTGATGCCCTAAGATACTTTTTATTTTCATATTTAGCAGCCGCCGAAGGCGGCTGCTAAATAGTTACATTCATTCTTAAATTTAATTTTTTCAAGTATTACCTCTCCCACCAATACATCCTCCCCTCTCATCTTCCGCTCCAACAAATCCGCAATTTTTTTCACCCCCGCACCCGCCGCCTCAGCCCATTTGCCCAGGCCCAGGCTAGTGATTTGTTGCTCGGCCACCTGGCTGCCCATACCCGTCAGTATATCTTCCAGTTCCAACAATTCAGCAGGTGGCAGGGTACCATTATCCGGCAGACGCAGTTTCCAGCGCAGCTTGAGTGAGCGCCCGTCGGCGGCCACTTGCCAGACCATGAGCAGGTAGGCATTCAGGTTCAGTTTGCTGCGCAGAATGGGTTGGCGCGCAGCCGGAATTACTAGATCGGCTGGTGAATGGGCTGAAGCGGTTTTTGTGAATGACGAATAGTTCGAATGACGAATGACGAATTTGATGTTGCCCAATATTCGTCACTTCACAACACTCGCTCCAAAGCCATCCCTCTCGACCCCTTGATCAAAAAAGCTTTATTCTCCCAAACCAGTCCGGTAAACCACCCCTTCAACTCCTCCACATTGTCAAAATGCAAACAACCCAATTGCTGCGCCGCCGCTGCAAAGTGTTTACCAACCAAAACCACCCGTTCAAAACCCAAACTATTGGCCAATTGTGCAATCCGTTCGTGTTCGATCGGAGCAGCATCGCCCAGCTCAAACATATCTCCCAGGATAACCACCTTGTTTCCTGAACCACTCTCAGCAAAAGAACGCAGCGTAACTTCCATACTACTAGGATTGGCATTGTAGGCATCCAGCAAAATTGAATTGCTCCCCCAAGGCACCCACTGCGAGCGGTTCATATTGGGATGGTAATTTTCGATGGCAGCTTTGGTTTTTGCACCAGGGACTTTAAAGTATTTGCCCAGGGTGACCGCCGTTTTGATGTTTTGGAAATTGTGCCCCCCCATCAATTTGCTGTCCACTTCAATCAACTGTTCTTTTTCATCTAAAAAAGCTACCCGAATAAAGGGTTGTAATTGTAGCAGTTTGACTTCGTAGGGTTTGTGGTTGGGTGCAGGATTTTCACTTAGTTCATAAAAAATTCTTTTCCTAACGGGGGTAGAAAGTTCCAATAAAAAGGCTTCATCATTGTTGACAAAGGCCAATCCATCGGTTTCGGCCAAATAGCGGTACAATTCTGATTTGCCTTTTTTCACCCCTTCTATTCCACCAAATCCTTCCAGGTGGGCTTTGCCGATGTTGGTGATCAAGCCGTGGGTGGGTTCTGCAATGCGGCACAATTGGTCGATCTCCCCCTGGTGGTTGGCCCCCATTTCAATTACCGCTACTTCAATCCGGGGATCAAGTTGCAGCAAGGTCAGTGGCACACCGATGTGATTATTCAGGTTGCCTTGGGTATAATGCATCGGGTACTGACTGCTCAATACTGCGGCAATGAGTTCTTTAGTGGTGGTTTTGCCATTGCTTCCAGTAATGGCAATCATTGGGATGTGCAATTGGCGACGGTGGTAACGCGCCAAGTCCTGCAGGGTTTTGAGTGCATCATCGACCACTATACATTGGGCATGATTTGCCAATTCTGGATCGTCCACTATGGCGAAACTGGCACCTTTTTCCAGGGCTGCCAATGCGTATTGATTGCCATTAAAATTGTCGCCCCGCAGGGCGAAAAATAGGCATCCGGGCTCAATTTTGCGCGAATCGGTGGATACTTTGCCAGCACTAAGAAACAGTTGATAAAGACTTGAGATTTCCATGTCGTTAGGGTACACGCTATTCAGAGGGGAAAATTAAGTAAGGTTTGGCAAACTTAGTAGTAGGGCAAAAATAAATGTTCATTTTTCTTGAGCCAGAGGATTAGATGAGACACTTAAAATGAACCGTTTACTCATCTAATCCTCTGGCAAAATGAACACTTATTTTTTTATCGCCCTTACCTTACTTTGGGGAGAGATAATTTAAGAAAGTAAAAAGTGAATAGCAAGCGACAGCCTTGGGGGTAACGAAGGCAGTTGAGCAGCATACATCATGCTACTCAACTGTCGAGGAATGAGTTATTTCACACATTCAAATCCAGTGGCCTTTGAAGGGCTATCTTCCGCGGTTTGTTTGACTACAGAAAAATTCTGGTTTGATTTTAGACTCAATTGGTAGGTACCAGCACCGCCACAGCTGGTGCCCCACTCGCGGGTAATGGCAAACAAATAAATGCCATTCTGTGGTACGACAAAATCATTCACCACTTCTCCTGCCATATAATCCTTACAGCTTGTTCCTGCCGTGCAGCGACGCTCCTTCGACGACATGGTGAATAAATTGGTACTCCCCAATGCGGTACCTGGCAGATACAGGGCAATCTGTGCAACGGAACCCTCACTCACTGAGTTGACAGTAAAACTTACTTTTGCTCCTTTTTCGAGTTCCACCTGGAATACATCCTGGCAGTCGGTTCCAGAAGCGCATTCCCAAGCATAGGAAGCAGTGTAAGACTTGGTTTTTTCGGCGATAAAATCTTCACTTTCCTGCTTTTTACAGGCAAGTGTGCAGCCCAACAACAAAACCAAAGAGATGGTAGAGGAAAAACGAAAATTACTTGACATTGTCATTTTAAATTAAAGTTTTTAGGTATTTCTTCTAAGGGCGATAAAAAAATAAGTGTTCATTTTGCCAGTGGATTAGATAAGTAAGCGGTTCATTTTAAGTGTCTTATCTAATCCATTGGCCCAAAAAAAATGAACACTTATTTTTGCCCCACTACTATGTGTCAATAGCCCTATGAATCGTTCCAGAATTTTTTCAAAAAAAAAAGGAGACCATGAATGCACACGGTCTCCCTTTTTTCTGATCAAAAGATCAATGTTTATTTATAGCGACGGTCAACACGTCTTTGTTTTACTTTGAATTGGTTGCCACCCGGCTTGTCGTTGGTAGCAGAACCACCCATGCGACTCATGGCACAACGGAAACCAAGCGTACGATCGGCATCGTCTTCATCCTTGAAGCGGCGAGCACCTGGAGAAAGCCAGTAAGCACGATCGGCCCAAGAACCACCTTTGTAAACGCGAGCTTTATCACTCACAAGGGTGTGTTGCTCAAAATCGTAAAAAGCTTCGGATTCTTTGTCACCATCCCGGTAATCCAGCGCATTGCCGCGGCGAATGTTGTCGCGGGTAGCCAATTCGTCGTCTTGGAAGTAGCGGTATTTGATACGACCCAAGCTGTCTTTTTCAACTGGACGGCCATCTTCATCGGTCTCAACCGTTTTGTATTTATTACCCCGAACTGGGTTCAAATCGTGGTTGTCGGCATCACGCAGGGTTTGGCTGGTCAATGGACGATAAACGTCGACTACCCATTCGTTGACGTTGCCAGCCATGTTGTACAAGCCAAAATCGTTGGGCAAAAAGCTGCGTACAGGAGCAGTTACCGCAGCGTTGTCGTTCAACTTACCGGCAATACCCATGTAATCCCCGGCTTCTTTTTTGAAGTTGGCCAACATTTGTCCCTGGTACTTATCGTGCTTTTGATAGCGCACAGTTTGTCCGTTCCAAGGATAGTTGCGGCGGTCGGTATAGTTTTCGTCGCCTTCAGCAGATTGGTTGCCACGCAGCGCCAAAGCTGCGTACTCCCATTCTGCTTCAGTAGGCAGGCGGTATTCTGGCAACATGATACCGTCCTCAAAACGTGCTGGGCGCTCTTCGCCAGTACGGAAGTCTTTGAGGTTTTTGCGTACGTTACCTTCATACTGGCCTACTAGGTAAGAACCAGTGCTAAAGCTATCGTCGTCTTTTTGTTCGTTGTTTTCGTTCAGGATGCCTCGCTTGATGAGCAACATTTCGTTCACCCTGTCAGTACGCCAAAGGCAATATTCACTTGCCTGAGTCCAGGTAACGCCTACCACGGGATAATCGTCAAAAGAAGGGTGGCGAAAATAAGTGTTTACCATTGGCTCGTTGTACGACAAATCATCGTACCAAACCAAGGTATCTGGCACGGCCTTGCGGTATACCTCAGGATAAGTTTCGCCATACACACGACCTACCCAATAGGTATATTCGCGGTAATCGATGTTGGAAACTTCTGTTTCATCCATGTAAAAGGAAGAAACCGTAACGCGTCGAGGGACGTTGTTCCACTCATACATCACGTCTTGCTGGGTTTGCCCCATCGAGAAAGTACCACCCTCAATCGGAACGAGGTTGGGACCCGTGATTTGACCCTCATAATTCAGCTTCTCGAAGCCTCCCCATTTGGTATCATTGTAGTTCCAGCCGGTGGTGGAAGAAGTGTCCTTGCTCTTACAGGAGGTGAATATCACTGTGGCGACAAGGAGGTAAGCAGCAAACTTCAACAAGTTTTTCATTATCAATGACCAATTTTTTTTAGAGAAACGACCAACCTGAATTGGCATTATCTAAGAGCTTGTATAAATTTTCTTTCCGGGCTACAAAGACCCTCTTTTAAACAAACTCCAACTACATTCATTTGACTTTATACCGAACGCTGTGTTCGGCGAATTAGTATACGACCACAAAATTTTTGTCTTTTGTAGTTGACATTTAATTGAGGGCCAAAAATAGAGAAAATATTTATCTAAAGATTTGAAAACAGTCGTTGATGTTAACTTTTTTCCGCCGCCTTTGATTGGCGCGGCTTTCATCGAGGGTAAAGGAGAGCGAAATTTCGTGGCTACCCCCCGTACGATTCAAAGCCAGATTGGACAAAGTAGCGTCAAAGCTATACCCCAAGCGCAATACGCCATAGCGATAACCAATCAATCCTACGGCTGCATCGGGATTTTTGCCACTGTTGCGGTACCAAGCTCCGGCAAACACGGGGCCAAAGCCCCAATAACCGCCCACCATGACCTGCGAGAATTCAGCCTGCCGCACGTACAAAAAATTGGGGGCAAAAAAAACGGCATCGCCATTGCGGCCACTTCCACCCAGGTCAAATTGGCCACCACCATGTACAGAAAGCCGCATTGGGTGTCCCACCAAAAGGGAAGAGCTACCTGATGTGAGCAAGTTTTCATTAAAATTATTGAGGTGCTGTAGCGCTATCCCGCCGTAAAATTTTTTACTAAAAGCCAACAATCCAGCTGAAAAATCAATTTGATTGTTGCCCAGATTATCCGGGCGCAACTCCTCGGTACTGTTGCCCTGGCCATTGCTGCCCAAACCATCAATTGGGTCGAGCTGATCGCCAAAAACCAGTTTATCCCAAGCCAACTGGGAGCGAAAGGCTCCGGCTTCAATGCCAAATTTCAGCGCCAGATCATCGTTGGCTTTCAATTGGTAGCTGTAATACAAACTAAACTGGCGCGTTTGGTAAATGCCGTTTCCAGCGTCATCAGCAGTGATGCTTGCTCCAATCCCGCTGTTCAAAAAGGGCAGGGATTGTTCATACGCAATGGCATAGGTCTGGTAAGCATTGGGCCAGGAAGGCCATTGATTGCGGTGATTGAGCATAATGCGCGGCGCATGTGAAACACCAGCAAAGGCCGGATTGAGATGTAAGGGCGCAGCAAAAAACTGGCTAAAGACGGGATCTTGGGCAAAAACCTGCGTGATTAGCATGCTTGAAAAAAGAAAAAGTAGACTTATGCGCATAGTATGTTTTTTTTTAATCAACATTTTACCTCATTAGGGTGTCAATCAGTAGTGTACTTGACAATCCAAAAATTTGAATTGGATTACCTTTGGGAATCCAAATAGCGAAGCTGCTGTACTTATGCACTGAAGCTACTGTACTTATGCATTGAAGTTATGGTATGCATTCGCTAAATTGTCACTTCTTGTAATCAATAATACTGCGGAAACGTTTGAAATTTATGAAGAATTTCGCGATTACCTCCATTTTGACATTATTCTTAGGTCTGCTGTACGGCAATTCTCCATTTTTCATTCGAGAAGCCCTCCAGTGGAAAGCCGAGACCATGTCCACATTGCCCAAACCACTGCCCAAAGAACGTTGGGGTTTCAAGGGGGCGGTGTACGGCAAACAAAACCCCGAGCAACCCTGGTTCATCCAGGAATTTGTCGTGGATGGCCCCGGACAATTAGACATCGAATTGCTCACAGTGCGTTGGGAAGAGTTTCCTGCCCCACCCCAATGGGCAGTGGAAAGTGTGGGTGAAAGCCTGAAATTTTTCAGTCAGGTAGAAAAAGACCGGCGGCAGTTTTTTGGAAAAGTGTATTTCGTCCCGGTCATTCGTCAAGGGGGTCGATTTTTGCGGGCAGTTGAATTTGAGCTAAAAGTTACGCTGCGTCCGCAGACTAGCCCAGAGTTGCGCGCCGATCCTTATGCTGAAAATTCTGCGCTGCGCGATGGGCAAATTTTCAAGCTCGCAGTGACTCAAAACGGCGTCCACCGCCTGAGCTACGATTTTTTAAAAAACCAGCTCAAAATCGACATTGACCGTGTTGATCCGCGCAACATCAAAATATTGGGCCAAGGAGGCGGCATGCTGTCCATGGGGGTAAACGAAGCACGTTTGGATGATTTGGTCGAAAACCACGTGTTGGTCGTAGGAGAAGACGATGGCAAATTTGATTCAGGCGATTACATCCTCTTTTACGCGGAAGGCCCCGACCGCTGGGATTACCAGGCCAGCAGCCAGCGTTTTGACCTGAACAAAAACATTTACGATACCCGCAACTATTATTTTGTCAAAATTGCTTCTGAACGGGGTTTGCGCATCAGCGCCCAAAATTCGCTTGGCACCACGGCGTATACCAGCAATACTTTTGACGATTACGCCCGACTGGAAGAAGACAAAATCAACTTGCTCGAATCCTGGGAAAGCAACGCCAACAGTGTGAGCGGCTCGGGTCGCATGTGGTTTGGCACTCATTTTCGGGTGGCACGGGAAAATACCTTTACCAAAGCTTTTAATTTTCCCAATCTGGTTACTGATCAGGATGTGAAAGTAAGTGCCCGGATGGCGCTGCGAGCTTTGGATCCCACCTCCTTTAGCCTGGAGCTCAATGGAACCCGGATAAACAGCGCCAATGCAGCCAATGTATTTTACCTGGATGGCTCTGCTGCCACCGAAGTAGAATACGCCAATTGGGCCGACTTGCGCAGCAACATCCGTTTGACCCAGGATGCTGTAGATGCCATCGTTCGTTATCCAAATGTCAGTGCGGGCAGCGAGGGTTGGCTGGATTACATCCAATTGCAAGCTCGTCGGAGACTGATAATGAGCGGGGATCAAATGGCTTTTCGAGACCTTAATACACTCCAATATCCTTCAGCCAGTTATGAACTAGGCAATGCCAGTGCCGATGTTTTGGTCTGGGACATTAGTGACCCTCAACGGCCTAGAGCACAGGAAGGCACCCGGACTGCAACCCAGTTTAGCTTTGGGGCCAGCGCTGGAAGTAACTTACGTCAGTTCATTGCTTTTAATGGCAAACAAGGGTTCCTCTCCCCGGTTGCGATAGGCAAGGTTGAAAATCAAAACCTACACAACATCCGTTCGGCTGATTTGGTGATCATTTACGACGCGGCAGGAGAATTTAATGAAGCTGCACAAAAATTGGCTCAACACCGTCGGGAACATTCCAAGCTGGAAGTTCAAGTAGTCCGTGTAGATCATATTTACAATGAATTTTCTTCGGGCCGGGCCGATCCCAGTGCGATCCGCGATTTTGCCCGGATGCTATACCAGCGCGATCCCCAATTCCGCTATTTGTTGCTGGTCGGTGATGGCTCTTTTGACCAAAGGGATGTGTACAAATATGGCAACAATTTTATTCCTACCTTCCAGGAGGACTCTTTTAATCCACTGTATGCCTTTCCAGCGGACGACTTTTATGGCATCCTGGAAAACAATCAGCCCTTTGACCCACTCAATGGGCGGCTAAATGTGGCGGTGGGCCGTCTGACTGTAAACAAAGCCCAAGAAGCGCTTCAGGTAGTAGACAAAATAATCAACTACGACCTTTCACCCCAATCCATGAGCGACTGGCGCAATCGAGTACTCTTCGTCGGCGACGATGAAGATGGCAACCTGCATACCCGCGATAGCGACGATATTGCCCAAGAGATTGCTGAAAAACACCCTTCACTCAATCCTGACAAATTTTACCTGGACGCCTTTCCGCAAGTAGCTTCCGCAGGTGGGAATTTTTACCCTGCTGTCAACGAAGCCATCAACAATACCATCTTTAAAGGGACCTTGGTCATGACCTACCTGGGGCACGGCGGCCCCAATGGCTGGGCACAAGAGCGCATCTTGCAAGTCCGGGATATTCAAAACTGGACCAATTTTGAACGCCTGCCACTGGTCGTTACTGCCACTTGTTCCTTTACCGGATACGATGACGCGAGCAACTCAACGGCTGGCGAAGAAGTGTTGCTGAACCCACGAGGAGGCGCAGTTGCCTTGTACTCTACCGTGCGTGCGGTTTATGCTTCTGAAAATGCATCCTTAACCCGCTTGGCACTATTGGAACTCTTTGAAGCTGAACCAGGCAGCAGCATTGGCGACGCCATGCGCAAGGCTAAAAACCAACTAAGCGGCGGCACCTTGACCAATTCTCGAAAATTTGCCCTGATTGGTGATCCTTCCATGATCCTGGCACTGCCGCGCTACAGTGTACAAACCACCACCATCAACGGCAAAGCGGCTCAAAATAGCACAGATACCTTGCGCGCCTTGCAAAAAGTGACCATCGAAGGCCAGTTGGTTGATGGACAAGGCACCTTGCTGAACGATTTTAACGGCATAGTGTACCCCACCGTATTTGACAAAGCTTTCAAGGCCGCAACCCTGGGGCAAGACCCCAGCAGCCCCAAAGGTTATCAGTTCGAGGTACAAAAAAACGTCATTTTTAAAGGCCGGGCCAGTGTGCGCAATGGCCGGTTTAGTTTCACCTTTGTAGTGCCCAAAGACATCAACTATGCTTTTGGTTTGGGAAAAATCAGCTACTACGCCGCCGATACCGTGCGCATGGTGGATGCCACTGGAGCTTACAAAAACATCAACATTGGCGGCAATAGCCCTGGCGGTTTGGCTGATGACCAAGGTCCAGTGGTGGATGTGTACATGAATTCACTTGACTTTGTCTTTGGGGGCATCACCAACCCCGATCCCCTCTTGTTGGTGCGTTTGCGCGACGACAATGGCATCAATGTAGTGGGCAACAGCATTGGGCATGATCTGGAAGCAGTGCTGGATGACAACACCCAAAATAGCTTACTGCTCAATGACTTTTTTGAGTCCGAACTGGATGATTACACCAAAGGACAAGTGCGCTATCCAATTGCCAGTTTGACGGAGGGTTTGCACAAAATCCGGGTCAAAGCCTGGGACATTGCCAACAACTCCAATGAAGGGTACACCGAGTTCGTAGTGGCTTCCTCTGCCGATATCGCGCTCAAACACGTGCTCAATTACCCGAACCCTTTCACCGATCGCACCTGCTTCCAGTTTGAACACAGCGCCAACAACCAGCAAATCGACATTTTGGTACAAGTGTATACCATCGCGGGGCGTTTGGTCAAAACCATTGAGACCTCCCTTCTATCGGATGGTGCCCTGCGCCAAGGTGATTGTATTGAGTGGGATGGTCGGGATGATTTTGGCGATCGCCTAGCCAGGGGCGTATATTTATATAAAGTTAAAGTGCGAGCAAATTTGCCGGGTGGAAGCACCTTGAAAGGAGAAAGTAAGTTTGAAAAGTTGGTGCTGCTAAAATAAGATCGCCATTTTTTCGTACAATGAGTAAATTGCACCTTTTTTTTAACGGAACGATAACACATGATGAGAAAACGGCATGAAGTTTGTTTACTAGTTCTTGTGTATCGATCTAAAAAGATTTTTAAAATAAAAATCTCATGAAGAACTTAGTACTTCGTTTGGCAGCCCTTTTGATGCTCGTTATTGGCTCAACAAGTATCGTTGAGGCGCAGTGTTTTGCTGACGCAAATGGAAATCTTGTCAACATCGATGGAACGCCTTGTACAAACACGGTGACCTCTGCAGTTCCATTCCTGCGGATTGTAGCGGATGCGCGCTCCGGTGCCATGGGCGACGCCGGCATTGCTATCTCTGCGGATCCCAATGCCATGCATTTCAATGCTTCCAAACTGGCTTTTGCGGAAGACAAAATGGCCATGTCGGCTACTTACACGCCCTGGTTGCGCTCCTTGGGCCTCAACGATGTCTACATGGCTTACCTGACGGGCTACCGCAAACTGGACGAGCAAGCGCTGCAAACCCTCGGTTTTAGCTTGCGTTACTTCTCGTTGGGTAGCATTCAGTTCACTGACATCAATGGTACGGCGCTGAATACTGGCCGCCCGAATGAATTTGAGGTATCCATCGCTTATGCCCGTAAATTGACCGAAAAAATGTCGGCTGCGGTAACGGGTAAATTCATCTATTCCAACCTGGCTGCGGGCAACGTGGTCGGTGGGGATGTGATTGAACCAGCGATTGCTGGGGCAGCAGATTTTTCGCTGACCTACAAATCACCAATCGAACTCAAAAACGGCGATGCAGATTTGACCGTAGGTTTGGCGTTGTCCAACATCGGCAACAAGGTATCTTATACCAATAGTACTGACCGTGACTTTTTGCCTGCCAACTTTGGTTTGGGTGCGGCTTATACCATGAATCTGGATCAGTACAATAGTTTGACCTTCACTACAGATGTCAACAAATTCCTGGTACCAACCCCTTGTCAGGGTGGACCTGAAGTATGTGATCAAGACAATGATGGCACGCCTGATTACAAACAAGAATCGCCTATTGGTGCCATTTTCTCCTCTTGGGGGGATGCTCCTGAAGGGATTTCGGAAGAACTGCGTGAGTTTATGTTCTCCTTTGGTGCCGAGTACTGGTACGACAAGCAGTTTGCGGTACGCGCTGGCTATTTCAGCGAACACGTACGCAAAGGTGCCCGCAAATACCTGACGGTAGGTTTGGGCCTGAAATACAATGTGTTTGGTTTGAATTTCTCTTATCTGGTTCCTACAACCAACCAACGGAATCCATTGGACAATACGCTGCGGTTTTCGCTGTTGTTCAACTTTGCAGACCTGGAAGAATAAGAGTGAAGAGTGAAGAGTGAAGAGTGAAGAGTGAAGAGTGAAGAGTGAAGAGTGAAGAGTGAAAAATTAGGCGGTGGAATCCAAATGGTGTACCCGCTTTTCACTTTTCACTATTCACTTTTCACTCAAAAAAGTTTGCCGCAAACCGATAAGCCGGATTTTGTTCCAATACCTTGCGGTACCAGCCCCTATCATTTATCTAGTCCTGTCCTTGCGGCGCAGGATCCATCTGCCTACCCTCCTCAACATTCTTGCGAAAACAAAACGAGCAGCTTCGCCGGGCAAGCCCGATTGAGGTATACTTGACATTTCAACCCACAAGGTTTATCCACACCCGATATTGCTACCGAGCCGCGTGTGCTCTTACCACACGTTTTCACCTTTTCCGCCCCGAAGGGAGGTAGTTTCTTTTCTGTGACCCTATCTGTCCACTGTTCCAAGCCGAAGCTCAAAGCAGCAGCCCATCCGTTAGATGGTGTGGCGCTCTACGTTGTCCGGACTTTCCTCACGCTCATTTGCACGAGCCCGCGATAGAGTGGTTTGCGGCAAGGGGCAAAGATAGGAAGTGAAAAGCGAAAAGTGAAAAGTGAATAGCAGATCGCTAACGGAGAAACAGCAATGGTGTACCTGCTTTTCACTTTTCCCTATTCACTTTTCACTTACAAGACTAGCATCTTCTGCACCAGCACTGCATTTGGCGTGCGTAAGGTGTAGAGGAAAAATCCTTTGGCGTTGCCAAGTTCATTGCGTTGGAGTAAAATTTCATTGCGACCGGTGTTGCCATTCAATTGACGGGTGAGCACCCGGCGGCCTTGCTGGTCGTAGACGTTAAATTCAACATTGCCAGACTGTTGCAGGTCGTAGTAGATGAGGGCTTCTTTGTCTACGGGGTTGGGCAAGTTAGGGTGCAAAATGTCCTTGCCTCTGGGCAAAGGTGGCGCTCCTGGCAGTTGAATGAGCGGTGGGTTGGGCCGATCAACACCATTGGAGGAAGAAACGCTGACCTCTGTTTTGCAAGTATTAAAAGCTCCTACCCTATCGGTGCCCCACAATTCGACGGTGACACTGGTCAGGGTATCAACAGGGAAAAATTCCACTTGGCTTTGTAAGGGTGTCCAATACCGCGCACCCCGGCGTTCGATGTATTCACCCAGGTCGTTAATGTCGCCATCTTTGTTGAGGTCGAAGCCGTCCTGTTGATCCAGTTTGCCGTCGCCGTTGGTATCGTAACCCGCTTCTATCATGGTGGGGATTCCGGCGGGATAAAAGGCGCGTCGTACCCTGTACTGAAGAAAATGGCAATTGTCTTTGCTGCCCTTGTTGAAAAACTCGTGGTCCAGGGTCACTGCTTCGCTGCGCAAACCTGTGCTGCCCGGCAGCGTGAGGTTGAGGGCAGATGCGCAGAGCATGGTCGGCTGGCTGAGGTCTTCAATATCAAAATAAAGGGTGTCCTGGGTTCTTTGGCGGCAGCGATCCAGCAGGTTGATCACCAGGCGAAAGCGGCCAACGTTGCGGATTTCGGATTGGGTCCGGTTTTCAGAGAGGATGACCCAGCCTTCGGGTTGTACCAAAACACCTTTTACCCAGCGCCCCCAGGAGGACAATTGCACATTGCTGGACAGATAACCGCAGGGTGTTTTGAGTTCCACGCCGAAGTTTTGTTGCAAAGCTTCGGGCGTGAATTGCATGTCCAGGCCACATACATTGCTTTGTGCAGCCAGTTTGAACACCCGATCCGGGATGACAATTTCAGGCTTGGTGGAGTCCACCACAACGACAGTCGAAAAGGCTTGAAGACTAAAAGGGAGGCTAAAAAGGGCAACAATCGTAGTAAACCTGTGGCTAGTTTTTTGGTAGAAGTTTCGTGTTTTCATAAGATGGTAGATTTTTGAGTGATCAAAAAACTACCGGGCTGGAAAAGAGGTATGATTGTGGGAATAAATATAAGGGGATTAGATGTAAAAAGGGAGGATTGTGTTGGATTTTTTTGTCGGCATCCTGCCACTTTTCCCACGAATAAATTCGTGGGTTGGGTTATTGGGTTGGCTCCCACGGATGAATCCGTGGGTTGCCTCGGTTGCTCATGGGTGTCCCACGGATTAAACCATTGGCTTGGTGTGGTTAAACTGTCTGAAGAGGTACCCTGCCCGAAAACCACAACTATAGTGTCGAAGCGCTGGATAAGTATCCCCAAACAACTAAACAAGTAAGCCTTCAGACACGAACAACCAGCGGCACTAGCCGCGAAATGTCACTAGAAAGCAGCATCGAGCGTGGTTTTGGAGGTGCAGCGCACCGAAACCCGTCGAATGCTGTTCCGGTGCTCTGCACCTCCATCGACATCCTTTACCCTTTTGCTAGTGACGTTGCGCGGCTAGTGCCGCTGGTCGTAAGCTCAAGGTTAATTCTCTCTTAGTAGAAAATCCTGCCAATTCACAAATTCTCCTCTCCCACTGTAACCTTTCCCCCCACTTTTTCGTACAACCCACCAGGCATCACCAACTGGACAACTGTAAAAACATTAAGCGTAGCGTACACGCTTGGATTAGGGTTTATTTCATGAAAAAACAACTACTGACTGCCCTCGGCATTTACGCCAGTGGGTCGCTGGGTTTGAGCATTTTGGCCTGGATCATCAAGGAGGTTGTACAAAGGTATGGGGCGGATTGGAGCCTCGAACAACCTTACTTCTTGTACTGGCAAAGTTGGGGCATCATGCTGGCTTTGAGCTGGTTGTTGATGGCACTATTCGTATGCCTGTACCGTTTGGCCAAGCTGGCGCGGGGGCAAAACATTTCTTTTCACCAGCGTTTAGCTTTGATGGCGCTGGGCTCTTTGTTGGGTTTTGGCTTACACCTGCTGTTTAGCCTGAGCATTCCCATCATCGTTTTACCTTTCTTGACTTTCGCCTGCTTTTTGTTGCTGGACATGTACCTTGACGACGACGAGTTGAGTTTGACCTGGATATTGGTTACCCTCGTGATGTTGGCTGGAGTCGGTGCGGGATTTAGCGCATCCACTTTGGGCGTCACGAAGGCGCAGTTTCCACTCGTATTCACCTTGTTTGCTAACCTGTTTTTGCTCATCATTGGGCATTTGCCCATTTGGGTCTTCAGCACGGCGCGGCGCGAGGGCATTAGTTGGGGTTTGCGCATCCAGTTGGCGATTTTTTCGCTGGTAGCTGGAGCCTTGATTCTGGTATTTTTGGTGACTTATTTTTATTTCCAAAAAACCACCCAGGCCAGCGTCCACGAATTTTTGAACATCCTCACCGCCAGTTACATCTTTTTCCTCTTCATTGCCGCCGCCGTGTCCATTTGGGTGGCGCGAAGCATCACGGCGCCAATCAGTGAGATTCGGGTGGGTTTGAGCCAGTTGATTTTGGGCCAAAACCAACGCCTGACTTACCAGTACCGCGATGAACTGGGCGATCTGGTCGATGCCTACAATCAAGCGCTCAGCGACCTGGACGCCAGTGTAGAGCGCCTCAAACAAACCGAAAGAGAAATGGCCTGGCGCGAAATGGCCCGTCAGGTCGCCCACGAAATCAAAAACCCACTCACGCCCATGCGCCTGAGTGTGCAACATTTGCAAAGGGCACAAAAGCTGAGTCCAGCCGATACCCCCGAGCTGGTCGAGCGCATGAGCAAAACCCTGCTCGAACAAATCGACTCCCTCACCCGCATCGCCGATGCCTTTTCCAATTACGCCCAAATGCCCAGCCCCGCGCCCCGGGAGTTTGACCTGAGCGATTTGTTGCGCTCCATCCATACCCTATACCAACAGCAGGAACAGGGTCAAAACAACATCAACCTCCACTTGCCTGAAAAACCCGTCAGCGTTTTTGCCGACCGCGATCAATTGGCGCGGGTGGTTTCCAATCTGCTCATCAATGCACTGCAAGCCATTCCGCAGGATCGCCCAGGTAAACTAACGATCGCCTGCACGGCTGATAAAACCGCCTTGTTGATGGTGGAAGACAATGGGCGGGGCATTCCCGCAGGCATCCAGGACAAGGTATTTTTGCCCAATTTCACCACCAAGTCATCGGGCATGGGCCTGGGGTTGGCCATGTGCAAAACGATGGTGGAAAATGCGGGGGGGAAGATGGGTTTTAGTACGGTGGAAGGTGAAGGGACTAGGTTTTGGGTGGAATTGCCACTTAACCAATGAGAGTTATCAGTTGATCCAGTTGAACTACTTAAAACAGAAAAGATTTCTTGACTATGTTGTGAAATACATTGATTGATTACCCAAAAGTCAAAATGGGTTTTCAATTACTAAATATCCAGGTTGCAAATGGTCAAAATCATGATCTAAAGTAAGCAGCTTTGAACCTGTTGCATATGCTGTTGCTGCAATCCACAAGTCATTTTTTCCCATATTCTTCGATGAAAAGTGGCTAGGATAAGGTACATCAGCTAATTTACCTTGAGAATAAGCATCAATTTTAGCGTAGGTATTGATGATGCTTTTTACTTTAATTGGAATGATAATCAGGGTACCTAATACACGATTTAGTTCTTGCTTTTTCCGCTCTCCCCAATTCCACTGAAGCGCTAAAGATTCCAACTCGCCTTGAACCACAACTGAAATTGCAAACAGGTTATCTTGATCCGTATATACTTGTTTAAACTTCTCTTTCAAAGTGCGATCTCGAATCAAAGCAATCAGTATATTCGTATCCAATAATACCTTTTGCATAATCAAGCAGTAAGAGATTCGAGTAATTCTTCCAAAGACTGTTCGGCGAAAAGCTGCTGGTCTACTTTATTCAAAGCTTCAAAAAAACCTGACGTAGAATAATGTTGACCTATCGCTAGTTGCACTAAATCAATATGATCAGGAGTAACCTGATTTTTAGACCACTCATATATGTCTTCCTTTTCTACCAAGTGATCTTCTTCAATTTCCTTGATGAAAGCCTGAATTTGCAGCAATATTTGAGCATCACTTAGCTCAGCAATGTGTTTGATCAATTTTATTTTCTCGTCCTGGATATCGATCATGTACTTTAAGTTTTTTACTTTGGCAATTTAAACCAAATAGATTAATACTCCAAATAAAAACCTTCTCTCCCCATTTTTGTTACCTGACCAAAAACATCCACTTTGAAAATTGCCATTATTGGAGCCGGAATTGCGGGTCTTGCCTCCGCAGCACGGATGGCCATCCGGGGGCATGAGGTAGAAGTCTTCGAAGCCAACAGCTATCCCGGCGGCAAACTCTCCCAATTTGAACTCCAGGGTTACCGCTTCGATGCTGGGCCCTCCCTGTTTACCATGCCGCAGTATGTCGATGCGTTGTTTCAGGAAGCTGGACTCAATCCTGCCGAACATTTCCGTTACCAGCGGCTGCCCATCGTGTGTAACTACTTTTGGGAAGACCAAACCCGGCTCTCCGCCTATGCCTATGCCGGAGATTTTGCCACAGAAGTAGAAGATAAACTGGGCGTCAAAGCGGAAAAGTTACAAGCTTCCCTGGCCGATAGCCGCCATAAATACGAACTCAGCGGACGGATATTTTTAGAAAAATCCCTACACCGCTGGGATACCTGGCTCCAGTGGGATGTCCTGAAAGCCATGCTAAAAATTCCGCAGTTTGACCTCTTTACCACCATGAACCGGGTCAATGAACGGATGGTGCAGCACCCCAAGCTGGTGCAATTGCTCAATCGTTTTGCTACTTACAATGGGTCCAACCCATACAAAGTGCCCGGTTTGTTGACCATCATTCCTCATTTTGAGCACCAGATCGGTGCCTTTTACCCCGAAGGCGGCATGTACAGCATCACCAAAGCGATCCATCAATTGGCGGAATCGAAGGGGGCACGCTTTTTTTTCAACTCCACGGTGGAAGAAATTTTACTGGATAAAAACAAAGCCATTGGCCTGCGGGTAAACGGCACGGATCGGCACTACGATCAGGTCATCAGCAACATGGATGTGTTTCACGCCTACCGCCGCTTGTTGCCCAAGGCACCACAGCCGGAGAAGGTGTTGCGACAGGAAAAATCTACTTCGGCCTTGATTTTTTACTGGGGTATCCAGCGCGATTTTCCAGAGTTGAACATGCACAATATTTTGTTTAGCGAAGATTACCGCCAGGAATTCCAACTCCTCAGCAAAGGACAAGTCAGTGATGATCCCACGGTGTACATCAACATTACTTCCAAACACAGTCTGGGTGATGCGCCAGCGGGTTGTGAAAACTGGTTTGTGATGATCAATGTGCCTTACAATGCTGGGCAGGATTGGGATGCCATAATCGCCCGTTCCCGCCGGAACATCATCGCCAAAATCAATCGCATCTTAAAAGTGGATTTGGAAAGCCTGATCGCCTGTGAAGAAGTATTGGAACCACGGAGCATCGAAAGTAAAACCTGGTCGCATCTGGGCGCTTTGTACGGCACCAGTTCCAACCAGCGCATGTCCGCCTTCATGCGGCACCCCAATTTCAGTACCAAGATAAAAAATCTTTATTTTGTGGGGGGCAGTGTACACCCTGGCGGCGGCATTCCACTTTGTTTGTTGTCGGCAAAAATAGTGGATGATATCCTGCATAAACTTTGAATCCATGCGCATCAGCAAAAGTAATCTGGGCATCTTTTACCTTGGCGTCATTTATCTGGTGGGCATCGTGGGGATTTTGCTGCCCATACATCCTGAATTCATTCGGCTTACGCCACTCAATCTGCTGGTTTCCTTGGGAACAGTGCTCGTTTTTCACCCACATTGGAGCAAAAACACAGGGATCGCCTTGGGTGCTTTGCTGGTGTTTGGCTTTTTAGCGGAAGTATTTGGCGTCAATACGGGTCTATTGTTTGGCACCTACGCTTATGAAGAAGTCCTGGGGTGGAAGCTCTGGAACACCCCCTTGATGATCGGAGTCAACTGGATGTTGCTGGGCTATTGCTGTGGCGTGACAGTCAATCAGTTTTTTCCCAAATGGACCTGGTGGCAAAAAGGGCCACTGGCCTCAGCGATGATGGTTTTCCTGGATTTGTTCATCGAACCCGTAGCCATTCAGTACAATTTTTGGGAATGGCCCGGCGGAGTAGTACCTTTGCAAAACTACATTGGCTGGTACTTGGTGTCCTTGCCTTTGCTCTCACTTTTTGCCTATTTGCAGGGCCAAATTCGCAACAAAGTGGCCGTTGCCCTGTTGTTTATGCAATTGCTCTTCTTTGTAATTTTGACTTTTTTTTGAACACAAACACACTTTACATGCAAGTGCTCATCTATATTGGAATCACCCTACTGACCATTCTAGGCATGGAGTTCGTAGCCTGGACGGCGCACAAGTACCTCATGCATGGCTGGTTGTGGATTTGGCACGAAGACCACCACAAACCACACCATGAGAAACATGGTTTTTTTGAAAAAAATGACTTATTTTTTCTGGTTTTTGCCATTCCCAGCGCCATTTCTTACATAGTTGGTTTGGCTACTCCGCAGCGTTGGCTGCTATTCGTCGGCATTGGCATTTCCATTTACGGCTTGATTTATTTTTTGATCCACGATGTGTACATCCACCAACGTTTCAAATGGTTCCGCCAATTGGACAGCAAATACTCCCGCGCCATTCTGCGTGCGCACGGCGACCACCACTCCAAGACATTCAAAGAGGATGGGGAGTCATTTGGGCTGTTGATCGTCAATCCGAAGTATTTCCGCAAGCGGAGCGAGTGGAAAGCGAATAATAGAGATGAAAGATGAGAGATGAAAGATGAGAGCGGTAACTCCAAACTCGTGTCATCTTTCATCTTTAAGTATTCGCTTTTCGCTTAATAGCGCTTATCTTTGTGCGTTAAGTATACCACTAACGCATGGCACGCAACCGTTTATTAGACGCTTTCAATGAAGCCCGGAGTATTTCCCGTCAGGAGATGCCCGAGGCGGAGGACATGCAAAAATACCTCGACATCATCATTCCGCAGGTGCGGCAATGGGGTGAAGACCTGCGGGAAGACCATTTCTACGTAGGAAAATCCTGGATGGAGTTCAGAGATGACGACGGCTTTCACGACCAGGTGCTTCATTTTTTCAATGACGGTGGAGAGTACATGCGCATCGAAAACGGCGATGTAAGCAATGGCAGTTGGCGTTTGATGGATGCACCCAACCGGATGATTCTGGACTACGAAAGCACCGAGATGTACGAGTTGTCCTTTATGAATGAAAACTTTTTCATCCTGCAAAAACACGGGGATCAACTGCGTTTGGGACGGGACAAGTATTTCGTCATGGTCAACGAAAAACTGGGGAAACGCCTCCAGTGGCCCGATGCGATGGAATTGCTCTTCCGCATTAAATATGAACACAGCCGTTTTTACCAAACCCTTACTGTGATTGTACTGGTGATTGTAGTCATTGTCCTTATCTACTCGCTCATCTAATACACCATGCCTTCCAAAATCCAAGCCATCATTGATTGTGATGTGCACAATACTTACCGTTCTCAAGTTGAGCTTTATCCGTATTTGCAGGAGCCCTGGTTATCGCGTTTGAAAGAAAAAGGCTTTGGTTATCCTCTGGAAACATTTTACAGCAGTGTACACCCCAAGAGATTGGATGCCAGACCTGAAAATGGCCCCGCTGGTTCAGATTACACCTTTATGAAAGCTCAATTGCTGGATAAATTTCCCATTAATTACGCAGTGCTGACTGGCGAAGGCATTTCTGGGCTTTCTTACATGCCCGATGCGGATTACCCCGCAGCATTGGCCAGTGCATACAACCAATGGCTGGTGGAAGAATGGCTCAACAAGGACGAACGTTTTTTAGGCTCCTTACACCTCGCCATTCAAAACCCGGAAGCTGCTGCTGCCGAAATTTATCGTTGGGGAGCCCATCCCAAAGTCGTTCAGGTGAGTATTCCGACTGCCACTACCCTACCCCTTGCCCATCCTTTTTACCGCCCCATTTTGCGCGCCGCTGCGGAAATGGACTTGGTAATTGCCCTGCATTTCCGCCAACCCGGCCCAAATGCTCCCGACATTACACCGGTGGGCATGCCATTTAATTATCTGGATTATCACGCCTTGATAAGTTTGCCCTACCTATCACAATTGGTGATGTTGGTGTCTTCGGGCGTTTTGGAAGAACTACCCAAGCTGAAATTCTTGCTGATGGAGGGGGGATTCATCTGGGTCATTCACTTGTTGTGGCGTTTTGATAAGGACTACAAAGCACTACATCGTTTGGCTCCGGCACTGAAAAAATTGCCCTCGGAATACATTTACCAACATTTCAAGTTTGGGGTTCAACCCATTTACGAGCCCCGTGAGGCCAACAGGTTGCAACAAGTGATCGAAGCGGGCGAGTTGCAACACAATCTGGTTTTTGGCAGCGACTACCCCCATTGGGATGCCGATGAGCCTGATTTTATCCGGCGCTTTATCCCTGAGGAATGGGAACAAGGCATTTTTTACGACAATGCCGCCGCCTGGTACAAATTTTTCAAACAGCCCGGCGTATGAAAACCAAACACTACTTCGCTGAATTGGGGGCGCTGGAGGAAGGTCGGTTTGTCATTCGTGAGGTAGGCAATCACTCGGTGGGAGCAACTTTACTCCAGGGAAAACCAGTGGTAATATTCAATAACTGCCCTCACGCCGGAGCCCCTATTTGTCAAGGCAAAATCGTGCCAAAGCAGGTGCTTGAAGCGCCCCATCTGCTTCATCTGGATGCAGAACACCCAGTACTGCGCTGCCCTTGGCACGGCTGGGAGTTCAATTTGGAGAATGGAATGGTCAATGGTTTCGCATCGCGGCTTCGCCTGGCGCGAATTCAGTACGAACTTGAAAACGATTCTTTATACATTTGGATATGATTCATCACTCCTAATTCCCTAAGTTTTGTCCAAAAAAATCATCATCATCGGCGGCGCTGGCAAAGGCGCCTTGATCTCCCAGGTCGTTGAAGACAATCGCCATAATTTTGGCGACCTAGAATACGAAATTGCCGGGTATTGCAACGATTACGATATGGGGCAAATCATCCATGGTTATCCGGTCTTGGGTACAATTGCCGAGATTCCCCGCTTCATCGAAGAAGGCTACTACTTTGCTTTCACCATCCACATGACGAACCGGAATTACCTCACCGAGGAGGTCTTCCTGCGTTGCAATTTACCCGATGATCGCTTGCCGAACATCATCAGCAAACGCGCCTTTATTGCCCCCACGGTGGAATTGTCCCCTGGTGCTTGTGTAATGCAGTTTGCTTCCATTTCTCAAAATGCAAAAATCGGCAAATGCACTATTGTCTCCACCCATACGCTGGTGGGGCATGACACCCAGATCGGTCCACTTTGCCACATCACCGCGACCTGCGTAGTCGGCTCCCGCATTACCATTGGTAAAGCGGTAACCATTGGGCTACATGCTACGGTGATTGAGTTTTGTAAAATTGGCAATTATGCACTGGTTGGTGCTTCCGCATTGGTGATTAAAGATGTACCGGAGGGGCAAATTTGGGCGGGGCAGCCAGCGAGGTATTTTCGGGAGGTGAGGAGAGATTAAAAAGAGATGAGAGATGAAAGATGAGAGATGAGAGTGGTAACATTTCATCTCTCATCTCTCATCTTTCATCTCTTTCATTTTCTTTCCGCAACAAAAATCCCGGCCTCCCCTTCACCTCTTCATAAATCCGCCAGATGTATTCGGCTACGATTCCCAAACAAAAGAGTACCAGTCCATTAAAAAAAGCGACCAAAGTAATGATGGTCGTCCAACCGGGGATGGCAAAGCCAAACAATTCACTTTCGGCAAAAAAACGGGCATAGATCAATAGAGGGATGGCTAAAAGGCACAATAGAGAGATTCCCAGTCCGAGATAAGTGATGGCCCGAATGGGAAAAGCCGAGGAGGAGAAAAAAGTATCCATGGCCAGACCTACCTTTTTCTTCCAGGTCCAACGCGATTTGCCCGGGCGCGAAGGGCGGTCGTAAGGCACAAATACCGGATCAAAACCCAATCGCAATACTTCCACTACCGATGAAGTATGAATTGGGCGGATGCGGGTATTCATGATGTCGATGATTTCCCGATCGGCCAGAAAGCCATCTGCACCACCAGGCGGAAACGTCACCTCCGATAGGGCGTTCATGATGCGGTAATAGGTATTGGAAAAAAGATCGTTCAACCAGCCGTCGTTGCGGGAGGTGCGGTAAGAAACGACCAGTTTGTGCCCACGTTCCCAAATGCGGTAACATTCCACCATGGTCTCCAGGGGGCGTTGCAAATCGTCGGGCATAAAGGTGATACAGGCGCCCTGGCACACCGACATCCCGGCAAAATGCACGTAAGGAGAGGTGTAATTGCGACTCATTCGAAAGGGGCGCACCCGCGAATCTTCCGCCGCCAGGGTTTGCATCAGTTCCCAGGTATTGTCTTTGGAACCATCGTCGATGATGAGCATTTCAAAGGGGATGTTTTCTTTTTCCAAACAATCCCGCAGTGCCTCATAGGCTGGTCGGAGTCGCTTTTCACTGTTAAAAGCAGGAATCAGCAGCGACAATAACTTTGGATGGGTTTCGGTGTTCATGGAAAGATTTTTTTGGTTGAGGGAAGTTGAGATGGTTGAGGAAAGTTGAGGCTACCGCACGTCAAGTTGACAATGTCGCGTGCGGTAGCCTCAACCTTCCTCAACCATTCTAAACCTTCTCAACCTCTTCACAAACTATATCTTTAGTCCTCGCAAACCATTAACGATCAGCAGCCAACTAAAAAATATCAGCACTGCAGCCAGCCAAAACGGTGCGGCAGGCAACTGGATTGGAGCAGCGGCGGAAGTAAAGTAGCCAAACAATTGGGTCATGATCAAGGGCCCAACAACCGAGGTGAGGCTCATCACACTGGTGAGTGCGCCCCGCAATTCGCCCTGTTCATTCATCGGAACCTGGTTCGACATTACTCCCTGCAAAGCGGGCATAGCGATCCCTCCCAGGGAAGCGAGGGCAGTGACGGCGAACATCATCCAACCTTGATTGGCCATGGCATACAACACAAAACCAATGCAGTACAAGATCAAACCCACTGAAATGGACCGGTAATTGCCCAACTTGGGAATGATCGCCCGGGTAAGGCCACCTTGTACCAGTGCGGCCATCACCCCCACAAAACCAAGGGACAAGCCCACCATTTTTTCAGACCATCCAAATTTGTCCATGCAGTAAAAAGTCCAGGTGCTTTGGGTCGCAAAACCCGCGATCATGATCAGGACATTGGGGAAAACCAGTCCAAGCACGATGGGATAACGGCGCAAATTCAACAAGGAATTGATTGGGTTGGAACGGGACCATTCAAAGGGGCGGCGATTTTCGGGCAAAAGGGATTCTGGCAGTACAAAGTAGCCGTACAACCAGTTGATCAAAGTGAGCCCAGCCGATACAAAAAATGGGACTCTTGCCCCATATTCGCCTAAAAACCCACCCATCACCGGCCCCATGATGAAGCCCAGGCCAAACGCAGCGCCAATCAAACCAAAGTTTTGGGCCCGTTTTTCGGGTGGACTTACATCGGCAATATAGGCACCTGCGGTAGTAAAACTAGCTCCGGTAATCCCTGCAATAATCCTGCCTACAAACAACCAGCCCAAAGTAGGAGCAAAACCTAAAACTATATAGTCAATTCCAAAACCCAGCAACGAAAAAAGCAATACCGGCCTACGCCCATATTGATCACTCAATCCACCCAAAATCGGCGAAAAGATAAACTGCATGGATGCATACGCAAAAATCATCCAGCCGCCATAACGGGCAGCCGAACTCAAACTTTCTCCACTCAGCTCCATGATGAGTTTGGGCATTACCGGAATGATGATGCCCAGGCCCGTTACATCGATGAGCATGGTGATAAAAATGAAGGTAAGTGCAGAGCTTTGGCGTTTTTGACTCATGTAGCGTGCTTTTGGGCGGTCAGTTAACGAGGTGAAGATAAGCAGCGAATAACGAAAAGTAAAAAATGAGTAAGGGGCGATAAAAAATAAGTGTTTCATTTTGCCAAAGGATTAGGGAAAATGAACACTTATTTTGCCCCACTACTACGCGGATAAAACAACAAGAGCGTAAAGGTGCATTGCTACACCTTTACGCTCTTATATAAATGAATCGAAGTTTAATTATCTTCCAAGTGCTTTCAACACGGTACTCCCCAAATCCGCTGGAGAATGCACCACATGAATACCACACTCTTCCATAATTTTCATCTTTGCCTCAGCCGTATCTTCATCACCACCGATGATCGCACCTGCGTGGCCCATTTTGCGGCCTTTTGGCGCAGTTTGGCCAGCGATGAATCCTACTACAGGCTTGGTGCCATATTTTTTTACATAACGGGCCGCTTCAGCTTCCATACCCCCACCAATTTCACCAATCATGATGATGGCTTCGGTTTCAGGGTCGTTCATCAGCAGTTCAACCGCTTCTTTGGTAGAAGTCCCTACGATGGGGTCGCCACCGATGCCGATACAGGTCGATTGGCCCAGGCCAGCTTTGGTCACTTGATCCACCGCTTCGTAGGTCAATGTGCCAGAGCGGGAAACAATACCAATGCTCCCTTTTTTGTGGATAAAGCCGGGCATGATGCCACACTTGGCTTCATCTGGCGTAATTACACCTGGGCAGTTTGGTCCAATCAGGCGGCAATCGCGGTTGGCGATGTACGCCTTTACCTTCACCATATCCTGTACTGGAATCCCTTCCGTGATGCAGATGATAACTTTGATGCCCGCATCCGCAGCTTCCATGATGGCATCCGCAGCAAATGCAGGTGGCACAAAAATCACCGATACGTCGGCTCCCCCTTGCTTTACCGCTTGTTCAACGGTATCCCAAACTGGTTTGTCCAAATGTGTTGTTCCACCTTTACCCGGAGTAACTCCACCGATCAGGTTGGTCTTGTACTCCAACATTTGTGTGGCGTGGAAGGTGCCCTCCTTGCCTGTGAACCCCTGTACAATGATCCGGGAATTCTTATTAACGAGAACCGACATATGAATGAGTGTTTGGGGGATAAAGTGCTCTAGCTTCACCCTCATCGGTCACTGAGCGAAGCCGAAGTGCCGATGAGGGTGAAGCTAGAGTACTTTATCCCTTGCTATTTATTTTTCTTCTTCAATGATGAACACATCCTCCCCTTCCTTCTTCATGTAGTACTTTTCCCGGGCAAACTGTTCGCCATTTTTCTGGAGGTTTTTGCGTTGCCGCTCGGCCTCTTGAATTTTTTTAGCGTAGTAAGCCTTATCCTGCTCCAACTTGTCTTTGGTTTTTTGCAATCGCCATTGCGTGATCACATCGTGTTTGTCGATGAAGATCATCCAAAAGAAAAAAACCGTCAACACCAAAACGTAGCGATTCCGAAATGGGCCAGGAATCAGATTGATGAAGGGTTGGATTGGGTTAGTGCTCATGAATTTTCAGGTTTTATTGTTGGGGCGGCCCTTTGTGGCCGCCCGGTAGGGGCAACCACTTAGGGGCAACCACTTAGGGGCAACCACGTAGGGTTGCCCTTACCGCCAGCGGAAAATGCCCGCACCTGGATAGATCGCCGCCTCAGCCAATTCCTCCTCAATGCGCAGGAGTTGGTTGTATTTAGCGACCCGGTCAGAGCGCGACATTGAGCCCGTTTTGATTTGTCCGGTATTCAATGCAACGGCCAAATCGGCAATGGTAGTATCTTCGGTTTCGCCAGAGCGGTGGCTCATGACGGAAGTATAGGCATTACGGGTCGCCAAATCAACCGCCTGAATGGTTTCGGTCAAAGTACCAATTTGGTTGACTTTGATCAAAATCGAGTTGGCTGCATTTCTGGCAATCCCTTCACGCAAGCGCTTGGTGTTGGTCACAAAGAAGTCGTCACCTACAATTTGCAGGCGGCTACCCAATACCCTGGTCATTTCTACCCAGGTATCCCAATCGTCTTCAGCCAAACCGTCTTCGATGGATACAATCGGATATTTATCCACCCAGCTTTTCCAATAACTCACCATTTCGGATGAAGTCAACTTGTCGCCGCTGGATTTGTGGAAATGGTATACTTTTTCTTCTTCGTTGTAGAACTCGGAAGCCGCAGCGTCCATCGCAATTACGATGTCTTCGCCGGGGCGATAGCCAGCTACTTCGATCGATTGCAGTACAATCTCGATGGCCTCTTCGTTGGACTTGATGTTGGGGGCAAAACCACCTTCATCGCCTACGTTGGTAGAGTAACCGTTTTTCTTGAGTACCGTTTTCAGGTTGTGGAACACTTCTGCTCCCCAACGCAATGCCTCAGAGAAAGTGGGTGCACCAATCGGCATGATCATGAACTCCTGGAAGTCGATGCTGTTGTCAGCATGGGAACCACCGTTGAGGATATTCATCATGGGTACTGGCAGCGTAGCGGCATTTACTCCACCGATGTAGCGGTACAGCGGTTGGCCACAAGCTTCAGCTGCGGCTTTGGCTACCGCTAGGGAAACGCCCAAAATGGCATTTGCGCCCAATTTGCTTTTATTTTCGGTACCATCCAGCTCAATGAGCAGTTTATCGATGTAAACTTGCTCGGTAGCATCCAAGCCAATCAGCTCATCCGCAATTTCTTCAATTACGTTGCTTACTGCCTTGTTTACACTTTTGCCAAGGTACTGGCTTTTGTCATTGTCGCGAAGCTCTACTGCTTCGTGTTTGCCCGTTGAAGCACCGGATGGAACGGCAGCACGGCCAAAATAACCGTCTTCAGTGGTTACTTCCACTTCTACCGTTGGGTTGCCGCGGGAGTCGAGAATCTGCCGGGCGTGAACATCAACAATGGTACTCATAAGTCCTTGTGTTGTTTGGTGAAAAAGGTACGCCGAAAACTGGAGTTGTTCCAATAAAAAAACAACTTCAATACCGGCAGGTGTTTGTATTACTGCATCAATTTGACAAACTCGTCAAACAGGTAACGTGCGTCGTGTGGCCCAGGAGCTGCCTCCGGGTGGTATTGTACCGAAAAAGCTTTTTTACCCTTGACCCGAATCCCCTCAATGGTATCATCATTGAGGTTGATGTGGGTGACTTCCACGGTTGCTTCTTTGTCGCGAATCGCCTGAGGATCTACCCCAAAACCGTGGTTTTGGCTAGTGATCTCACAATGTCCAGTCAGCAGGTTTTTCACTGGGTGGTTGATGCCCCGGTGGCCGTTGAACATTTTGTAGGTTGGAATATCCAGTGCCAAAGCCAACAATTGATGGCCCAAACAAATCCCAAAAATGGGTTTTTCCTGCTTCAGGATTTCCTTGGCCGTGTTGATGGCGTAATCCATCGCGGCAGGGTCGCCAGGGCCATTGGAGAAAAAGAAGCCGTCTGGATTGAATTCCTGCAATTCAGGCATAGTCGTTTTGGCCGGGAATACCTTGAGGTAGCAGCCGCGATCGGACATACACTCCAGGATATTGCGCTTGGTGCCAAAATCCAGTACCGCCACCTTGTGCTTGGCATTGGGATCACCAATGTAATAGGGCTCGGTGGTACTCACTTTGGACGCCAGTTCCAGCCCATCCATGGAAGGCACTTTTGCCAACACTTTTTTCAATTCCACAATATCCAAAATTTCGGAAGAAATAATGGCATTCATGGCACCTTTGTGGCGGATGTGCCGCACAATAGCACGGGTATCCACGTCGGAGATGCCTACGAGGCCTTCTTTTTCGAAATAATCCTGGATGTTGTCGTCGGCTTGGTCGCGGGAATATTGAACGGTGAAGTTTTTGCAAATGAGGCCGGCAATTTTGATGCTGCCTGACTCTACTTCACTGGATTTGGTGCCGTAGTTGCCAATGTGTGCATTGGTGGTCACCAACAATTGACCGAAGTAGGAAGGATCCGTAAAAATTTCCTGGTAGCCCGTCATTCCGGTGTTGAAGCAGATTTCGCCAGTGGTGGTGCCAATCTTTCCGGCAGCCTTCCCGTGGTAAACGGTACCATCTTCCAGTAATAGAATCGCGGGGGTATAATTGGGTTCTTTACTGAACTTCTCTTCCATTGCTTTAATTTGGGTGCAAAATTAATGATTGATGGGGAAAAAGGGGAGGAAAAGTGAAAGATTGAGGATTTTTTTTTCGGGGATTACAACTTCTAATTACCCTCACAACAAAAAAGGCGACACCAGGTCTCCCCGGCATCGCCCTTTCCTGAATAATCCGTATTGGTTTATTCCTTATCTTCTGCTTCAGTAGCAGTTTCTTCAGTTGTTTCAGCAACTTCAGCAGTTGTTGCAGGAGCAGCAGCAGCTTCAGTTTTTGTCTTTGCACCACGGCCACGACGGCGACGTTTGCTATCCGTTTTGGTTTCAGCACCTTGGTTGTACAAGTCGTTGAAGTCTACGAACTCAATGATCGCCATGTCGGATGCGTCACTACGACGGAAACCAATCTTGATGACGCGCAGGTAACCACCGGGGCGATCGCCAACCTTTGGTCCAACTACATCAAACAACTCCTTGAGCGCCTCCTTGTTCTGGAGGTAGCTGAACACTACGCGGCGGTTGTGCGTAGAGTCATCTTTGGCTTTGGTTATCAGCGGCTCCAAATGCACACGCAGTGCTTTTGCCTTGGCCAATGTAGTGGTGATGCGCTTGTGAGTAATCAGCGCGATGCTCAGGTTCGCCAATAGCGCCTGGCGGTGCTCAGCCTTACGGCCAAGGTGGTTGTGTTTTTTTCCGTGTCTCATTTTATTGAGTTCTTGTCTTCGCAACACGATCGCGGGAAGCGACGGTTATTGCAAGGTGCGCGACCGAGATCACGCGGGTTACCAATCACCCACGGCAAAAGCCATGGGTTGTATCGTATGTGGGCTCCCACGGTTAAAACCGTGGGTTGCCGTACCTAAGGCTGAAGCCCTGGGCTATTCTTCGTCGAGTTTGTACTTGGACAAGTCCATGCCGAAGGTGAGTCCCTTTTCTTGGAGGAGTTCTTCGATTTCTACCAAAGACTTCTTACCAAAGTTGCGGAACTTGAGTAGCTCGTGGGTATCGTAGTGTACCAATTCGGCCAGGGTGTTGATCTTGGCAGCTTTGAGACAGTTGTACGCACGAACGGACAGGTCCAGATCTTCGAGAGAAGTTTTCAGCAGCTTACGCATGTGGAGGATGTGCTCGTCCACAATGTTGTCTTCGCGGCTGGAAGCGTCATCGAAGGTGATGTTTTCATCGGTGATCAGCATCAGGTGCTGAATCATGATACGAGAAGCTTCCTTGATGGCGTCTTCGGGGTGGATGGTTCCGTCCGTTTTCACCTCAATGGTCAACTTTTCGTAGTCGGTACGTTGCCCTACCCGGGTATTCTCGATGCGGTAAGCCACATTTTTGATCGGGGTATAGATGGCATCAACCGGAATTACGCCGATGGGTGCATCTTTAGGCAGGTTGTCGTCGGCAGGAACGTAGCCACGGCCCTTGGTGATGGTTAATTCCACCTCCAGGTTGACGAATGGCTCCATGGTGCACAACAACAGTTCAGGGTTCATCACCCGGAAAACGTTGGTGTGGTCTTCGATATCACCAGCACGAAACTCTTCCTTACCGTTGATGGTGAGGTAGACTTTTTCGGTGTTGATGTCGTCATCACCCATCATTTTCTTCAGGCGAACTTGCTTGAGGTTCAGGATGATCTCCACTACATCTTCTACAACGCCACGGATGGTACCGAACTCATGGTCGACACCAGCGACGCGCACTGCAGAAATTGCATAGCCTTCCAGGGAAGAAAGCAATACCCGGCGAAGGGAGTTGCCTACAGTTTGACCGAAGCCTGGTTCAAGGGGTTTAAACTCAAAAAGACCTTCAAAATCGTTGGCTTTTTGCATTACGATCTTGTCCGGCTTCTGGAAATTAAGAATGCTCATATGCGGATAATGGACTTTGAGAAGGATGAATTGACCGGTCTCTACACGTCAGAACGTCTTCCAACGTTGATCTTCAAACAAAGTATGTTGAAGCACTTAAAGGCTTTATTTTATACCTTCGAATTGTTCATTCTCCAGCTATAAAATAAAACCTTTAAGCACCTAAACGTTGCGATTACTTAGAGTACAATTCGACGATCAGCTGTTCATTGATCTTCTCTGGAATCATGTCCCGAGTAGGATATTCAATGAAACGACCCTCTAGTTTATCTGGGCTGAATTCCAGCCAAGTGTATCTGCGTGATTCTGGGTTACGGTTGGCAACGCTGTCCTTGATCACATCCATGCTTTGAGATTTTCCACGTACGGAAATCACGTCGCCGGGGCGAAGCTGGTGAGAAGGACTGTTGGATACGATACCGTTTACCAGGATGTGTTTGTGGCTAACCAATTGACGCGCACCGCTGCGAGTACGTGCCAAACCGATTCGGAAAACCACGTTATCCAAACGAGCTTCGAGCAACTTGAGCAACCATTCGCCGGTTACTCCGTGCTTGGCAGTTGCTCTTTCAAAGGTGCCGCGGAACTGACGTTCCAAAACACCATAGATATATTTAGCTTTTTGCTTTTCAGTTAACTGAACTGCGTAATCGGAACGCTGTTTGCGTTTGCGACTTGTGCCGTGCTGCCCAGGAGGGAACTTGCGCCGTTCAAAGTACTTATCAGGACCGTAAATGGCTTCTCCGAACGATCTTGCTTTCTTGGTCTTTGGACCCGTATATCTTGCCATTGTGATAAATTGCTTTTAAGGATTATACACGTCTACGTTTCGGAGGGCGGCAGCCATTGTGGGGTACCGGCGTTACATCTTTAATTTTCGTAACACGGATGCCAGCTTGGTCAAGCGCGCGGATAGCGGCTTCACGGCCAGAGCCCGGACCTTTAACGAAAACTTCAGCAACACGCATTCCTGCATCGTAAGCTACCTTACCTGCATCTGTCGCAGCCACCTGAGCGGCATAAGGGGTGTTCTTTTTTGAACCTTTGAACCCCGACTTACCTGCTGAAGACCAGGATATCACCTGGCCAGTTTTGTTAGTTAACGAGACAATGATGTTGTTGAACGTAGCCTGTACGAATGCGTACCCTTCCGATTCAACTTTTACATTGCGCTTCTTAACTTTCTTGTTCGCCTTTGCCATTTAATAAAAATGTTTTTGAATCAGGCACATAAAAGAACGCTGAAGGTATTTTGAAGGTTATTTTCCCACGATTGAAATCGTGGGTTGGCTCCAAAAGCTTCGACTTCTTCTATGCCGATATTACTTGGTTGCTTTCTTCTTGTTAGCCACCGTTTTACGTGGTCCCTTACGCGTACGAGCATTTGTACGAGTGCGTTGTCCACGCAGAGGTAGTCCTTTACGGTGACGCAATCCGCGGTAGCAGGCGATATCCTGCAAACGCTTGATGCTCATCGTAACTTCTGTTTTCAGTTCACCTTCTGTCTTGTACTGGGAAGTGACAATGCGAGAAATCTCGCGAATGTTGTCGTCAGTCCAAGCTTCTACCTTCGTGTCTTCACTTACACCAGCTTCAGCCAATACTTTACTAGCGGTGGTTGCACCAACGCCAAAGATATAAGTAAGGGCAATAACGCCGCGCTTGTGTCTGGGTAGATCGATACCTGCGATACGAGCCATCTTCGTGTGCTTTTAATGATCCTGGCAGCAACGGGGATTAACCCTGGCGCTGCTTAAGCTTAGGATTTTTCTTGTTAATGATGTAAACCTTGCCCTTCCTGCGTACGATCTTACAATCTACGGATCGTTTCTTAACAGATGCTCTAACTTTCATGGTTCGAGTTGTTTATCAGGTATTCCAAACAGCGGACGGCAGTTACTTGTAGCGATAAATGATGCGCCCCCGCGACAAATCGTAGGGAGACATTTCCACCGAAACTTTGTCACCTGGGAGAATACGGATGTAGTTCATACGCATTTTCCCGGAAATGGTGGCAATGATCTGGTGATCATTTTCGAGACGCACTCTGAACATTGCATTAGAGAGTGCTTCTTCAATAATTCCGTCTTGTTTGATCAAATCTTTTTTAGCCATGGTCCGATTTCGGAGTGCAAAGATAAACATGTTTGTTGATCTTTCTCCTCATTCCTTGAAAAAAATTACAGTTAATGGGCAATAAGTCAATTTAGGCGGGTTGTAACACCCCTACACCCTTTAAACTTACCTCCCTTACTTCACTATTTTTGGCAATTGCAGCCTCAATAGGTACGTGACTGGAAAGAATGTCTGCTTTTTGACGGCGGACCACCACGGTATGTTCGTAGTGAGCCGAAGGGAGGCGGTCCTTAGCGGCAACCGTCCAGCCATCTTTGGCCGTCATCACTTCTTTTTTTCCCAGGTTCACCATCGGTTCAATTGCAATGACCAAGCCGTCCAGCATTTTTATGCCTTTGCCTCGTTTGCCGTAATTGGGAACTTCGGGTTCTTCGTGCAAATTACGACCAACCCCATGTCCAACCAATTCACGTACAATACCGAGATTGAAACCTTTCTCTACGTAATTTTGAATAGCAAAGCTGATGTCACCTACGCGGTGGCCAACAACAGCCTGTTCAATCCCTTTGTAAAGCGAGGTTTTGGTTATCCGGCATAGTTCCATTACTTTTTCGCTGACATTGCCCAGCGGAAAAGTATAGGCCGCATCACCAAAAAAACCGTTCCATTGCACCCCACAGTCGACAGAGACGATGTCTCCATCGTTAAAAATGATGGATCCCGTAGGAATGCCGTGGACTACCTGCTCATTGATGGAAACACAAAGGGTGGCTGGAAAGCCACGATATCCTTTAAATGCAGGTACTGCACCGTGATCGCGAATCAATGTTTCAGCAGCGGTATCAATCTCTTTGGCGGTAATACCCGGACGAATGATAGAGGCTACATGAGCTAAAGCGTCACAAACCAGGAGACAACTTTTGCGGATGTATTCTACCTCTTCATCTGTTTTGTAATATACCATAGAGTCATTATTGAGTATGGTCAACAGTAAAAAATGACCAATTGCACTCGATCACTAGCAATTAAAGGCGACTGGCCAATTTACCAACCGCCTTTAATTGAGCGAAGTTTTGGATAAAACTCGTCTAGATTGAGTCGCCAATACCTTGGAGGCGGCTTTGTGTGGAACGGCCTTGAATCCGTCCAGACTTAGTCAAACCTTCGTACTTGCGCATCAACAAATGGCTTTCAATTTGCTGCAGGGTATCCAGAATAACGGAAATCATGATCAGCAAGGAAGTACCACCAAAGAACACAGCGAAGTTACGGTTGATGCCGATTGCAGCTGCAAATGCAGGCAGAATCGCAATAATTCCCAGAAATACTGCACCAGGCAGGGTAATGCGGGAAGTAATGGCATCGATGTAATCAGCAGTTGGTTGCCCTGGTTTTACCGAAGGAATGAAAGCGTTGTTGCGCTTGAGGTATTCCGCATAATTTTGCGGGTTGACGATCAGAGCGGTATACACATAGGTGAAAACAACGATCAACAGGAAGTAGACTACGTTGTAAGGCACACTAGTGAAGTCGTTTAAAGCAGCCAGAATACCGGTAGTTGCAGTACCACCCGTTGCACTGAATTGAGATGCCGTGGTAGGCAAAAACATCAAAGCCTGTGCAAAGATGATGGGCATAACGCCGGACGCGTTCAACTTAAGCGGAATGTAGTCCTGCTCGGAGCGCATACCAGTACCATCGTTTCTCCCGACGGCTTTTTTAGCCATTTGGATGGGTATTCGTCGGACCGCCTGAATGATCATGATCGAGAGCAAGACGACCCCAAACCAAAGCGCCATTTCCACAACAAAGAACAACAAACCATTGCTGTCCAACTGAGATTGGAATTCGAAGCCCAAAGCAAAAGGAAGACGTGCAATGATACCCGCCATGATAATCAAGGAAACACCGTTGCCCAAACCCCGATCAGTAATCTTTTCACCCAACCACATCGCGAATACCGTACCGGCAGCCAGAATGATGATGTTGGAGAACCAAAAGATACCTTGAGGAATGTTGGGATCTACTGCTTTCAAGAAGAACAAGTAGCGCAGGTAGCCGCCACCTTGTACCAAAGTAATGGCTACCGTCAACAAACGGGTGATCGAGTTAAGCTTTTTGCGGCCGGATTCCCCTTCTTTGGTTTGCAAACGTTGGAAGTAAGGAACGGCAAAGCCCAACAACTGAATGATGATCGAAGCGGTAATGTAGGGCATGATACCCAATGCAAAAACCGAAGCTTGGCTAAAGGCGCCACCGGTGAAAGCGTTGATCAACCCCAAAAGCGAGTTGTCGTCACTTTGAGATTGTGCTTCCAAAACCGAAGGAAGCACGCCTGGGAGTACAACAAAGGAGCCAACGCGGAAGATCAGGATCATTCCGAGTGTGAACAAAATGCGCGTACGCAATTCCTTGATCTCCCAAATGTTACGAAGAGTGGTGAAAAACCTTTTCATCGTTCAGAATTAAGCGATATTTACACTTCCGCCGAGTTTCTCGATGGCTTCCTTGGCAGATGCAGAACACGCGTGAGCACTTACATTCAATTTAGTGGTCAGTTCACCTGCACCCAAAATCTTTACTTTCTCAGTTCGGCTGGTATAGCCTTTTTCCAGTAAAAATGCTGCGCTAATGGTATCAACGCCGTGTTTTTCGGCGATTTCCTGAATTTGACCCAAGTTAAATGGAACGTAGCTTACGCGGTTCGGGTTCTTAAAGCCGACTTTTGGCAAACGCATTTGTAGTGGCATTTGACCACCTTCAAAGTTGCGCTTGGTGTAGTGACCAGAACGAGCCCCGTCCCCCTTGTGACCACGAGTAGAAGTACCACCGTGACCAGAACCCTGGCCACGCGCAATGCGTTTTCTACTTTTATTAGAACCTTGTGCAGGTTTCAAATTATGCAATTCCATTGCATTATGTTTTGAGCAAATCAGCGGTGAACACGCAAGTTATAAAAAATAACGATTCCCCACCGAGAGTTGCCATTCGTCAAAGAAATTATTCCTTCACATCTTCCACCTTCACGAGGTGGGCTACCACACGTACCATCCCTAAAATCTGTGGCGTAACTTCGTGCACCACAGTGGAACTTACCTTGTTCAACCCGAGGGCAGTCATGGTAAGCTTTTGATTTTTAGGACGATCGATCGTGCTTTTGACCTTGGTAATTTTGATCTTAGCCATGATCTTCTTGTTTTAAAACATGAACAAAACGATGCGGACATGGCGCCCGATCAACCATTGAACATTTTATCCAGAGAAATATTCCGTTGCTTGGCAATTACCCCTGGGTCACGCAGCAGTGAAAGTGCAGTGATGGTTGCTTTAACCACGTTGTGTGGGTTGGACGAACCTTGAGATTTTGCCAATACATTGTGTACTCCGGCGATTTCCAGTACAGCGCGCATGGCGCCACCAGCGATTACCCCAGTACCATCAGAAGCAGGTCTGATCAAAACGCTACCGGCTTTGAATTTACCTTTTACTTCATGAGGAATTGTTCCTTTGTATATAGGTACACGAACCAAGTTTTTCTTGGCATCGTCTACGGCTTTGGCGATGGCTTCGGAAACGTCGCGGGCTTTACCCAAGCCGTGACCAACTGTTCCTTTTCCATCACCTACTACAACAATTGCAGCAAAGCTGAATGTACGACCACCTTTGGTAACCTTCGCTACGCGGTTGAGCTGTACCAGCTTTTCTTTGAGTTCTGTTTCGGCAGGAGCTACCCTGTGTGCACTCTGTTTAGCCATTATCTTGTATGGTTAATGGTTTTTAGAAAGATAATCCGGCTTCGCGCGCGCCATCGGCTAACGCTTTCACCCGACCATGGTACAGATAACCGCCGCGGTCAAATACTACGGCACTGATGTTCAACTGAGTAGCACGTTCAGCTATGATTTTGCCCACAGCTTTTGCTTGCTCAGATTTATTCACAGTTTTTTCCACTGCCTCTTCAACAGAGGAAGCAGAAGTCAAGGTATGACCCGTCAAATCATCGATGATCTGGGCATAAATTGACTTGTTGCTGCGGTATACAGAAAGACGTGGTCTTGCTGCCGTGCCCGTAATTTTTTTACGAACGCGGTTGTGAATCCGCCGTCTTTTATTTTCTTTAGTGAGTTTCATATCACTTTTGGTTTATAACCTTAGTGTAGGGCTATGCTGCCAAACCCAAGGTCCTGTTTTTATTTGCGTTTGGGCGATCCTGTTGGGGCAACCCTATATGGTTGCCCATATGAGCACCCAAGGGTAACCACGCAGGGTTACCCTTACTTTTTACCGCTGGTCTTACCGGCTTTGCGGCGAATGGCTTCACCGACAAAACGAATCCCTTTGCCTTTGTAAGGCTCTGGTTTACGGAAGCCACGGATTTTGGCACATACCTGACCAAGGAGTTCTTTGTCGATGCACTCCAATTTGATGATTGGGTTCTGACCTTTATCCTGGCGGGTTTCTACCTTAACTTCCTGTGGAATGCGAAAGATAATGGGGTGAGAAAAACCCAAGCTCAGTTCTAGCCACTGTCCATTACTGGTCGCACGAAAACCTACCCCGAAAATCTCCATTTCTTTCACATAGCCAGTGGAAACACCATTAACCATGTTGTTGATCAAGGCACGGTACAAACCATGTACTTCACGGTGGCGTTTTTGGTCAGTTGGACGTTTAACTTCCAATGAGCAATCGCCAATTTCAAGTGTCAGATCTGGATCAATTTGTTGTTGCAATTGACCTTTAGGGCCCTTTACTGTAACCAGATTGCCCTTGCTGACATTTATTTCTATCCCCTTGGGAAGTTCGATCGGAGCTCTACCTACTCGAGACATCTTAGTTGATTTGAGTGGTTAATTAATAAATGTAGCAGAGCAATTCGCCACCTACATTCAACTCGCGTGCTTTCTTGTCAGACATCACGCCTTGCGAAGTAGAAACAATTGCCAAACCAAGACCATTGATAATCCGAGGAAGCCCGTCAGCTTTAGCGTACTTACGCAAACCAGGCTTAGAAATGCGGCCTAACTCACGAATCACCGGCTTACGGGTAATCGGGTCATACTTCAATGCGACTTTGATCAACCCCTGACCACCTTTACCTACGTTGTCCTCAAACTTGTATTTCAGGATATAACCTTGCTCGTAAAGAATCTCGGTGATTGCTTTTTTCAACTTAGAAGCAGGAATATCTACGATGCGGTGTCCCGCTTGCTGCGCGTTGCGAATGCGCGTCAGATAATCTGCGATAGGATCTGAAAATGCCATCGTTATGATGTTTCGCTAGCCGGTTTTCCGTTCTCTAAACCTGTTTTTCAACAAGTTATCCATAAACGCGGAACCTGACCAACTGTTAATAAATTGCTGTTTACCAACTGCTCTTGGTTATACCGGGAATTTTGCCATAAAGGGCCATTTCGCGGAATTTATTCCGGCAAAGACCAAACTGGCGCATGTAACCCTTTGGACGACCGGTCAACTGACAACGGTTGTGCATACGAATAGGGTTAGAGTTGCGGGGCAGTTTATCCAGTTCTTCCCAGTTGCCTTCCTCCTTCAGTCGCTTACGCAAATCTGCGTATTTAGCAACCAACTTGGCTCTTTTTACTTCCCGAGCGATAATTGACTTCTTTGCCACGGTATATTAGTTTGTTTTCTGGTTCTTGAATGGAAGACCCAACAGTTTCAACAATGCCAACGCTTCAGCATCGGTTTTGGCAGTAGTTACGAACGTAATGTCGAAACCAGCCATGCGGGTGATCTTTTCAATGTCGATTTCCGGGAAGATGATCTGCTCGGTAATGCCCATTGAATAGTTGCCACGACCGTCGAAACTTTTGTCGTTGATGCCACGGAAGTCACGTACGCGAGGAAGAGCAGCAGAGATCAAACGATCCAAGAACTCGTACATGCGAATATTGCGCAGGGTAACCCGAGCGCCGATTGGCATGCCTTCACGCAGTTTAAAGTTAGAAATAGAGGTCTTAGCTCTAGTAGGAACTGCTTTCTGGCCAGCAATACGCGTCATTTCTTCGATCGCATTGTCAACCATTTTTTTATCCTGGGTAGCAGCACCGATACCTTGGTTGATCGAAATCTTAACCAAGCGAGGCACTTCCATGATGGAGCTGTATTGGAACTGTTCCATCAAGGCACTGATCACCTCCTCATTGTATTTTGTCTTCAGTCTAGGAAAGTAACTCATCACTTAATGATTTCGCCTGATTTTTTAGAATAACGAACCAACTTGCCATCAACCTCTTTACGTCCTACACGAGAAGGTTTGCCTTCTTTCGGGTCTACAATCATGAGGTTGGAGATGTGGATGGGTGCCAGCATTTCTTCGATGCCGCCAGCTGCGTCTTGCGTAGCTTTGCGGTGTTTCATGCGCACGTTAACATCCTTGATCAGTGCACGGTTTTCAGCCGGATACACTTCTAGCACCTCTCTAGTCTCTGTGAGATTTTTATAGGCGCCAGCGATCACAAAGACCATATCTCCCTTCTTGATCTTAAGTTTGGGAAGATGTCTTTTTGTATTTGTTTTTTTATCTGCCATTGTTCGACGAATTGATAGCGCTTGCGACGCTTGGGTTAAAGTACCTCAGGAGCAAGAGATACAATACGCATATACTCCTTCTCGCGCAACTCACGAGCTACTGGGCCGAAAATACGGGTTCCACGTGGCTCGTCTTGGTTGTTCAACAATACGCAAGCGTTGTCGTCGAAACGGATATAGGAACCGTCTTTACGGCGAATTTCCTTTTTGGTACGAACGATAACAGCTTTGGAAACGCTACCTTTTTTGATGCCTCCTGGGGAAGCATCTTTCACGGCAACGACAATTTTATCGCCTACTGACGCGTAGCGGCGGCCTGAACCACCGAGTACACGGATGCAGAGCACTTCTTTGGCTCCGCTATTGTCGGCTACTTTGAGTCTGGATTCCTGTTGGATCATGGTTGACGTCTGGTTTTAGAGGATTTATCTCCTTTGCAGGAAGAATAAATCGTAAACACACGGATTTCAACCCAAGGCTAAAGCCATGGGTTATTTTGCTCTTTCGATGATTTCGACCAAGCGCCAGCGCTTGAGTTTGCTCAGGGGACGAGTTTCCATGATTTTCACAACATCGCCGATGCTGCAATCATTGTTCTCATCGTGGGCCATAAAACTCTTGGTCTTCTTCACGAATTTACCGTAAATAGGGTGGCGCAGCTTACGCTCTACTGTTACAGCAACGGTTTTGTTCATTTTGTTGCTTGTCACGACGCCGACACGCGTTTTTCTCAGATTCCTTTCCATCTTCCTTACTTTTTACGACGTCTTGCACGAATTTTAGAACGTAGTGCCAACTCATCCGCACTCATTGTAGCAACCTGCCGACTACGTAGCTCATTGTTGAGCCGGGCAATATTACGGCGAAGATCGCGCAGCTCCATCGGGTTTGCTAACCCTTTGATGGCATGCTCAAACTTCATTTTACGGTAGAGCGACTCGGAGTTGTCAAGTTCTTCTTGCAAAACCTCCTCAGTCAACTCTTTTAGCCCTGTTAACTTGTTGTTTGCCATTGGCTTAAAAAATTAATTTTGATATAAAGCATCGCTGCCAGATTGGGTTTCCGCACCAATGCAAGTTGCATTGCGCCAAAACTAATATCTGACAACTATCTAAATGCGTAATGCATTAAACGGTAGCATCGGGACGAGTCACGATTTTGGTCAATACTGGCAATTTTTGCGCAGCAAGACGCAGTGCTTCGTGGGCTACTTCAGCAGTAACGCCGTCGAGCTCAAACATGATGCGACCTGGTTTTACCTGTGCTACCCAGTGATCCACGGCGCCCTTACCTTTACCCATCCGCACCTCTTGAGGTTTCTTGGTGATGGGTTTGTCGGGGAAAATGCGGATCCACACTTTACCTTCACGTTTCATAGAACGAGTCATTGCAATACGAGCCGATTCGATCTGACGGTTGGTAAGCCGTGCACCTGTAATTGCCTTAAGGCCAAAAGTCCCAAATGCTATTGTGCCGCCCTTGATGGCCAGACCTTTCATTCTGCCCTTCTGCTGCTTGCGGTATCTCGTTCTCTTAGGCTGTAACATTGTTTATGTATTTAGCAGAATTTCAGTAAAATAGCCAAAACCTGCCAGCTTTTTGAAAAAGTCTGGCAAAGGTACTGCTTTGGATTGAAATATTCTAAGCCCAGCTTTAAATTTTTTTTCGTAGCAAGTTTTAGCTTCCCGCGAAAAAAAATTTAAAGCATTTGCTTATTGCTTAACGTTTGCGTGGGCCACCAGCTCCGCCGCCACCGCGGTTGTTGCCGCCGCCGCCGCCAGTGTTGCCACCACCGCCGCCGCC
>NZ_JBGSLK010000122.1:0-65338 GCF_041740695.1 Haliscomenobacter sp. | reverse complement strand
TTTTACTGCTCCTAGGCCAAACCTAGTGTACAATGTTTTAAATTTGCGTAGGTGCGAGGGAAGCATACGTTCTTAGCGTCTTGGTAAACTCTAATTTCGCGCTTTTCCTCGCATTTTTCAAAAATGTCCAGTAGTATGGTTTTAAACTCATTTTTGCCTGTGGGGTTACCTCATTGGCAATAACTGCCACACCTTCTATTTCTCCATTTATTTTGCGTTGTGCCTGGTAGACAAAAGTGTAATGCAGTACTTCCAATTTTCCATTACGAAGGAGGCTAGTTGGTGCTTCATAAGCATGAAAAGGAATACCTGTTTTATATACATCTGATAAGATTTTATCAAAATCCTGTTCAATTATTTCGGGCATAATTGATAACAGCGATTTCCCAATAATATCTTTTCCCTTGCCCCATGATTCCATAATAGAATCATTGGCAATTTCAATAATCATGTCTTCGCCTTTAAAAATAGCGATCATTGATGGCGAAGTATAAACCATGTTGTGAAAACGAAATTCGCTTTCTTCTATTTTTTTGCGAGCAAGTACCATTTCTGTTACATCATAAGCAATAGTTGTGACACCCGAAATGGAGTTATCTGCTTCGTAATGCGGTTGGTAAACAATATTGAAATACTTGTCTTCGAGTTTGTCGTTGTGTTGAAGCTGGGCTAATATTTCATTGGCATATACTGGCTTGCCAGTTGTAAAAACATGATCAATCATCTCAGGAAATGGCTGATCTTTAAGTTCGGGTAAAACCTGCAATAATGTTTTGCCCTCCACCTCTTTACCTTTGCCCCAAAACTCTTTTATCAAATCGTTGGCGAGCGTAACTACCATGTCTTTTCCCTTCAGAATACAAAAAGCAAATGGCGATTCCATGAGCATGGCGTAGTAACGTTTATTGGTTTCTTCGACCTGCTTCAATGTTTTTTTTTCTGCCTCGTGCTGTGCTTCTAATGCTTTTTTTACGATCACCGCAGCGGTTACTTCGTAAGCAATAACCGTAACACCTGAAATAGTCTCGTCTGCTTCCAAATAGGGCTGATAAACAAGATTAAAATACGCATCTTCTAGTTTTCCATCGCGGAATAAAGGAGCAAGGAGTTCATTTCCTTGGAAGGGGACGCCTGTGGTATATACATTATCGAGCAAACCTGGGAATGCGGTATCTTTAAGTTCAGGAAGTACATCAAACAGTAATTTTCCTTCTACATCCTTGCCTTTCCCCCAAATTTCTTTTATAGTGTCATTCGCAAGGGTAATCACCATGTTTTCACCTTTTAAAACGGCAAAACCAAAAGGCGATTTCATGAGCATCATGTTGTAGCGTTTTTCGCTGTCTGCAATCTCCTTCAATGCTTTTTGTTCCACCTCATGCTGGGTGATCAAGGTCTTATTTTCGGTAACATCCTCAGCCCGTTGAATAATATACTTCACATTATTATTCTCATCCAACACTGGCGAGTTAATCGCTTGCCAATACTTCAGCTCAAACCCGCCGCCCTCCGATTCTGGTTTTGGAAGATCGTATTTTACAACCGGCAATGCATCCTTGGTTTTATTCTTGATTACCCGGTCAAATGAAGCCCGTACAATACTTTCTCCATTTGCGGTTTTATCAGCAGGATTGTCGGGAAATACATCAAAAACATCACGCCCCACAATGTTTTCTCTGACAGTTACTGTAGTTTTTAAAAATGCGTCAGATGCGGCTACTATCGCAAAGTTGGTATCGATCACCAGCAGCAATTCCGAAGATTGTTCGAATAGTTTTATGTAATCCTTTGTATCCATGATTTTGTAAATATCCGACAAAGAATCTGATCAATGTGTTTTGTTTTTCACTTTCGATAATCAATTTGTGTTGTCAGGTGCGGACATGTGCAGAATGTTACGCTCCCCGAATGTGCGAGGTTTAGTAAGCAATTTTCAGTAAGCGATTGTTCTCGTTCCTTAACTATTTTTCTTAGGTCGTGTCATGATTTTGCAAATCGAACAAAATCTTTTTCAGCCCGTCGATGTGGCGTTGCATTTCATCCTGTCTTTCAACATTGGATAAGGATAAAGACTTGTAACCCTTTTTTGCATAATCAACTTCCATTTTTTTTAAAAGATGTTTACGTTCCTCCATCATCCGCAGGGCTACCCATAAAGTTGTACTGGCTGTTTCGGACTGCTTTATTACCAAATCTCTTTCGATATAGGCGTGTCCTATATGGCAACGATACCGTTTAATTAGGTCACCTTTCACATCCCATAAGTTTCCGCCACAATCAGGACAGGCGAACACGCTTACATCTCCTATTTTTTCTACATCCTCTATCCCTATTGCGGTGGTCTCGGCAATTTTTGATTCCAGTATTACTTCTTTAGGGACTGGTTTTTTTCTTCCTTTTTTATGCTTTAATATTTTTGCTATAAGCGCACCCATTTCTTCTATGGTTGCTACATGATCCACTTCCATATTGTTCATTACAGAAAGCGGCATATCCGGATACTCGGCCTGGTTAGGGTCCTGCACGACGCAACTACCACCGCTTCTTTTAATTGCCCACATGCCAGACGTGCCATCGTCCAACATACCGCTTAAAATAATCCCAATGGCATTTGAACTATAAGCTACTGCGGCCGAGCGGAACAACACATCGATGGACGGCCGGAAACGGTTTTCTTCAGGGCCACCGCCTAAAATAAATTTGTTGTCCTTTATCAGCATATGCTGATTAGGACGAGCAACGTAAATATTGTCTTTTTTTATCACAGCGCCGTTTAGGGCAAGGCTGCAATCCAAAGAGGTGACTTGATTCAGGCGATGCACCACGAAATCGCCTATCCCTTTACGCGATAAATGCAGTACAATGCAATAGGCAACATCCAATCCATTTTGGAAGGTTCGAGCCATTTCCGCTAATGCATCTAAACCTCCGGCGGATGCGCCGATCACGACTATATATTTAGGATGCGTATCCATACGTTTTATTTTTTTTTGCCCCACTGATAAAGCGTAAATTACCAATTTGCTTCGGGTCGGAACGTATCGCTCAGACTTTTCTTAACTTTTATTTTTTATGGACCAGAAACTCAACTTAAGCCAATACCTCACCCTCGCGCGCGCTTACCTCTTCTATCAGCTCCTCCGCCAGGGAACGATGCTCCTGATCGCTATCCTCCTTGCCAAGAGCCAATTATCCACCGCCGCCATCGGCCAATACGAACAAGTTTGGTTCATGGGCGGGGCGCTGAGTTTTTTCTGGATGATCGGCTTGCAGCAAGGCTTGCTGAATTATTATCCCCGCCTTGAAGCCGTGGCGCAAGCCCAACTTTTGGCTTTAGCGGTGACCGTTTATTTCCTGATCAGTGGGGTGTTGTTGGGCGCTCTGAGCTTATTTCCTACCGTATTCCTACCCGTCTTTAGCGGCCAAACCAGTTTGCCTTTTGCCAGCATAGCCCTCTTGTTCCTGTTTTTTTACCTACCTACTCTCCTGACCGACACTTTATATGTGTTGTTAAAAAAGCCAGTTGAGCTATTTGTGTATGGAATACTGAGCTTTGGCGCCCAACTGTTGGTCGTTTTGTTGCCCGCTTTTTGGGGTTGGAGCGCAGGGGCGATTGTGTTGGGCTTGTTGTGGCTTTCTTTGTTCAAAGCCTTATGGTTGATTGTTTTGGCGCTGCGCTTTGGCCAATGGAACTGGGAGTGGCTGCACTTTAAAAGTTGGTGGAACGCCTCCTTTTACCTCATGATTTATTCTGCCATAGGAGGCTACATCACTGTGTTCAACGCCTGGATCGTAAACTGGTATTATGCTGGTGATGAATTACAGTTTGCCCTTTTTCGCTACGGTGCCCGGGAATTGCCCGTGTCTTTAGCCTTAGTGGGGGGACTAAATGCATTGATTTTGCAAAAAGCAGCGACTGATTTAGCAGGCACTATGCCTGAAATCCGTCAACGCTCTACCCGTCTGATGCATTTTTTGCTGCCATTTACCATCGTGTTGCTATTGACTTCCCGCTGGTGGTTTCCGGCACTGTTCAATGCCGATTTTTTGGCGAGTTTACCCGTGTTCAATACCTTTCTGTTATTGGTGATTTCTCGGGTGGTGTTTTCTTTTCCCATCCTTAACGCTTTGCAGGACAAACGGATTACGCTGATTGGGGCCTGTAGTGAAGCTGCCTTTAATGTGATAGCCTGTTTTGTTTTGGTGCCCATTTGGGGTTTATTGGGCATTGCCCTGGCTAATTTTCTGGCTTATGGATTGGAGAAACTGATTTATGGCGTGCATTTATCCCGTCGCTATGGAATTCCCTTGAATGCTTATTTGAATGTGCCGATATGGCTCATGTACAGTATGATATTAATTTTAGCCTGGCTTGCACAAATTATCTAGCATAAATGCCCCTTCACTGAAACCTTTGCGCTAGTTTTGCGTCTTAATCTGACTTGTCGACTGACAAGCTAGCATTCATCGTTAAAATCCATTGAAAAATGTCCAAAGTACTCATCATTGGCGCGGGTGGGGTAGGCCGGGTTGTGGTCTACAAATGCGCTCAACATCCTGAAGTATTCTCCGAAATCCTGGTGGCCAGCCGCACCCAATCCAAGTGCGACGTGATTGTCAACGATGTAAAACGCGACACTGGGCATCAACACATCAGCACTGCTGCTGTAGATGCCGAAGACGTGCCTGCATTGGTGGCCCTGATCCGCAGTTTTCAACCCAAACTGCTCATCCACGTAGCCCTGCCTTACCAGGATTTGACCATCATGGAAGCCTGCTTGCAAACGGGGGTACACTACTTGGACACCGCCAACTACGAACCCAAAGACGAAGCCAAATTTGAATACTCCTGGCAATGGGCCTTTCAGGAGCGCTTCAAGGCAGCGGGTTTGACCGCCATCCTGGGTTGTGGTTTCGACCCCGGAGTAACTGGTGTGTTTACAGCCTATGCGGCCAAACACTACTTTGATGAAATGCACTACCTTGACATCATCGATGCCAACGCGGGCAGCCACGGCAAAGCCTTCGCCACCAACTTCAACCCGGAGATCAACATCCGTGAGGTCACGCAAAAAGGCCGCTACTGGGAAAATGGCCAGTGGGTGTACACCGAGCCCCACGAAATCTGGAAAGACATCAACTATCCCAACGTAGGCCCCAAACGTTCTTACGTGATTTACCACGAGGAACTGGAGTCATTGGTGAAAAACTACCCCTCGCTCAAAAGAGCCCGCTTCTGGATGACGTTTGGCGACGAATACCTCACCCACCTGCGCGTGATCCAAAACATCGGCATGGCGGGCATCGCACCTGTGAAGTACAAAGGCATTGACGTGATTCCATTGGAATTCCTGAAAGCGGTACTGCCCGATCCTGGCGATTTGGGTGAGAACTATACAGGCCAGACTTCCATTGGCTGCCGCATCCGGGGCATCAAGGATGGCAAGCTGCGCAACTACTACATCTGGAACAACTGCCAGCACCAGGACGCCTACAAAGAAACGGGCACCCAGGGTGTCTCTTACACTACGGGTGTTCCGGCTATGCTCGGGGCCAAGATGTTCCTGGAAGGCCATTGGGGCGGCGCAGGCGTGTTTAACGTAGAAGAATTTAATCCAGATCCTTTCCTCGCTGCATTGGGCAAAGTTGGTTTGCCTTGGCATGAGGAGGTAGACGGGAATTTGGAGTTTGAATATTAGGTCTGAGGTTGATTGATTATCTAATGTCCGATTATTCTGAAAAAGTTTTTTTGAGTGACGAGTTCCGAGTACATGAGTTGAGAGTTTTGAAGTAAGGGAAGAGCTTTGAAGTGAGCTACCGCGGCGACTTAGACCAGAGCTGTGTCTAAGCCGCTGCGGTAGCTCACTTCTTAACTCTTAAGTCATGTATTCGGAACTCTTAACTCAAAAAAAACCATAAAAATCATCAATTGCTTGATAATCAAATCGCCTCAAATCTTGCCCAAGCCGCTATGGTAGCCTCAACCTCCCTCAACCTCAATAAATGATAAACTATTCTGAAGTCCCTTCCCCCGCATACGTGCTCGACGAATCCCGACTGCGCCGCAACCTGGAACTCATCCAGCGGGTGCAGCAGGAGTCTGGAGCATCCGTTATTTTGGCCCTCAAGGGTTTTTCCATGTGGAAGGTTTTTCCATTGGTAAAGCAATATCTAGCGGGTGCTACCGCCAGCTCCCTGCACGAAGCGCGGCTGATTTTTGAAGAAATGGGCGTGCAGGCGCATACCTACTCCCCCGCCTACATGCCGGATGAGTTTGTGGAAATCATGCGCTACAGCAGCCACATTACCTTCAATTCGGTGGCGCAGTATGAGCGGTTTTGGGGCCCATTGAGCCAGGCTGAACGACCCATTTCGCCGGGTTTGCGGGTTAATCCTGAGTTTTCGGTGGTGGAAACGGATTTGTACAATCCCTCGGCGGCGGGTTCCCGACTGGGCACGATGCTTGAAAACCTGGGCGGGCAATTGCCTGCGGGGATCGAAGGTTTGCACATCCACACGCTTTGTGAATCCAGCGCGGAAGATACAGCCAACTTGCTGGAGGCCGTGGAGGCCCGCTTTGGGGTCTTTTTCCCACAGTTGAAGTGGATCAACTTTGGAGGTGGACACTTGATGACCCGCCAGGGCTATGATGTGGATCGATTGATCAAAGCACTGCAGGCTTTTCGTTCCCGCAATCCCGATTTGGAGGTGATCCTGGAACCCGGTAGCGCCATCGCCTGGGAAACGGGGGAATTGATCTCCACCGTACTCGATATTGTGGATAGCCATGGGGTCAAAACCGCGATTCTGGACGTTTCCTTTACTGCCCACATGCCTGATACGCTGGAGATGCCGTACCGCCCAAAAGTGTTGGGGGCTACCGATCCGGTACCAGGAAAACCTACTTATCGACTGGGGGGCGTGAGTTGTTTGGCCGGGGATTTTATGACGGAATACTCTTTTGAGCAGGAACTACAAGTGGGTGACCGCCTGATCCTCTGGGACATGATCCACTACACCATGGTCAAAACCACTACTTTTAATGGGGTCAAACATCCGGATATTTGTATCTGGCATGAGGATGATCACTTGGAGGTGGTGAAGCATTTTGAATATGAGGATTTTAAGGGGCGGTTGTCTTGAGCCTTCTTTACTCCCTGTACTGCGTAGTATTTTAGATAGTTAATCTGAGGTGAGTCTATGGTTTCTAAAGTTTCTTAAGTGGTAAAAAAGAAAAAACCTGCGTAGCAGGGTGTTCATTCACCACCTAAGAAACCTAAGGCACTCAAGGAATCACCTAAGCAATGACAAAAATTACCAGAATTCGGGATAACGAACTGTTTGGTTCCCTCCTAGCGCCACTCTGCATGAAAACCTTCGATGAATTTGCCACCGCTCTCGAATCCCTCTTCGACCCCCGCGAAGCCCAAAGCATCGCCCGCATCGTTTTTGAAGACTGTTTCAATCTCCAGCGCAGCCAATTTGCCCAAGTAACCCTGAACGATACCCAAACGGCTCGCCTACAATCCATTTTTTCCGCACTGCAACGCAACGAACCGCTCCAATATATCCTCGGTCAAGCCGATTTTTATGGCCTCAAATTCAAAGTTGATCCTCGTGTATTGATTCCCCGGCCCGAAACTGAGGAACTGGTGGAATGGGTGCTCGACACTTTGAACACTTCGTCTTTTACCACCTCGCCCCGCATCCTCGACATCGGTACAGGCTCCGGCTGCATTCCCATCACCCTGGCAAAAAAACAACCCCGTGCTGAACTTTGGGGCCTGGATGTAAGCGCAGCTGCCCTCGCGCTCGCCCAGGAAAATGCTCGACTCAACCAGGTGCAAGTCCATTGGCTCGAAGCCGATATTTTGCAGGAACCCCATTGGCCTCAACATTTTCCGAATCACCCTGCTTTCGACATCATCATCAGCAACCCACCTTATATTCCTGAACAAGAGCAGGAATTGATGCCCGCTCAGGTCACTCAATTTGAACCCCATCTGGCCTTATTTGTGTCCGACGATGATCCCCTGGTTTTTTACCGCCAGATCGCTCGTTTTGCGCAGCAATACCTGCGTGTAAATGGCTACCTGTTTTTTGAATGCAATGAATACAATGCCAAAGCGGTGCTTGCTTTATTAGTGGAAACTGGCTGGAAACAGGTTGAATTGCGCGAAGATTTGAGTGGAAAAGAACGGATGGTTCGGGCTGTTTTTGCTTAGGGCAAGTTTATTGAGCCTATAATTCCTCACTGAAAATCACCAGATTATCAGCATTAAAGTCATTGCCTTAGCCTGCTTCACCTGGTTACCTTGTTGACATTTCAACAAGCCTGTCCGATGATGCAAACACTGAGCGTAGACCACCGCAATCACCAGTACCAACTCCTCCAGCAGCGGTTTGTGGAGCAGTATTCACCTATTTTCACCAATGACCTGGCCGAAAAAACGGTGGTGGTCATCCCCAGTTTGACGCTGGATCAAAAAATTCTGGAAGCCTTACAAGGCGCTCAATTTTACGAAGAAAGGCTCCTGTGTTTGCTGATGCTTTTGCGCATGCCGCGCACCCGGGTAGTTTATGTAACCAGCATGCCCATCGACGAAATCATCATTGACTATTACCTGCATTTGTTGCCGGGCGTCACTGGCTTTCATGCCCGGCAGCGGCTTACCTTGCTCAGTTGTTATGATACCAGTCTGTGTTCCTTGACTGAAAAAATCCTGGCTCGCCCTCGGCTGATCCAGCGGATCAAGGCAAACATCAAAGGCTCGGAGTTGGCCCATTTGGTCTGTTTCAACGAGACGGAATACGAACAACAACTGGCCCTGGCTTTAGACATTCCCGTGTATGGCTGCGATCCCGCTTTGTTGTACCTGGGCACCAAAACGGGGAGCCGGCTGATTTTTAAAGAACTGAACCTCAACTTGCCTTTCGGGATTGAAAACCTCCATTCCGAAGCGGAAATCGCCAGTGCATTGCTGCAACTCAAACGCAACAACCCTAATTTGCAAAAAGCCGTCATCAAGATGAACGATGGTTTTTCGGGGGATGGGAACGCCATTTTTCGTTTTCCAAAATATGTGCTGGATGCGACCAACTCATTGGCGATGATTCAAGAACTTTTGCCCCAACAAACCACGGTGGTAGCGGAAGGCCTGGACTACGCCAACTTTATCCAAAAATTCCAAAGCATGGGAGGCATTGTAGAGGAATTCATTGAGGGACAAATTAAAGAATCGCCCTCGGTTCAATTGCGGATCAACCCACTGGGAGAAAGTGAAGTCATCTCTACCCACGATCAGGTCTTGGGCGGGGAAAGTGGGCAGGTTTTCCTGGGTGCAACCTTTCCCGCAAATCCAGAGTACACTTACGAGATTGCGGCCATCGGCAAAAAGGTAGCCGATGCTTTGCAGCAACAAGGCGTGTTGGGGCGTTTCGGCATTGATTTCATCTCCGTAAAAGAAGGCAATACCTGGAAACACTACGCCATCGAAATCAACTTGCGCAAGGGAGGAACCACCCATCCTTTTTTGATGCTACAATTTTTGACGGACGGAGTATTTGATTGGCAAAAAGGTACCTATCAAATGCCAAATGGGCAAACCCGCTATTACTTTGCTTCGGATAATGTGGTCAATGAAAAATACAAAGGGCTATGCCCCCAAGACTTGATCGATATCGCCCATTGTAACCGCATCCAATATGATGGGGCTACGCAGTGTGGCGTTACGTTCCACATGATTGGGGCGCTGTCTCAATACGGAAAACTGGGCATGGTCTGCATCGGACGATCCATCGCCGAAGCCCAGGCGTATTTTGCCAAAACCATTGACATTCTGGATCAAGAAAGTGCTCGATTATAATTAATTGAGGGTCCTGGCAATTTTTTCAATGTTCAAAGAATTGGCCATGGCATTAAATATACGAAAATAAGTGCCTTCTTTTTCATACAATTCTTCATGCAAGCCTTGTTCTGCCACTTCTCCATTGTCCATTACAATGATGGTGTCGGCATCGATGATTTGGGAGATGCTGTGCGAAATGATGATGACAGTGCGGTCTTTTTTGATGGCATCCAGGCTTTTTTTGATCTGTTCGGTGGCTATGGCGTCCAGATTGGCGGTAGGTTCGTCTAAAAAAATGATGGCCGGGTCCTTTAAAAAAAGCCGGGCAATGGCGATTCTTTGTTGCTGTCCGCCCGATAGTAGGTTCGCATTGGATTCATAACCCTGTGGCAGTTGGATAACTTGATCGTGGATGTAGGCTTGGCGCGCGGCAGCTTCCACTTCCTCCATACTGGCCGCTAAATTGCCATAGCGAATGTTTTCCGCAATACTGCCTTTAAAAATGTGATTTTTTTGCAAAACCAACCCCACTTTGTGCCGTAGCGTAGGGGTATGATAAGCTTGCAGCGGAACCCCGTCCAATAAAATTTCACCAGAAGTGGGCTCGTAGAATTTATCCAATAAATTGATCAAGGTACTTTTGCCCGCTCCGCTCAAGCCCACCAGCGCTGTTATTTTGTTGGGCTGAATGCGCATGCTTACATTTTTCAGGGCCTGAGTACCATTGGGGTAGAAAAAATCGACGTTTTTGACTTCGATTTCCCCTTTGAAATGAGTGGGGATGTAATCGCCACTGGGTTCTTTTTCCTGATCAGCTTCCAGAATGTCAAAATAACCTTCCGAATTGATCAGCGCATCATTGACTTCGTCGTAAATGCGGTGCAACTGCCGGATTGGGGCCGAAACGTTGTTGAACAACAAAACATGAAACATGATGGCCCCAATGGTCATGCTGCCATTCAACACAAAATATGCGGTCAGAATGATGATGAAAACAATGCCATTTTGTTCCACAAAACTTTTGATGCTATCGAAGACAAAACTCAATTGCCGGGTTTGCATTTGATTTTCGGTCATGTCAAATTGCATGGCTTTGTGCTTTTCTGCTTCCAATGGTTCGCGTACAAAGGACTTGATTACGGTGATGGATTCGATCAGGCCAATGATGCCATTGTTTTTGTTTTCCCGGTAGGTACGCATCCTGCGGCGGAACCCACTGAGTTTTTTTGCCTGCAACTGACTGATGTAAAAATAGATCGGCAGGATGCCCAAACCCACGAGTCCTACGTAAAAATTGGCATTGAACATAAAAACCAGCGCAACCATCGAATTGGCGAACAAAGGCAGGATGTCGATGAAAAAATTTTGCACCAGGCGGGTTAAACTGCTGATGCCTAAGTCGATGCGGGTTTGGAGTTTTCCACTTTCATTTTCAGTGGAGGTGTAAAAAGCCATACGATAAGAAAGGATTTTTTCAACGATGACCTGCGACAAATCTCTAGAAACAAAAATGCGCAGTTTTTCTCCGTAAAACTTTTGCCCAAACTGCACCAGGGAATTGACCAACTCTTTGCCAATCAGTACAATGCTGATGAAGGTGAGCAACTGCACGCCGTCTTTTAAGGTTTTATGGGCCAGAAGTAAGGCATTGACTTGATCTACGGTGTAGCGCAACACCCAGGCATTAACCTGTGCCGCCAATGAACCTATCGCCGTGAACAAAAAAGTAGCCCATAGTAATTTCTGGTAAGGCTTGACAAAAGGATAAAGGTGTTGGAATAGACTAGAAACACTCATAGAGTTGGGTTTTGAACTATATTCTAAACACTACTTCAACAGTTTTTGCCAACAATAATGCGCCACGGCAATGTCTTCAATCGCCAAGCCCAGGGATTTAAACAGCGTCTTGCATGATTTATCAACCAGCCCTGGTTTGGTCAATGCCTCATGAATATCCCCTTTGATCAAAGGTCTAACTTTGGATTTGTCACCTACGGCCAGGATCAAATCGCCCGCTTCATTACCCGCCGACTCGTAATTGTCAACAAATACATCGGAGTCAAAAATGACTTCGGGGGCCAATTCCCGATAGTTGGGTGTGCTGGCCCCGACGGCATTGACGTGTGCACCCGCTTTTAACCAGGGATTAAAAACCAAGGGTTCGGAGGAAGAAGTGAGGGTACAAACGATGTCGGCCTCTCTCACCGCAGTTTCTGCGCTGGGACAGGCGATGAAGTCGATGTCGTGATGAGCAGATTGCTCTTGAACAAAGCGCTCAACGTTGGCTGGATTTTTACTCCAAACCTGTACCCGTTTTATGGGGCGAACCAAGCGAATGGCTTCCAAGTGGGTAATCGCTTGAGTGCCCGTGCCAATCAGGCATAAGGTCTCCGCTTCATCCATTGCGAGCAGATCCGTCATCAAGGCGCTGACAGCGGCTGTGCGGATGGCTGTTACTTCATCGGCATCCAGACTCAGCAAGAGCACTCCGTTTTCAGCATCAAACAAGTGAATGATGCCCTGGTGTGAACTCAGTCCTTTTTCGTAATTTTGCAAATACACGCTGATGACCTTGATGCCCATCACGCCGTAAGGTCGAATGTAAGCAGGCATCATGCCGAGGATGCCTCCATTGGGCAGGATCATCTTGGGGCGTAAGGGATTGATGAGGTCTTTTGCTGGGTCTAAGTTGAACAAATTGCGCATGACTGCAATACATTCGGACATAGGCAGGAGCGCTTTTATCTGCGGTTGGTCTAAGTACTTCATGGACTAAAATTACGGAATAATCCTGAAGGTGGGCTTTATGCTTTAGCTTAAATGTTTCTGTTACACATTAGACAAATGCCTAGTCGGTGGAAATAAACGTATACCAAAGCGGCATTTTTATTGCCACAAAGAAAAAAAAGAGGACACAAAGGGCACAAAGTTAGACGTTGACGACGCTTCGCTTTGAGTTCCTTGTGTCCTCTTTTTTCTTTGTGCTAAAAAAGTATAAAATTATCCAGCTTAGTGCCCTGCCTTCACGGCCACATCGCGGTCAAAGTCCAATCCCTGATTTTTCAGGACGGTTTGTACCCGAACACCAAAGAATAGCAGGTAAGCAAAGCAAAGCAATGGAACGGCGTAAGACAACTGGATGCCGATCGAAGGCACATCCGCCAGCGCCCCTTGAGTAACCGGAACCACCGCGCCGCCCAAAATCATCATGATCAGGTAAGCTGAACCTTGATTGGTGTATTTGCCCAAACCAGCAGTGGCCAGCGAAAAGATGCAAGGCCAAAGTACGGAGCAAAACAAACCCCCACTGATGAAGGCGAACAACGCTACTTGCCCAGACGTGAGCATACCCACAATCATGGCCACCCCGCCCAACAAGGAGAAGAGCACCATCGTGCGAATGGGCTTTTCTTGCGCTGCAAAAAACGCGGCAATGATGATCAATACACAGAATGAATAAGTATAAAGTGGAGAAACATCCGATCCACGCAGCCAATTGACAAACAAGACCACTCCGAAGGCCACAAAAGGCGTAACGAAGGTCAAGAGGGTTTTTACCGCAGGTTTGAAGTTAAAATTGCTCAAAGCCGCCGTCCAACGCCCCATCATCATACTGCCCCAAAACAAGGAGATGTATTCAGAAATTTGGGAAGAATCGAGGTTTTGGGTCTTTTTCAAATATTCGCCCAGGTTGCTGCCAATGGTCACCTCCGCACCTACGTAACAAAAAATGGCGATCATCCCCATTACCAACTGTGGGTATTTTAACACCCCGAAACCAATTTGCACGTCTTCATCATTGGTGATGGTCGGCAATTTAGAAAAACGGAAAAACAGGGCAAAAAGGATAAAAATCACCCCAATCACGAGGAAGGGCATTTTTACTGCTTCAATCCCCACTCCTTCAGGCGCTGCATCTCCAACCGAGCCAAAAATGACAAAACTGATCAACACGGGGCCGATGGTTGTCCCCAGGTTGTTGACCGCGCCACCCAGGTTGATGCGGTGTGCGCCCGTAGCGGGATCACCTAAGGCAATCATAAAGGGCTGGGTAGAAGTTTGTTGCAATGAAAATCCAAGGCCAACGACAAACAAGCCGCCCAAAAGCAGGGGGAAAGATTGCAATGAAGCAGCAGGAATAAATAGTAAGGTACCTACTGCAGAAATGATGAAACCGTACATGATCCCTTGACGGTAACCAATGCGGTTGAGGATATCACCCTTGAGCGCGGCAGAAACCAAAAAATAGAGGATTGAACCTACAAAATAAGCGGCATAAAAGGCAAAATCCACCAATTGGGACTGCCATTGCTGTAAGTTGAACTGCTCTTTGAACATCGGAATCAGGATGCCATTAGACGCAGCGATAAAACCCCAAAAGAACCACACGCTCATTAGGGTATACAACGCAGTACGGTTGTTCATTGTGTTGCTATTTTTTTGACCAATAATCCAATACCAAAACTTTGTCCAAATGAGGTTTTAAAACCTCCACAAAAGCTTTGTGCGCAGGGTGCGGGAGATAGACTTCCCGGTCTGCTTCCGAAGCAAAAGTGACGAAAAAACAGTGGGTAAACCCTTGGTTGAGGTTTTCTGGACTGTTGTTCGTGCCCCATTCAAAGCTTTTGACTGCTTTGATCTGCTTGGGCAGGGCCCGAAAGGCGTCCTCCACTTGTTTGACTTCGGCTGGACTACTGCTGTCCTTGAATTTGAACAATACTGCGTGACGTAGGAGCATCTTTTTTCCTGCATTAGGTGATTGGGCCTGCACGGCGGCAGTGAGCCCACAAAGTAGGAAGGCGATCGTTAGTAAGGTAGGTTTCATATTCAAAAATTTGTGAAAAGGTTGAGGAAGGTTGAGGTAGGTTGAGAAGGTTTAGTGTCGATTCCGCCTAAGTCGCTGCGGTAGCCTAAACCTTCTCAACCTTCCTAAACTTTCCTCAACCTCATTAAAGCATTGAAATTGGACTCGGAATGACCCGATAATCTTCGTTAAAGGTAGCCAAATATGCCATATCTGCATCCGTGATGGAAAAATCAAAAAGATCAAAATTACCATTTTTCCAACCCCAGCAACTTTTTGCCTAATGAACTTAATTCCGCAGTCTGGTAACGGGTTTGTTCCCATTTGCGCGGGTCACCCGGGAAAGCGTAACCTTCGGGCGCAATGCGATCCCGCCAGGAGTTGAGGCGCCAGTTCAGGAGGGTTTGATCCTCTTCCTGGGCCGGCATCATGGAAATGTATTGGGCGATGCGCACCTTGTCTTTGCTCAGGTTGGGGCGGATGCCGTGGGCCAGACTGGAGTTGAAGATCAACAAATCGCCCACTTCCATTTTTACTTTCACCAGTTCAAAACCCGTCACATCCGGTTTGAAGTGATCGCGATCCGCGGGTTGGCTCAGTTTCCAGGTATCATAAGTGCGGAACAATTCCGGCACACCTTGAAAGCCCCCCATGTTTTCATCGGTTTGGTCGGCCAGGGCCAATACTCCCTGTACATTTTGGGGTTTGGTCTCGGGGTCGTAATCCCAGTGGATAAAACCTTTGAACTCGTGCCCGGGGCGAGAAGGGAAATTCAAGTTGGCTCGGTCGATGGTCACCCAGAGTTTTTCACTGCCCCAAATGTCTACAAAAGCGTTGTACAAACGTTCGGATTGGCGATTGTCCCAGAGGTATTGGTGGTTGTAAATTTCCACCATGCCGCTGTTGGTCAATTCTTTCATTCGCATTTCAGCGCGGGCGGGGGCATACCAGGTTTCTGGCTCATTAGGAACTTTTTCTTCAAATTCCCAGAGCAGTGCCGCCATTTTTGCACAGTTTTCCTTTGGCACCGCATTTTTGACTACGATGTAGCCATTATGCTGCCAAAACTGCCAGTCTTCTTCCGATAGTACACGTAGCGGCTGCCCATTGGAACGATCACTAAGTCTGGCTTGGCTACTTTTGGCAGTGGAAGGATTGCCGGGGATATCTTCATGGTTGTGGTCGAAGGCCCTGGTTGGCGTCATTGTGGGTGCCATGGTAGGTGTTTCAGGTTGCATGGTATTGGATTTGGTGGTGAAAAAGGAACTTTTAATTGGGTTGAGGAAGGTTGAGGAGGTTGAGAAGGTTTAGGCTACCGCAGTGACTTAGACAAGGGATTGTCAAAATCGCTGCGGTAGCCTAAACCTTCTAAACCTTCCTAAACTTCCTCAACTAACATTACAAAATTACCCACGAAACAGAGCGTTTTCTACCCCTTCAATTGCATTTTTTTGTTCCCCATTGACCTGATTGGACTAAGAAATCAATTTGAAAAGTTATTTTTGAACAAAAAAGCATGAAAATCCAGTTTGAAGACATTCGACCAGATACGGATCGTTCTTTCCGGATTTTGCTCACTCCACGTTTGCACAACACCTTTTTGTGGCATTACCATCCCGAGTACGAACTGGTTTACATCGAAGGAGCCAACGGCACTCGGCACATCGGGGACCACATCTCACGTTATGAGGGCAGCGATTTGGTTTTTATTGGCCCCAATGTGCCACACCTTAATTTTGACTATGGTGTAGAGCATGAACATTACAAAATTGTGATCCAACTCAAGGAGGATTTTTTGGGCAAAAACTTCTTTCAGGCACCAGAGTTGAGCGATGTACGGCGTTTGTTTGAGCAGGGTAGGGAAGGGGTATCTTTTTTGGAGCAGACGAAAACGCAAATTGGTCAGCGCCTCAAACACTTAGCCAGCCTCAGCCATTTCCAACAACTAATGGAGTTACTGGATATTTTTCAAACTTTGGCATTGAGTACCGACGCTCAAAAACTGGGTGCAACGCCCATCCAAAACGAGCAATATTTTCAGGATCAGCAACGCTTAAAGCGGATTTATCATTTTGTAGAAAAACACCATCGGGACAAAATCAGGATGGAAGAAATAGTCGCGTTGACCAACTTGTCCAATGCCGCATTTTGCCGCTATTTTAAAAAAATGACGGGCATGACCTTCACTGAATTTTTGAATCAATACCGCATCAACACGGCTAAGCGCCTATTGCTAAAGCATTGCAATGTATCGGAAGCTTGTTATGAAAGTGGTTTTGAAAACTTATCCCATTTTAACAAGACCTTTAAAAAGTTGACTGGTGAAAACCCGAAGGATTTTCGTAAACGGCATCTTTCGCCCCTCTAGATTGCATTTTTCCCCTAAATCGCAACATTTATCTGGTATTGACTTTTATAATTAAGTACCTTTAAAGCTGTTTTACACCCAAAATTCATCACAATGGCTGTTTATAACCTAAATGTCAATGGGAAAAAAGTAACGGTGGATGTTGAGCCAGACATGCCTTTGCTATGGGTCCTGCGCGATTTTGCAGGGCTGAAAGGGACCAAGTTTGGTTGTGGCATGGCGCTTTGTGGCGCTTGCACCGTCCACTTGAATGGCCAACCCATTCGTTCCTGTCAAACCCCTGTATCCTCTCTGGCTAAAAGTGCCAAACTCACCACGATTGAAGGCATTTCAGATGGAGTTACCCTCCACGCTGTACAACAGGCCTGGATCGAAGAGCAAGTGCCCCAATGTGGCTATTGCCAATCCGGCCAGATCATGTCAGCAGTAGCCTTGCTCAAAACTACGCCCGATCCAAGCGATGAAGACATCAACAGCGCCATGAGCGGCAACCTTTGCCGCTGTGGCACCTACGACCGCATCCGTAAAGCGATCCACCGTGCAGCTGATTTGTCCAAAACCAGCGGTGGTGGCAGCCAAAAAGTAGGTAAAGCCGGTGGCAAATAATCCTCACCTCAACTATTAAGAGCTTATGACACCAAATAATAATAGTCGTCGCGAATTTTTGAGGCTTAGCAGTTTGTCCGGTTTGGGGCTGATGCTGGGGGTCTCGTCCTTCGCCAAAAATGCTTCGATCGTCAAGTTGACGGAAGAAGCCCTACAACTCGAAATCAACCCTTTTATCATCATCGATAATTTGGGCAACATCACTTTGGTCAATCCTCGTCCAGACATGGGCCAGGGCTCAACCCAGGCCGTGCCTTCCCTTTTGGCGGAAGAACTGGAAGTGAGTTTGGAAAAAGTCAAACTCATTCAGTCTGACGGAAAATCCAAATACGGCAGCCAAACTTCTGGCGGTAGCAGTAGTGTACGCGAATTGTGGGAACCCCTGCGCAAAGCGGGCGCTGCTGCCAAAGAGATGCTTACGGAAACCGCTGCCAAACGGTGGGGGGTATCCGTCGATAAGTGTTACGCCGAAGATGCTCGCATTCACCAGCGGAACAGTGATAAAAGTTTCTCCTACGGTGAATTGGCCGACGAAGCTTCCAAATTGCCCATTCCCAAGAATCCTAAACTGAAGGATCCAAAGGATTTTAAAATCATTGGCAAAACCAAACCACGCCTGGATGTACCCGATCGGGTGACGGGTAAGGCCGTTTTTGGGATGGACGTAGATGTACCCGGCATGGTTTACGCAGCCATCCTGCATGCGCCCGCCATCCATGGCAAGATCGTCTCCATCGACGATGCTGCTGCCAAAAAAATTCCCGGGGTCATCAAGGTCATGAAGGCCGAGCGCCCGATGCCGCACCGAACTTCTGAAGCAGTTGCAGTCATTGCGACCAACTGGTGGGCCGCACTCAAAGGCAAAAAAGCCCTGAATGTAACCTGGGACAACAGTGGTCTGGATAAAATGACCACCGACAGTTATTTCGCCAAAAGTTATGAAGCCGCCAAAGCGGAGGGCATCAACTTTGAAGAAAAGGGGGATATCGATCAAGCTTTGGCTCATGCGGAGAAGACTCTGGAGGCGGTGTATGAAACACCCTTCCTGGCGCATGCTCCGATCGAGCCTGAAAACGCAATTGCCCACGTCAAAGAGAATGGCGAGGTGGAAATTTGGGCACCGATTCAAGGGCCAGACTGGGCACTGAGAGATGTGGCTGGTTACCTTAAAGTGAAACCCGAACAGATCAAAATCAACGTCTTTCTGCTCGGTGGTGCCTTTGGCCGCAAAGCTTATCACGACTTTTTGCTGGAAGCCTGCTTCTTGTCAAAAGAATTGAAAAAGCCCGTCAAGGTCATCTGGACCCGTGAAGATGACATTAGCCAGGGGCCATACCGCCCGGGGATGCTGAGCGCTATGCGTGGCGCGGTGAATGGCAAAAGAATCGCTGCCTTCCACCACCATGCCATCGGAGAATCCATCAACCGCCAGGTATTCAATGGTTTGAAAGACCATGAAGTGGATGACTGGATCACCGGTGAATTGAGTGCTGAAAACCACAAGTACAACCTGCCAGTGTGGAAACTGAGTTGGAGCAACGTCAAAACCGACATTCCCATCGTGTGGTGGCGCTCGGTGTATGCTTCCAATTTTGCCTTTGGTCAGGAGTGTTTTATGGACGAATTAGCCCATGCTGCTGGCGTGGATCCCATTGAGGCACGCCAAGGCATACTTCAAGATGCTCGCTTTAAAAAGGTACTGGAAGTGATCTCTGAAAAGGCCAACTGGAAGGAAAAACTGCCAGCGGGTCAAGGCAAAGGCGTTGCCGTATTCAAAAGTTTTGGTAGCATCAGCGCTTGTTGTGTGACCGTTTCCAAACAGAGCGACGGCAGTGTCAAAATTGATAAAGTAGTATCGGTCATCGACTGCGGCTGGCACGTGAACCCTGACAACGTCAAGGCACAAACCGAAGGCAACATCGTGATGGGTTTAACTGCGGCCATCAAACCCGGCATCACTTATGCAGGTGGCATGGCCCAACAGTCCAATTTCCACGATTACCCCATCATGCGCATCAATGAAGCACCAGAAATGGACATCCACATTGTCAACAGTGGAGAAGTTCCCGGTGGGGTAGGTGAGCCTGGATTGCCACCAGTAGCGCCTGCGTTGGCCAATGCCATTTTTGCGGCTACGGGCAAACGTTTGCGCAAGTTGCCGATTGATTTGAATGAGGTGTAAATAATAGAACAAGAACGGAAAGAGTTAGAAGCTTTCCGTTCTTTCTTTTTATCAAGATAGGTCTTAATTTTCCCCCACCTTCTTCTTGCCCGTCGGATTACTCCGATCATAAATGGCGTTCTTTTTGGCGTTCAGCGGTGTTGGCGTTGGCGCTTCATCTAAGATTTGCGTTTCCAACTTATCGAAATACGCCAATTTTCCCTGTTCAATTTTGAAACCTTCGTAGGTGCCATCGGGGACATTCACTGGTCCGGATTTAGCCGTGCCATTAAAAGGGATGAGGTGATCGTAAATGATCATGCCCATGGCTTCGTCCCAGTTCATTTTTACACTGGTTTCGGCGCTGTATTCCAGCAGCAGACGGTTTACTGGCCCTTCATTGTTCATTGTTTTAGGGAAAACGGGTGCACCAAACACGACTTGATCGTCTTTAAAGGTCAAGACATCAATCACTTTACGGCGTTTGAAAAAGGAATAGGTATCCAGGCCAAAAAGCAAATACTTGGGCCCGGTGGGGTCTTTGAGTTTCAGGATGTTGTAATAAATCACCCCGTACCAGTTGTCTGGCCCGTTGACTGCCTGCTGTACGTCTTCAATTTTAGCCGAGCGATCCACCAGCGGATACATCTTTAACTCGGGGCTGTTCATTTGAATGACCCCGTAATAATGATAGGTATTGTCGTCGACAAAGAGCTGCCAGGTAAAAATACGGAAGGTACTGTCCGGCGCGTATTGGATGGAAATCGGCTTGAGCCGTGAAAATTTGTATTGGTAGGAATTGGTAACTTTTAGTGCCTTTTTGAGGGTCAGGATCATCTTCCGGGTAGCCGCAAAACGACTCTCGGGCAATGAATCATTGATGATCAGAAAGGAAAGTACACCCAGGGTGTCTTCGTAGAGCTTAAGTTCCTTTTGAGCCGTACTGCTCAGTTTGACTTTGTTTTGGGCTTGGCCAAAAACTGGAATCAATAGGCTGAAAACGAGCAAGAAAAACAGATTACGCATGGCTTGAATTGATGGTTCTTTTGCCTTATTAACGACAGAAGTACATTTCATTATTGCAAAATCAAGCGCTTATTTAGTTTAACACTAAGTTAAAAAAAAGCGCTTCAGCCGAATGGGCTGAAGCGCGCTCAACAAACACTTAGTAACTTATGAATACAAAACGCTAGGTCAGTAAACAACTAGACCATTATTATTTTAAGTACCAGATCACAATTAATCAATGTTATTTGAAGGGCAAATTTCAACCCATACTGCGTTAAAAAGCCTCGCCGTAGCCCTGCTATGGCTGCGTTTTTTGCCTTGTCTGGATTGAAATTTGCTCCTTCAAATAAACATCATTAATTGTGATCTGGTACTTAGTCTAAAATGCATATTCGTTTGCGTCAATCAATACATCTGCGACCATCCGGCGCAGGGTTTTGACATTTTGAGCAGGATACTTCGTAAAGCGTTTCAAGCCCATTAACATGGTGCGAAGTAAGTCTCCTTCGGCAAAAGAAGCCAGCGCATCGGTGCCATTTTTGTTCATGCGCAGCGTAGCATCATGGATGAACACTCTCAAGATGGCGTCGTATACCTCCTGCTTTACTTTGCCCGTCATACCCGCCAGTTTTTCAACCCGCAGCAACAGTGACTCCGCCAAGAATAAATCGGACAACATATCAGCTACGTTCATGATGATTTCCTGCTCGTTTTTCAGGTCGAGTTTGCCTTCCATTTGCAATTTTGCAGCAGCACCGGCCACCATCAATACGGCTTTTTTGAAGTCTTTGACAGCCTTGCGCTCTTCGGCGTAAGGGCCTTCCTCCTTATCAAAACCGGGCATGGAAGCCAACTCTTTTTGTACCTCCCAGGCTGGTCCAACGATGTCGAGGGTACCTTTCATCGCGCGTTTGAGCAGCATGTCGATGCTCAGTAGGCGATTGATCTCGTTGGTGCCTTCGTAGATGCGGTTGATGCGCGCATCGCGGTAAGCGCGTGCAGCGGTGCCTTCTTCGGAAAAGCCCATTCCGCCGTGTACTTGCAGGGTTTCATCCACTACAAAATCCAGGGCTTCGGAACCGGTTACTTTTAGAATAGAACATTCGATGGCGTATTCTTCGGCAGCTTTGAGTTTGGACTGGGCGAAATCCGCTCCTTTGGCTTCGTACTCTTGTTTTTTCAGTTCCAGCAAGTTGGAAACCCGATAGAGAGCAGACTCGGTGGAAAAAATGCGGATGCTTTGTTCCGCCAATTTGTGCTGGATGGCCCCAAAACTGGCAATCGGCACTCCAAACTGGATGCGCTCATTGGCATAACGAACTGCGGTAGTTACGCTGTATTTTGCACCGCCCAAGCTGAGTGAGCACAATTTGAAACGCCCAATGTTCAGGGCGTTGAAAGCGATCAGGTGGCCCTTGCCGATTTGACCCAAAACATTGTCGACAGATACTGGTGTATTTTCAAAAAACACCTGACGGGTCGAAGAACCCTTGATGCCCAATTTCTTTTCTTCCGCACCCAGGGTCAAACCTGCGGAATCCCGCTCTACGATAAACCCGGTGAATTTATCGCCATCAATTTTGGCAAAAACGATGAACAGGTCGGCAAATCCCGCATTGGAGATCCACATTTTTTGACCATTGAGCAGGTAGTTTTTGCCATCGGCGCTGAGATCAGCGCGGGTTTTGGCAGCTAGTGCATCCGAACCAGAACCTGGCTCGGTAAGACAATAGGCTGCTTTGAGTTCGCCGTTGATCAGACGAGGCAGGTATTTCTGTTTTTGTGCTTCAGTACCAAAATACAAGATGGGCAACATGCCGATGCCGATATGGGCCGCAAAAGAAACGGTAAATGCTCCAGCTGGGCCAAGTGCATCACCAATCAGGGTGTTGGTATTGGTATCCAATTCCAGCCCGCCATAGATTTCGGGCATATGTGTACCCAGAAGTCCTAATTCGGCCATTTTTTCCAACAAACGTGGCGCGAGGTTGTCCTCCTGGTTTTCGATTTTTTCAATGTTGGGGAAAATTTCATTGTGCAGGAAATCCCGAACGGTCTCGTGGATCATCCGTTGCTCCTCGTTCAATTCTTCGGGGATAAAAATGTCTTCGGCCAGGGAGTCTTTGATTAAAAATTCACCTCCCTGTAGCGCGGTTTTGCTCATCACAGCTTCCATAAGTATATTGTGTTTGTTCGTTCAATGAAAGAATTAGCGAAAATTCGCTACAAAAATAAGCGCAAGTTTTGGATTTGTAAAGCCTTACAATGATTTTTTAGCGAATTTTCGCTAAAAATATTTTTTCAGCTAAAAAATTAAAGGAACTTTAAGTGCGTTTAATCGATTCAAAACAATCCAGTCATGAGAAAACACCTTATCCCTATGGCCATTGGCCTCAGCTTTTGTACTTTCCTTCAGGCTCAGGTAATGGGCAATTATGCTGAACAAAAAAAGCAAAGCAATGAGTACCAGCAGGTACAATCGAACGCGAATCTCAATGCCCAGTACCGCTCCATTCCCCGCAGTGCCAAATTGCAGGACGACAACAGCATTGAAATCACCATCAATACCATGTCCAATCAGCGAGCCAGTTCTTATACGGCAGTGTTCACCATGTTGCAAGTAGCTAAAACAGCCGATGAAACGAATACTTTACTCAACAATCGTTTGAATAATTTCCTGAACGACCTCAAAAATCTGGGCATTTTAGAAACGGATGTGTACGTCGATATGGTCAATTTTTTGCCCAAGTACGAGTATGATGTGAGCAAAAAGATGTTTTCCAAAAAGACCCTCACCGAGATCCCCAAAGGTTTTGAATTGCAAAAAAACATCCACATTCGGTATACCAAACCTTCCATTTTGGACCAGATCGTTACGGCTGCCGCCAAGCAGGAAATTTATGACATCGTGAAAGTGGATTACTTCATCAAAGACCAGCAGCAAGTGTATCAGGAACTGCGCACCCTGTCCTTTGATTACCTCAAAGACATCAAGGAATCCTACGCCAAAATGGGCATTAAACTGGATTCGGCTTATACTATCACAGCGGAGAATGCTTGGGTGGCTTACCCCACTAACCGTTACGAGAGCTACCAGGCGTTTAGTACCCAATCCCTGGATGCTTCGGAAAAAAACAACTCGGTGGTACAGCCAGCAGATAAACCTACGCTGCGCTTCTACAACGCTGTAGCTGCGAATGATTATGACATCGTGGTCAATCCAGAAATTTTGGAGCCAGCGGTACAGTTTTCGTACAACCTTGCGGTGCGGTTTAAAATGCCGGAGGCTAAGCCGAAGGTGAAAACTGAAGTGAAAAAGGAGTTCATTTTGGTGACCCCGACTGGGGAAGTGAAGAGTTTGAAAATCGAATAATAATGCTTGTCTTAGGTGTACCTTAAGTGTCTGAGGTTTCTTAGGTGGTGAAAGTATGTTTTTTTTACACCTAAGAAACCTCAGACACTTAAGATACACCTAAGGTTAGAAGTTCATTTTGCTCAAATTCACAAATGAATTATAAAAAGTCACCTCTAGCGTAAGCTTCAAATACCTTTCCAGACAAAAATGTTCCACGCCAGATTTTTGCCCAGCCTATCTTGGTTGTAGCACACCAAGCTTTTCGTCGAACATATCGTTAAACCCATCTTAAAGTGTTTGCTTCCTGCCATCCTTTTTTCTTTTTTTCGGTTCCTTTAAAAAACCTCGTTGTATATGCAGAAATTTACCCTTTTCCTCCTATTTACCCTGGGTTGTACTGGATTGTTCGCTCAATTGTCGGGCAAGTTGACGGATACCGAAGGAGCCCCTTTACCATTTGCGAGTATTTACATCAAAGGCAGCACCAATGGCACCACCAGCAACGTCAATGGGGAATACAGCCTGAGCCTCAGTTCTGGCAGTTATGAAGTGATCTTCCAATACATTGGTTACGAATCAAAAACGATCCGGGTGAACATGACCCGGGAGCCACAAAAACTCAATGTATCACTCAATGAAGCGGCAATAGAACTCAGTGAATTTGTGGTGCGTTCCAATGCTGAAGACCCTGCCTATCCCATTATTCGGGCCGCCATCAAAAAACGGGAATTTTACCGCGATCAGGTGGAAGAATACCGTTGTGATGCTTATGTGAAAGGCAATATTGGTTTTGACAAAACGCCTAAAAAGATCATGGGCCAGGAAATTGGGACCATGGGTGGGCTTTTGGACAGCACCGGTAAAGGCATCATTTACCTTTCGGAATCGCGCTCGACCTTGTTTTTCCGTCAACCCGCCCAATACCGCGAGGAGATGATTTATTCCAAAGTTGCGGGCAATGACCAGGGTTTTGGTTTCAATCGGGCGCAGGATATGGATTTCAGCCCCTACGATCCTTATTCCAATTTGGGCCGTCGCATCGTTTCCCCCATTGCCGACAATGCCTTTTTTTACTACAAATACAAACTCATCGGCACCATCACCGACGATCAAGGGCAGGTGATCAATAAAATTCAGGTCATTCCCAAACGCAGCGAAGACCCCGTTTACCGTGGGTACATTTACATCGTAGACCAGGATTGGGCGGTGCAGTCGGTGGATTATATATTGCTACAATCAGCCATCAAACAGCCAGGCCTGGATTCCTTGTGGATCAAACAACTCTTTTTTCCAGTTCCCAATGTAGAAGATGTATGGCGGACCTTTTCGGTCAACATCCGTTTTAAGGCTGGAGCCCTGGGTTTTAAACTGGTGGGTAGTTTTAACTCAGTTTTGAGCAACTACGACATCAAGCCAGCTTTAGATAAAAAGTTTTTTGGCAAAGAAGTATTCATCGTCAAAGAAGGGGCCAACGATCAATCGCAGGCATTTTGGGATACCCTTCGACCAATCCCCCTTACCGCCGAGGAATCGCGGGACTACGTCAAAAAAGACAGCCTACAAACCATCTGGAAATCCAAGCCTTACAAAGATTCTATCGACAAGAAAAACAACAAATTTACTATCCTGAAACTCTTCACGGGCTACAGTTACAACCGCTCGTTTTATCGGGAGTATTTTAGTGTGGGCTCACCCCTTGGCACCATTCAGTACAATACCGTGCAGGGCTACAATGCGGCGCTCAAGCTCGGTTACAACAAGGATTACGACGAATACAACATGAAATGGTACCGTTTGAACGGAGAACTGAGTTATGGGTTTTCCGAAAAGAAGCTGCGCGTTTGGGGGAGTTACCTGCGGCAATTGGAAGGTACGCGGCGCACACAGATATCGCTCAGTGGCGGACAACAGGTGGCACAGTTCAATGCAGCTGAACCGATCACACCCATGGTCAATTCGGTTTATTCTTTACTGGCCCGCCACAACTACATGAAATTATACGATAAGGTTTCAGCACGTTTTGGTTTTAGCCGCGAGCTTGCCAATGGCCTTCGGATGAACACCGCCTTGGAATGGGCCAATCGCAGCAGTTTGCAAAATACCAGTGATCAGAGTTGGTACCAACGCGATGCGCCGGAACGCCGTGCTTTTACGCCCAATCTGCCCACGGCGGCTCCCCGCAGTTTTGACCAAAGCCGAGCGCTGAGCTTTGACCTTAATATTAGTTACCGCCCTGGCCAGAAATACTATGTGTATCCTGGTCGTAAGTACGCGGCTGAAAACAAAGCCCCAGAGTTTTTTCTCAATTATCGACTTGGCGCTGGTGATGTCAACTATCAGTTGCTCAGCGTCGCCATCGAAGAAGATGAGCTGCCACTGGGGGCCTGGGGCTTTTCCCAATTCAGGGTTCAGGCAGGTACGTTTTTACAACGCAATGAGCTGGAATTTATGGACTTCATGCACTTCAACGGCAACCAAACCATTCTGGGTGATCAGGATCGCTACATGAACAGCTTTTTGCTTTTGCCTTACTATGATTACTCTACGGATCGATCCTATTTCCAGGCGCACTGGCAGCATCATTTCGAGGGGGCTATCCTGGATTGGATTCCGCTGGTCAAAAAACTTGGTTGGAAATTGGTCTTGAGCGGTCATTTGTTGCAAGTAGAGCAAAAGAAAAACTACCTGGAATTGGCTGCGGGTATTGAAAATGTAGGTTTTGGGGTATTCCGCTTGTTCCGATTTGACATGGCCGTTTCGCGGCAGGCAGGCGGGAAATGGAATGTGGGGCCAGTATTTGGGATTAGTTTGTAGTTTTTATTTTTTTATTAAAAAAAATGTTGTAATTTTGAAAACAACTTGATCGGTCACTGAGCGAAGCCGAAGTGCCGATCAAGTTGTTTTCAAAATTACAACATGCCAGAAACGCCCTACTTCAAAGGCCGCGGAGCCCAAATCAATACGCCCAATCCGTACCACAAACTCGTGTACGATAGCGCGCCAATTCCTGCGGAAGAATGGGAGGAAAACCTGCAATTGCCCACCGAGTACATCGAAGTATACCCCAAAACCATCCTCAACAAGGTCGAAAGTGAAGATGTAGGCATGGGCTTTTCGCTCAATCCCTACCAAGGTTGCGAACATGGCTGCATTTATTGTTATGCCCGCAACACCCATACTTATTGGGGCTACAGCGCCGGAATGGATTTTGAGCAAAAAATACTGGTCAAAAAGGATGTGCCACGCTTATTGACCGAAGCCATCCGCAAAGCTACCTGGAAGGCGGTACCGCTCATGTTGTCTGGCAATACTGACTGTTATCAACCCGCCGAACGAGAATATAAAATCACTCGCCAAATTTTGGAAGTGCTTTGGAAATACCGCCACCCGGTAGGTATGATCACCAAAAATAGCCTCATTTTGCGGGATTTGGACCTCTTGAAAAAACTGGCTTCGGAAAATTTGGTACATGTATGCCTGTCGATTACCACCCTGGATGAAGACCTGCGCAGGGTACTGGAACCGAGGACGGCTTCGGTGAACAGTCGATTCAAAACCCTAAAAACGCTGGCTGATAACGGCATTCCGGTGATGGCCATGTTGGCCCCAATTATTCCGGGATTGAATGACCATGAATTGCTGCCGATGGCGGAAAAAGCGGCGAAAATGGGGGCGGGTGCCATCGGTTATCAGGTGGTTCGCCTCAATGGGGATGTTGGCCCCATCTTTGAAGACTGGATCCACAAAGCCCTGCCGGATCGGGCCGAACGGGTGCTCAACCGCATTCGTGATTGCCACAATGGCCAACTCAACGACAGCCGCCCGGGTGTCCGCATGCGGGGCGAAGGCAAGATTGCAGACATCATTGCGCAGCAGTACCAATTGGCGAAAAAGTTGTATTTCAAGGACAAAAAACTGCCTGCTTACAACCTGGAGCTGCACCAACAATTCAAAAATGGACAGTTGAGTTTGTTTTAAAAAAGACTTAACTTGTGCTGATAAATTCCGAACCATGACGATTGCGGCAAGTCAAATTTTCACCATCGAGGAATACCTGGAGTTAGAAGCACACAGTCTATCTAAGCACGAGTACCACAATGGAAAAATAGTTGAAATGTCTGGAGGAACGGTTGTACACAACCAGTTGGGAGGTAAGGTTATCACCCAATTGAACAATGTAATAGATGCTCATGACGCTCCCTTTCAGGTGTACAGCAGTGATATGAAAATCCGCATTGAATCAAACAATCGCTTTGTCTATCCCGATGCTGTGGTCGTAACACTTAATCCTGAATTTTATAAAAAACGCAGGGATATCATCACCAATCCTTTGCTGATTGTGGAGGTGTCTTCTAATAGCTCAGCCGCATTCGATCTGGGGGATAAATTCAATATGTATCGAAGTCTTTCGGCATTTCAAGAATACCTGATTGTGAGTCAGGAAAAGTACCATGTGTCTCGTTTTTACCGTGAATCAGCGGACCTGTGGCGTACTTCTGATTATTACAACCTGGAAGACATGATTCCCTTACAATCTATGGGTCTGGAAATCCCGATGTTGGGCATTTACAAAGGAGTAGATTTGAATCCTTAATTATCCCTCAAGCCTTGCCATGGCCTCCCCGGCAATCCAACCGCCTGTCCAGGCAGCCTGAAAATTAAAACCGCCCGTAATTGCATCAATATTCAGCACTTCGCCAGCAAAAAACAGCCCTGGAAACAACTTGCTTTCGAAGGTTTTAAAATCCACCTCTTTCAAATCTACGCCACCTGCCGTCACAAACTCTTCTTTAAAAATACTTTTACCATTGACTTGAAAACGCCCTTGCGTCAATTCCTCAGCTAAGGCTTGAATTTCTTTTTTACTCAAATCCGCCCAACGTTTGTCCTCGCGAATGCCTGCGGCTTGCACCAGACGTTTCCATAGGCGGTTGGCCAGACCGAATTGGGGATTGGCCATTACCATTTTGCGGCCATCCTCTTGTTTTAAGGCTTCCAGGTCTTCGCGGGTACTTTCCGTTTTAGCCATGATCCAGTTGACGCGGACTGTAAAACGGTAGTTCAGTGCGGCCAATTCGCGGGCACCCCAGGCTGACAATTTCAGAATAGCGGGTCCACTTAAACCCCAATGGGTGATCAGCAAAGGGCCGGAACTACGCAACTTTTGCCCTTCTATTTGTACTTCGGCCAGTGGAACGGATACGCCCAAAAGGTCACTCAATCGGGCATCTTTGATGTTGAAAGTGAATAGAGACGGAACTGGGGGTACAATTTGGTGTCCCAGTTTTGCCAACATATCCCACATGCTTGGCGAACTGCCCGTAGCCAGCATCACTTTGTGCGCGTGCAGGGTTTGGTTGTTGGTTTCAATGACCCAGGTTTTGCCTGCCTGGGTGGGCGCTTTGATGTTTTTGAGCGGGGTATTGGTGTACACTTTCACCCCGGCTTTACGTGCAGCGCTCCAGAGGCAATCGATCACAGTTTGGGAGTCGTCGCTGGTGGGGAACATGCGGCCATCTTCTTCAATTTTGGTGGGCACACCTCTTTTTTCAAACCAGTCGATGGTATCGCCACAGGCAAAACGATTGAAGGGGCCGAGTAGTTCTTTTTCGCCACGTGGGTAAAATTTGCTGAGTTCTCGCGGGACAAAACAAGCGTGGGTCAAGTTGCAACGCCCACCACCGGATACTTTTACTTTGCCCAGCACATCCTTGCTTTTTTCCAAAATGACGACCTGCGCGCTTGGATCGCATTCGGCTGCTCGAATGGCCGTAAAGAACCCGGCAGCGCCGCCACCGATGATGATGATCGTTTGACTCATGTAAGAAATGGAAAATGTTGGGGTAAAAGTAGGCACAATTTATCACATAGGGTTTATTCGAAGAGGTGAAACCAAAGCGACGACATTTTTTTTCACAAAGAAAACACAAGGGGGCACAAAGGACACAAAGTTGGACGTTGACGACGCTTCGCTTTGAGTTCTTTGTGCCCCCCTTTGTGTCCTTTGTGCTAATAAGTCGCTTTAGCAGCCTTAGTTAGGCACTTTAGCCGGATTCAGCAGGTCATAAAACTGATCCAGCTTAGGCATGATGATGATGCGGGTACGGCGGTTGGTAGAACGGCCTTCCTCGGTAGTGTTGGTAGCCAAGGCATTGAATTCACCACGACCAGCGGCGATCAATTTGTTCGGGTCAACTTTGTGGACAACCTGCAGGGTCCGAACTACGGCAGTAGCGCGTTTTACGCTCAGGTCCCAGTTGTCGTCGATACAAGCGGTTTTGATGGGCTTGTTGTCGGTGTACCCTTCAACCATTACTTCCAAATCAGGGCGAGATTGGAGGATTTTGGCAATTTTACCCAATACTTCATTGGCCTTGGTGGTCATGGTTGCGCTACCGGATTGGAAAAGCATTTTGTCGGACAAGTTGACAAACACTACGGTTTTATCCACTTTTACGTCTACATCTTTGTCATCCAAGCCCTCTTTCAGTACCCCTTTCAGGTTGACGGCGAGGGCCAGGTTGATGGAGTCAGCACGGGTACGGGCCGCTTGTAGCAAGTGGATGTACTTGTCCTTTTTCTCCAGCTGTGACAAAGTTTCTTTGATGTTGTCGTTGGCTGAAGAAGAGATTTTGGTTAAGTCAGTTACCGTATTCAGTTGTTTTTCCCGTTGAGACTTCAGGTCGGCGATTTGCGCTTTGAGGTCATTGATTTGCTCCTCGCGCAATTGCATGGAGCTCTGGTTGGTACGGATGTCACCGCCCAGTCTTTCTTTTTCCCTTTCGCAAGCGGCCAAACGGCTCATGTACTCATTGAGGCTGACGCCCAATTTGCCCAGGTCTTTATTCGCGGCATCCAGCTGGGTTTTTAAGTCGGCTTGCATGGCGAGGTACTCTTTTTTCATGACACAGGAAGAAAATGTCAGGCAGAGGAAGCAAATGAAAGCAAGATTTGTTGCTGTCGATCTCATCGTTGTATAGTTTATTGAATAAGTTGAAATCGTGGATTAAAATACCAACTTCCCCAAAGACAAAAAGTTTTTGCTTTGGTAAAGTGATTTTAGTCGGCTTGTTGCGTGAGAGTCGGAGTGGTGAAGATAAGGCTGAGTTGTGGAACGGGCAAATAATTTGCGAGGAGGTGTAGAAAATTAGCGGTTTTTCTTTAATAACTCGTTCTTTTTGTGGTCTTGCACTTTCGTTCTCGTTCCTTACCTTTGAAATCACGATTTGTTAAAAATTTACTTGCATATGGATTTTATCACTTTCCAAACTTCACTCCAGTCGGCTACACCACCTAGTTTTTCCAATCTATTGCTCTTGGCCTTATGGCACGAAGGCCGTGGCGATTGGGAGGCTTCGCACAACATCGCCCAGGATGTACATTCCAAAGAAGGTTCCTGGGTACACGCCTATTTGCACCGCAAAGAAGGCGACATCTGGAATGCTGACTATTGGTACAATCGGGCGGGGCGAAAGCGGCCACCGTATGGTTTGGAGCAGGAATGGCAGGAAATGGTGGAGTGGTTTTTGGAGCACTAATTTTTTAAATAAACATTCGGCACATTTCTAACCACCTCCTCTATTCCATACGCCGCTTTCATCAATATCCCTACCACCTCGGCAATCGTCTCCTCATCCCGATGCATCTGTGGCAATAGCCCCATCATCGCATAACTGATCGGGTTGACCGCAGGAATCAAGGTTTCCCAGGGGGAGCCTTGGCCCCAAATCAGCCCTTTGACTTGATACTGCAAATTTGCTCCGGCATTCAACAGCAGTTCAAAAACCGCCTTGGACTGGTGGCCATTTTGATTGACGGTGTGAAAAATTGGTGTTTGGCCCCCCAAACCATGCTCATCAAGGCCAGCAGGTGTATCTACACTAAGCCCAGCTTCGATCAACACCTTTGCACAAGCCAGGAGATTGTATTCGGCGCAGAGGTGCAATAAACTAGCTTCGAGCAAGGGCGTATAGGCACAACGTAGGGTGTGTTTTTTATGCAACAAGCCTGGATCGTTTTGTAACATTTGTGCTAAACCCACTGCATCATCTTGTAAAATGACGGGCAAAAGGGAGTCTTCCAGAGCTAACCCAGCGTCCACAAACGCTTTTGCACAAGCCGTAAAACGGGCCCCACGCGTGTATTCGCTGGTGAGCTCAAAGATTAAGGGTTCACCACGGAACAGGCTGTTTGGGTCTAACCCGTTTTTGAAGCTGTTTTGGATGGACATTACATCGTGAAGCTCGATGTAACCTACAAAGTCATCTATACTTGCCATGATGTAAAGCTATGTTGGGATAAAAAATAAGGGCATAAGGAAATTCAAGACTTTTAAATCTTGTTTGCTTTCCTTATGCCCTTTTGATCAATTGGTTTGGCTACAAATATAGTTGTAAAGCATTTTAAAATCAAATTTTTTATTTTATCACCCCTAGCTCACCCCCCACACTCGTAAACGCCGCTACCGCCTTTTCCAAATGCTCCAATTCATGCGCAGCCGACAGCTGCACCCGAATCCGCGCCTTTCCGTGCGGCACCACCGGATAAAAGAAGCCAATCACATAAATGCCTTCTTCCAAGAGCCTTGCCGCGAATTGTTGCGCTAGTTTGGCGTCGTACAGCATGATGGGCACTATCGGGTGCTCTCCAGGTAGGATGTCAAAGCCCGCAGCGGTCATGGCAGTGCGGAAATATTTGGTATTGGCCTCCAGTTTGTCGCGCAGCTCGGTAGAGGAACTTAGCAGATCCAGTACCTTAATCGAAGCTCCTGCGATGGACGGTGCCAGGGTATTGGAAAACAAATAAGGCCGGGAACGCTGGCGCAGCAGCTCTACGATCTCTTTGCGTGCAGCCGTAAAACCGCCCGATGCACCACCCAGCGCCTTGCCCAGGGTACCCGTGATGATGTCGACGCGGCCCATCACGTTGCGGTATTCGTGGGTGCCTCGGCCGGTTTTGCCCAAAAAGCCGGTGGCGTGGCATTCATCGATCATGACCATGGCGTTGTGTTTTTCGGCTAGGTCACAAATTTTATCCAATTGACCAATCGTGCCATCCATGGAAAAACAACCATCGGTAGAAATCAGGATACGACGGGCACCTGCACTTTTTTGGAGTTTGTCCTCCAGGTCGTTCATGTCGTTGTGGCGGTAGCGATGGCGTTCGGCCTTGCATAGCCGGATGCCATCGATGATGGAGGCATGGTTCAGCTCGTCGGAAATGATGGCGTCTTCAGCACCCAGCAGGGGTTCAAACAAACCACCATTGGCGTCGAAGGCAGCGGCGTAAAGGATAGTATCCTCCATACCCAGGAATTGAGAGATTTTTTGCTCCAATTCCTTGTGGATGTCCTGAGTGCCACAGATGAAACGCACGGAAGACATCCCAAAACCGTGGGTATCGATGGATTCCTTGGCGGCTTTGATCACTTCGGGGTGCGCAGATAGCCCCAGATAGTTGTTGGCACAAAAATTGAGCACTTCACTGCCGGTATTGAGGGCTATTTCGGCCCCTTGAGGACTGGTGATGATGCGCTCGGATTTGTAAAGGCCCGCGTCGCGCAGGTCTTGTATTTCTTGTTCCAGGCTGGTTTGAGCAGTGTACATGGTTGAAATGTTGAGGGTTGAAAGGTTGAAGAGTAGTAGAAAAGTCGAGGTGTGAAAAGATCAAATTTGGGCGACCAAATTTTTCAATTTTTCAATCTGCAACATTTCAGCTAAATGGCTCAGCATGTCCGTAGTCATGCGAGCCAAATCGAATTGAGGTTGCCAGTTCCAGTCATGACGGGCCTGTTGATCGTCGATGCTTTGTGGCCAGGAATCGGCGATGGCCTGGCGGAAATCGGGGGCGTAATGGATTTTAAAATCGGGGTGATGTTTTTGGATTTCGGCACTGATCTCGGCAGGAGTGAAGGATACCCCAGCCAGGTTATAGCTGGTACGCACGCTGAGTTTGTCACTGGTCGTATCCATGAGTTGCAACACGCCTTGAATGGCATCATCCATATACAACATCGGCAGGCGGGTGTCGGCTTGTAAAAAGCAGCTAAAATCCTCACCCAGAATGGCCTTGTGGTAAATGTCAACCGCGTAATCGGTAGTGCCGCCGCCCGGGAGCGATTGGTAGCCGATGATGCCGGGGAAGCGCACCGAACGTACATCGAGGCCGTATTTCAGGAAATAATACTGGCACCAGTTTTCACCCGCTGCTTTGCTGATGCCGTATACGGTAGTAGGTTGGGTGATGGTCTCCTGTGGAGTGTTGACTTTGGGGGTATTGGGCCCAAATGCCGCGATGGAGCTCGGGAAAAACACCTTGAGTTTGCGCTCTTTGGCAGCGTCCAGCACGTTGAAGAGGCTGTCCATGTTGATGTCCCAGGCTATTTTGGGGTTTTGTTCCCCACGAGCAGACAGGATGGCAGCCAGGTGGTAAATTTCCGTGACCCGGTAACGATTCACCAATTCGTGTAAACGATTGCCGTTCAGCACATCCAGCAACTCGAAGGGGCCATCGCCCAATTCGGTGCTACGGATGTCGGTAGCAATTACCGAGTTGGGACCATAAGTATCGCGCAGTGTTTTGGTCAATACCGAGCCGATCTGCCCTCCGGCCCCGGTAATCAGGATGGTTTTTTTGGTCATTTTTGGTTAGGCTACAAAGTAATGGAGCAAAGTAACGCAGAAAAATTAACTTCCCGATTTGGGTTTTGAATAGGAAGTCGAACGGTTCATTTCAAGTGAGTTTCCTATTCAAAAGCCTCAAAAAAAATCAGGAAGTAATTTTTGCGTCATACAAAGGTATAATGTGGAAGGCTTTATGGCAAGTCTTGGAGGAGGGTATATTCCTGATTTTCGACATCAATTTTGCAAATATAACTCGCCCCCCCATTGCTCATCATCAGGTGGGGTACGCGCAATTGCATGTTGTACACGGCCATTTGGTGAAAAACATTGGCATCGAGGGGGATTTCGGGGGCTTTACACTCGATCAGCAGGAAGGGTTGCATGTCTAGGTCGTACACGAGGATGTCACAACGTTTGGCCAAGCCGTTGACTTTGATGCCGCGCTCAATGGCGATACGGTTGCGGTTGTAGCCTTTGTTTTGGAGGAGGTATTGGACGATGAGTTGGCGGACAAATTCTTCGGGTTGCAGCACCATCCATTTTTTGCGGATGGGATCAAAGATGTAGCGCTTTTGATCTTGAGTTTTGATTTGTAGGGTATCGGTGTAGGTCAAGAAGTCCATTCTGGCGCTGTTTAACACGAAAATATTTTGGACATAGGCTTTTCCAAGAGCGGCATTTTTTATCACAAAGAAAACACAAAGGGGCACAGAGGACACAAAAATTCGTCAACGTCTAACTTTGTGTCCTCTGTGCCCCTTTGTGTTTTCTTTGTGATAAAAAGTCGCTCTTGGCTCTACAGTAATGAATAATTGCTGCTGGCCTTAAAATCTTTATTGATTTTTGGGTTACTGCACCACCGCTTGTCTGGTTGCAAACTGCCCATCCACCTGCAAACGTACGAAATAAAGCCCTTTGCTGCTCAATTGTTGGCGATTCAGTTGGAACTGATGCTTGCCAGCAGGCAAATTGCCGCTGAAAATGGTAGCGACCACTTGGCCTTTGATGTCAAAAGCTTGCACCAATACGTTTTTGCCCGCCTTAGGTAGGCTGAACTCCAGGTTGGCTTTTTCCTGAACGATATTAGGACTGATGGTATATCCGGCTTTCAAGGCTTGGTTTTCCACCACACTCGTCGTTACATTGCTGACCTGATCCGTCCAGTTGGCATTGACCATGCTGTAGGTGGTTTCCCCGGTTTTTTGCCACAGGATGCTGGCAATGATGATATTGGCGGAGTTGATTTTGGTAGCCAAGGTGGTTTTTGTAGAGATCGTTTTGAAAAAGCCACTTGACATGGTGCCAGAACCCACCTCAAAGCCAAATTCACTGGTGCCAAAATGGGTGCGCAGCACGTTGAGGTGATCCGCCATTGAACCCCGATTGGATTGTTGTTCGATGACCGATTTTTCAATCAGATAGATTCCTGTGAAGTAATTACCCGTAGCCGTTTTAAAAAACTCCGTTTTGGCCGTCACTTCCAAATCGCGGGTAGTAGGATTGAACTTGACCGCCAAGCCCGTTTGGGCAACTGGTGTAGCTACGGCAAAATTATCCACGGCCTTTTGCATGTCAGCTCCGGTAGTTCCATCACCCTCCCCAATCAACTTGGTATTGAAAAAGAAATAAGGCTGATAAAAAACGGGCTCGTAGGCATTCAACACCTTCTCCGCAGTTGCGCTGTACAAACGGCTGCTGGTGCTGCGATGCGCCACCATAACCAATGACTTCGAACTGAGGTCACTAACCATGGTTTTATAAGTATCCCAGGCCATACTGCCACAAAACGGACACCAGGTGGCCGCGAGCTTGGTCACTACACCCTTTTGGGTTTTGGGAACGGTAATATTGGTCGTCTGACTGCTTGCTACAGTGGCGATACTCAGAAAAATGAGCGAGTAAATGATCTGTTTCATAATCGGTGGGTTGATTTTTGCTTTTCCAAAATTAGTTTATTCTTTTGATAAATCAAGCTCGGGTATAAGTTGAAATTGGGCGAAGTGGGTGGTGTCCTCCCGAATTTTGAAGCGATCGTCCACCCGAAAACCGAGTACCCAAATGATCCGTCCGTCGCCATTTACCAGCAGCCAAATGCGATCTTTGGCAAAACGATCGATCTTTTCATCGGTGAAATAATCCTGAATTTTCTTAGGTTTTCCGGACATTCCCAGGGGGTAAAACACATCACCTGCACGCCAGTGCCGTAGCTCCAGGGGGAAGCTCAATTCGGCAGCATCCACCCAGGCAATATCGGGTTGATGAGGGATTGATATTGGGCCTTTTGTATATGTAGAAATTGTTATTTTTTGTCCGTGCAGCGACAGGCTAAACGCCTCTACTGGCCACAGTTGAGGGGGGGCAGGACTGGTATTTTGGGTTTCGATTATTAAGGTACCCTGGTGGATGAGTGCTTTATGGCTTTTGCTCAAAAATAACTTGCCTTGCTTTTGCTCCAAAACCGACGCATGTATGCCGCTGATTTGTTCCGCCACGAATCCAAATCCTTGCAACCAGTGAAACAACAAAGTTAATAAGGCTGGATGGCCTTGGATAGAGCTGAGTTGTAGGGTATGGCGGAGGGGCTCGGTATGCCATATTTTGGCCTTGATTTGTGCGGCCTCTTGTTCAAACCAAGTGTTAATCTGTTGCCAATAAACGAGATTGCGGCTCACGGTTTGTTCAAAAGAGGGATTCAATTTTTGCAGGTTCGGGACCACTTGGTGTCGAATCCAGTTTCGGGCATAGCCCGATTCAGCATTGCTGGAGTCTTCGCGGTGAACCAACTCCTCCTGGGTGTAGTAGGCGTCGATTGTAGTGCGGGTGGCAAACAACAAGGGGCGAATTACCCGACCATTCACTGCTGGAATGCCCAGCATACCTTTGATGCCGCTGCCTTTGGTGAAGTTGTAGAGGATGGTTTCTACCGAATCATTCAGGTGGTGGGCGGTGACGATATAGTCGAATCCTTGTTCTTGACGGATTTTTTCAAGCCAGCTGTAACGCATGGTGCGGGCGGCCATTTGGGTAGACAATTGTTGCTCGGCAGCATAAACTTTTGTATCCACCGCCGTAGTAAAACAGGCTACGTCGCAGCGTTGGGCGAAGGCTTGTACAAAACGTTCGTCTCCATCCGATGATTCGCCGCGCAATTGAAAGTTCATGTGGGCAATGCCAAAAGGAATGCCAGAACAATAAAACAGATCTCCCAAAACAATGGAATCCTTCCCGCCACTGGCGGCTAGTAAAAAGCGGTAATTGCCGGGGTTGTCCTGAAGCAAATGTGATAAATATTCCTGAAATGCTTTTAACATGGTCCATCAATTGTACAGAATTGTGCAAAGGTCGTCACTGAAATTGATTTTGAAAAAAAAATTACAATCCAATCCTGAACTAGCCCCAAACGCTTTTGTTATGTTTGTCGAGCCCAACACCAGTACAAAAAGGAAGATTGACTATGAGAAGAAGAGCCATTGTGTGGTTTCGGCAGGATTTGCGCTTGCACGACAACGAATCCCTTCAAGACGCATTGCGCAATGCCTATGAGGTGATCCCGGTATTCGTTTTTGACGAGCGGGTTTTTAAAGGCCAAACGAGTTTCGGGTTCCCTAAAACGGGTAAATACCGCGCGAAATTTATTCTAGAAAGTGTGGCCGATTTGCGCCAATCTTTACGTCGACTCAATTGTGAATTGATTGTAAGGGTGGGCAAACCCGAAGAGGTACTTTTCGATCTAGCGGCAGAGTGCAAAACTGGCTGGATTTTTTGCAACCGGGAACGCACCACAGAAGAGGTGCAGGTGCAAGATACGCTTGAACAAAGATTGTGGAGCATTGGCCAGGAGATGCGCTACAATCGTGGTAAAATGTTGTACTACACGGCCGATTTGCCCTTTCCGGTGCAACATACCCCGGATGTATTTACCCAATTTCGCAAAGAAGTAGAACGAATTGTACCGGTGCGTGAGCCTTTGACTCGGCCCGATAAAACCTTCAATCCCTGGAGTGTCGAATTGGAAGCTGGGGATATTCCGACTTTGGCTGATTTTGGCCACGAGGAGTTTGAACTGGACTCCCGAGCGGCTTTAACCATTAAAGGTGGGGAAACCGAAGGTTTGAAACGATTAAAATACTACCTCTGGGAAAGCAACTTAATCAAAGAGTACAAAGAAACACGCAACGGATTGCTGGGCGGCGATTATTCCTCCAAGTTCAGTCCCTGGTTGGCGCAAGGTTGCCTTTCTCCCAAAATGATTTACCACGAGCTGAAACGCTACGAAGCCGAACGAGGTGCCAATGAATCGACTTATTGGTTGTTTTTTGAACTCTTGTGGCGGGACTTCTTCCGCTTTATGGCCAAAAAACACGGCAGCAAAATTTTCCAGATTGGCGGAACCCGAGGTGTTGCCGATCCCAAATGGAAAAATGACCAAGCCTTGCTGAATACCTGGATCGAAGGAAAAACGGGTATCCCTTTCGTTGATGCCAATATGCGGGAACTCAAACACACGGGCTTCATGTCCAACCGGGGCCGCCAAAATGTAGCCAGCTACTTGGTCAAAGACCTGCATGTGAACTGGCAAATGGGTGCGGAATATTTCGAATCGGTACTCGTCGATTACGATGTGTGCAGCAACTGGGGCAATTGGAATTATGTGGCTGGCGTAGGTTCTGATCCGCGCGAAGACCGCTATTTCAATATGGAAACCCAGGCCAAACGTTATGATCCAAATGGGGAGTATGTGCGGCATTGGTTGCCGGAGGTGGCGTATTCGCCAGTATAGATCTGTGTAAAAAACCAATGCGACATGGCAGATATTATTGGTTACTTCGGCGTAGGGCTCATCCTGCTGGCTTACTTCCTCAATTTGTTCAACAAAATTGACAACGACAGCCGAGGGTACATGTGGATGAATTTGATCGGAGCTGGTCTGGCTTGTGTGTCCTCGGTGCTGATCAAATCGATTCCATTTACGATTTTGGAAGGGACTTGGGCGTTGGTTTCTTTGGTGGCGTTGGTAAGGAAAAAGAAATGAGGAATTAGAGGTATACTAAACCATAATGACGGAATCTAGGGATATTTAATTTATGGTCTCAAAATTGTTGATACCCGATTAGCCAGACTGAGCCGACTAGCGGCACTAGCCGCTTAACGTCTGTAGCAGTCAGACACAGCGAGGTATTTAAGGTGCGTAGCACCGAAACAAAGGATGAAATGTTCCGGTGCTACGCACCTTAAATACCCATCTCCGTTCCCCTATCTACAGACGTTAGGCGGCTAGCGCCGCTGGACGTAAGCAAAAATTATTACGATTGATTTCTCTACTTGCTTGGAATTATTGATCGAAATACTGAATCTTATTTATCAATTAGACTTCCATCGCTCCAACCCATCACCACTTCATCAACATCACCGCCGCAACCGTCTCAATCCCCTCCCACAAACACCCAATCCGCAGGTTTTCATTCTCCCCGTGTTGGTTATTGTCGTAATTCACCACTGGAATCGTGATTGGCGGCACACTCAAGACCTCTTCGAACAAATAAAGCGGCAAACTCCCGCCCGCCGAAGGCATCAGCACAATCTCCTGAGTGCTAGTCCCACGCACCGCTTTGATTACAGCTTGTGAAATGGGCAAATCCATCGAGGTGCGTTGAGCATTGTAGCCTTCCCCATGGCGGATCACCGCAATGTTGGCGTGTTGCAGGCGTTCCTCCTCGGTGGGTTCACTATCCAGCACGTAATAACCCTGCTTTTTGACGTGGTCGATTACCTTTTGAATCTGCCGCTTGGTGTCGTTGCCTTTCACCAGCCGCAAATCCAGGGTAACCGTCGCCAAAGTTGGGATGATGTTGCTGGCCAGTCGGCCCACGTTGGCACTTTCAATGCCGTTGATGTTCAGGGTGGGTAGGGTAGTGATGGATTCCAGGTAGCTCCGTTGCGGATTTTCTGAGGCGGCGAACGCCAATTCTTTTTGCATGATGGGCGCAGGATCGGGGATCGCTGTCAAAGCCTGGCGTTCACTTTTACTCAAGGGAATCACATCGTCGTAAAAACCTTTGATCAGCACTTTGCCTTTGTTGTCTTTCATCGAAGCCAGGAGGTGTACCAGTTTCAGGGCCGGGTTGGGTGCCCAGTTGCCATAATTGCCACTGTGCAGCGGGCGTTTGGCCCCAAATACGGTCAGGTTCATGTTCACATCCCCTCGTACCCCAAAGGTGATTTGTTTGCGCCCCGAGGCGTGCATGGGGCCATCCACGATGATCCAGGCATCGGCTTTCAGCAAGTCTTTGTTGGCGGCTAAAATGGCCCCCAGGTTGGTTGAACCCCGTTCTTCTTCGCCCTCAAAAAAGAACTTGAGGTTGATGCCGGGATTTAAGCCGCTGCGGCGAATGGCATCGTAGGCATTGAGGAGGGTAAATACCCCGGCTTTGTCGTCGGCGGTGGCCCGGCCATAGAGTCTCCAATCGTCGTTCAAAGGGCTATTTGCGGGGGGCAAATCAAGAAATTTTCCTCCCTTATCCAATGCTGAGGTGGCCAATTGCGGTTTGAATGGTGATAAACCTTCCGCCCATTTGGCCGGATTGACGGGCTGGCCATCGTAATGGGCGTAAAACACCAGGGTGCGGGTAGCGCCAGGACTGAGGATTTCGCCATAAACCGCGGGGATCGCTCCGGGTACATTGGCTTCGATGGTGCGGGCGTTGCTGATGCCACGTTTTTTCATCATCTCCACGATGAAGGTGGCGTTTTGGCGCAGTTGCTCCGGGTCGTTCCAGGTGTTGGGCAGGGTGCAAAACTGGACGTACTCGTTGAGGAGTTCGTGGTGGCGGTTTTGGTGGCTGGCGCGGATTTTTTGGATGTCCTCATTTTGCCCAAAAGCAAATAACCCCAAGCCAACAAAGAATACTATAAAAATCAGTTTTTTCATTTTGTTTGATTGTTTGATGGAACATGCACAGCCTGCCAAATGAAGTATCCCTTAGGTGACTCTTTGGTGTCTAAAGTTTCTTAGGTGGTGAAATTTTGCCCCGCTACGCGAGGCTTTGTTTTTTTCACCACCTAAGAAACTTTAGACACCAAAGAGTCACCTAAGAAGAGCGAGCGCTATTGCTTAATACTCTTATAAATCGCATCCCCAATCCCCGTCCGAATGTTCAAACTACTCACTTTCCCATTGTCCCGCGTCGGATACACCCGGTTGCACAAGAACACGTACACCGTTTGCGTCTTCGGATCAATCCAGGTAAAAGGCCCCGTAAAACCCGAGTGCCCGTAACTATCTGGCGAAGCCAAACGCGGCCCATTGCTGACACTGGGGTTCAAATCCAGTTTGTCAAAAGCAATGCCCCGGCGGTTGTTCAACTCCGGGAACTGATAACGCGTGCAAGAATCCATCACTTCTGGTTTGATGAATTGTTTGCCGCCATAATAGCCTTTTTGCAAGTACAATTGCATCAATTTCATCAGGTCGTTGGCGCTGCCGAACAAACCAGCGTGCCCCGATACACCGTTCAATTGCGCGGCAGCCTCATCGTGCACCCGACCGTGTACGAGGGTGTTGCGGAAAAGGCTATCGATTTCCGTGGGGGCGATGCGGCTTTTATCATAAAAACGCAGTGGATTGTATGTCAAGGTATTCGCCCCAATGGCGTGGTAGGTTTGTTTCAGGAAACTTTCCCATTCCATGCCCGCGATTCGCCCCATCATGGTTGGGTAAAGCATGTAGTGCAAATCGCTGTATACATACCCCTGCTCGGGTTTGATGGGCGAATTTTTGATGGCATCAAAAATGCTTTGCTCGTAGTTTTTGCGCAGCCAGAGCTTCTCCGTGATTTGGATCGGATATTCCTCAGCTGCTGTTTCGGAATAAACGCCCGGTTTCCAGGTTTTTGAAGATGCGTTGATGCATGCTCGCCACATGGCCTTGTCGGTCCGAATGGCGGTCAAAATTTTTCGATCCAGTTTCTTTTTGCCGCCAAACAAGCGCTGGAAGAAATTCAGGCGGAGTTGCGCTGCATACTTTTCGCGGTAAGCCAGGCTATTTTTGATCGTTTGGACTGAATCAATGTCGGATGTCCAAAACGGGATAAATGGGCGGAGGCCAGCCCGGTGGGTCAGCATGTTGCGGAAGGTGAGGTTGGCCTTGTTGGAGTTGGCAAATTCCGGGTAATAATCGGCAAAAGTTTTGTCCAGGTCAAATTTGTCTGCACTCATCAGTTCCATAACGGCCAGGGCGGAGGTGCTGATTTTGGTGACGGAAGCAAGGTCATAAAGGTCAGAGAGTTGCACGGCTCCGTTTATGGCGCCTTTACCATTGGAGAGGATGGTACCTGTACTGTTGTTCAGCACCACCTTTTCGTCCATTACATCGTTTTTGTTGCTGACCTGAAAGCTGATGCCCTGGGTAGTAGTGCTTCGGGCTTTGGTGGCGGCTTCATAAGTATGGTAACCGTAATTTTTTTGGTAAATGACCCGGCCATCCTTGGCAATTTGTACCACTGCACCGGGATAGGCTTTTTCGCGCAAGCCCAGGTTGATGATCGAGTCCACGCGCCCAATCAATTCTTTGCTATTAATGCCGACCATCTCCGGAATGCCGTAAGACAATCGTCCAATGGCCGGACTGGTGATGCCCATGGCCAGTGGGAATTTTTCGTTGACCGTCACTGGCAATCTACCTTTGAATGGAATGGCGCCAAACACCGCTTGCGCAGCGGCGTCTTCCAGGTAATTGGTGAATTGGTAAGCCATCACCACCGCCTTGGCATTGTCCAGTGCGGGGATTTTATCCAAAGTATAAGGGTTGCCAAACAGCACCACGATGCCCTTGCCGCTCCCGCACAGAACGTTCAAGGCTTTGAGGTTGCTCTCCGTCAAGCCGTATTTGGCACCGGGGCGGATGTTTTGCAGATGCACTCCGATCACAAGGACATCGTGGTTCTGAGTCGCTTTTTGTATGTTCAAAATGCTGGTATCATTCGCATTGATGGGGATCAAAAAATGGTCGACATTGGTGTAATTGCTGGCCATTTTTTGGAAAGCCGTGGTTTGGCTGGCGTCGATGGAGACGATGGCAATTTTTTGGGTCAAATCGCGGATGGGCAAGGCCTCATTTTGATTTTTGATCAAAGTCAGGGCTGCTTCGGCCATTTGCCGATTCAACAAGTCCGACTCGATGGTATTCAGGTCTTGAACCAGGTTTTTGAGTTGGATGGGTCGGTATTTGTCGAGCCCAACCCAGGATTTGGCCATCAGGATGCGGCGCACTCGCTGAGTCAGGTCCGCTTCTTTCAACAAACCATCAGCAACGGCTTTTTTGATGGCTTTGAAAGCATTGGGTACGTCTTCAAAGGTCTCGATCAGTTCATTGCCCGCCAATACGGCTTTGACCAGCGCTTCTCCATTGGGGAAATATTTCACTGCACCCTGCATGTCCATGGCATCTGTGAACACGAGGCCCTGGAAACCCAGGTCTTTGCGCAACAAATCCGTCACGATGCGGGAGGAGAGGGTAGAGGCCAGGTTTTTGGTGGAATCCAGCGCGGGAATGCTCAAGTGGGCGGTCATGATGCCGGATAGCCCATTTTTGATCAGTTCCTGATAGGGGTAAAGCTCCAGTTCTTGCAGTTGCTGCTTGCTTTTGTTGATCAGGGGTAAGTCGTAGTGAGAGTCGACTCCGGTATCGCCATGGCCGGGGAAGTGTTTGGCACTGGCCAAAATGCGTTGGCTTTGCATGCCGCGCATGTAGGCGAGGGCTTTGCGGGTGACGTTGTATTTGTCTTCGCCGAAGGAGCGGAAATTGATGACCGGGTTGTTCGGGTTGTTGTTGATGTCGACCACCGGGGCGTAATTGACGTGGACGCCCATCCTTTTGCACTGGCGGCCAATCTCGCGACCCATGGCTTCGACCAGCCCTTCGTTCAGCTGCATGGCCCCCAGGGTCATTTGGTAGGGAAAACGCACTGTGCTGTCCAGACGCATGGCCAGGCCCCATTCCAGGTCTTCGCCGATGAGCAGGGGGATTTTGGAAGCGGCCTGGAGTTCGTTGGTGATGCGGGCTTGTACGCTGGGTTGGCCGGCAAAAAAAACGATGCCGCCCAGGTGGTATTCCTTCACCCAATTCAACAGTTTTTGTGGGTCATAACCCCGGCCGCTGGTATTGCCCCGAGGCATGAACAGCTGACCGATCTTTTGGTCGAGACTCATGGTAGCAAGGGTACTGTCGACCCAACGGGCATTGTGGACGCTCAGGAATTCGGGGGCTTTTTGGCCGGAAAGGACGCTAGCCAGCAACAGGCAGCCAATGCTCAGGATAATGCGCATGATGGAAGAATGGTTTGGTTGTTGAAATGGTGGGGCGGTCTTGGTAGAGATAACTATTTGCTGGCGATAAATTATTTGATTTCGGTCAAAATTAGTGATTTTTTATGATTTGAGCTCACATCACCCAATTCTGAAAAAAGAAGAAGAATTTTAGGTGCCAACCAGCGGCGTAGCCGCGCAATGTCATTAGAAAAAAGGTAAAATGTCAGGTCAAAGGTATGCTCCACCTCCATCCAAAATCCGTGCATTGCCCCTAGTGACGTTTCGCGGCTATGCCGCTGGTCGGTTTCCTGAAATTCATACAATGAGCCCAAAATTAAGTGAAAAGCGAATAGCAGGAGCTGAAATCAGCTCTTCACTTTTCACTTTTCACTCTTCACTCTTCACTTTTCACTCTTCACTTACTCCACTTCCCACTCATGCACCCCTGCCGACACCCTCTCCTTCAACTGCATTTCAATCTTCAGCGCCGTTGTTTTCACCGCATCAAATTTCACCTCATTCCAGGCATCCTTGGTGGTGGTATAAGATAGGCTGGTCGTGACTGGTTTCCATTCCCCATTGTCGAGGTACAGCACCCGCCAGGATAGCGGTACCCGGCAACCGCCGCCCGTAGCACCATCGTCAAACCAATAGACCCGCACTTTGCTGACCTGCTGTGCATCCGGGAAGGTGTATTGCAACCACTCCTGCGTGCCAAAATGAGGCCACCAATGCACGAAGGTACTTTCGCCATCCCCCGAAGTTTTGGGCGCAGATTGGTCGCTGGCGGCGGTCAGCGCACCTTTGAGTTCGGGCGAAGCAGTCAATTTACTTTTGGTCGCCAGGGTAGGTTGGGCGATGGACTTGGCCACGCTGACCTCGTGAGGCAGCCAAACCAACATGTTGTCGCGGCCCCGGTTGGCCCAGGTGTAGTAAGGAATGGCTTTGAGCGATATGGGTTTTAGTTCGGCGCTGGTTTCGCTGAGTTTTTTGGTCAGCAATTGACCTTCAAATTGCAAAGTAGCCTGACCGCCCAACAGACCTGGTTCAAACTGGCGGCTGATCTTGGCGTCTTTGCTCACCAGCATATTCAAAACCCGATCATCGGCCTGATCCCGGCCTTCGATGCAGTACACAAAAGGGCCACTTTTCAGGGCGTAGCGTTTTTCATCTGCTTTCACCAGGGGGTGAGCGGCTACCCGTTGTACGTCCATGGGCAGTTCAAATTCTAGCACATCGCCTTTTCTCCAGCTGCGTTTGATCGTGGCATAACCACCGCTGATGCTGGCCGGGAACACCACGCCATTCACCTTGAAGACAATGCTTTGGATTTTGGCATCCACAAAATTGTATAAGCCCAAAGGGATGGCTTCGCCACGCGCCCAACCGGGAATACGTACCTTGAGCGTGAAGGCATTCGTTTGGGCAGGATTGACCCGCACTTTGATCAGCCCATTGCTGGGGTATTCACTTTCTTGTTGGATGTCAACTTTGATTTTTTTCTTGCCTTTTTTCGTTTCAAAACTGGTTTGGCTGGCCGCAAATAGATTCAGGTAGAGTTCATTATCTTTTTGGGCATAAAACAAACCAGCAAGTGAACTGTAAAAACGCACCAGATTAGGAGGGCAACAAGCACAGCTGAACCACTCGGTACGGGCTACATTTTTGCGGCTTTCCAGCGGATTGGGGTAAAAAAAATGGTCGCCAGACAAGGACATGCCCGCATTCAGGGCATTGTACAAGGTCAGTTCCATCACATCCAAGTAGCGGGTGTCGCCAGTGAGTTGAAAGAGTTTATGGCTCCAGTTGACAAAAGCAACGGAGGAACAAGTTTCACAATACGCGCTGTAATTCGGCAAATCGTAAGCCCCACCAAAACCTTCGTTGCTGCCCGTGGCACCTACGCCGCCAGTGATGTAGATTTGTTTGCTCACGATGTCTTCCCACACGGCTTTTAGGGCAGTACTGTATTCATCGGTGCTGGTCAGCGCGCTGATGTCGGTGACGGCAGCGTACATGTAGGCCAGGCGTACGGCGTGACCTTGGGCGTCGCGTTGGTCTTTGACTTTGAGGTGGTTTTGGCTGTATGGCTCACCGTATCCGCGTACATCGATGAAAAATTTGGCCAAATCCAGCCAGCGTTTTTCACCCGTGGTTTGGTACAATCTGACCAAACCGAGTTCGATTTCCTGGTGTCCGGGTGCCTTTTGCAATTTGCCAGGGCCGAATGACTGGTCCACCAGATTGGCATTTTTGAGGGCAATGTCCAGCAGGTTACGCTTCCCGGTAGCCTCATACCAGGCTACTGCCGCTTCATACAAGTGACCTGCGTTATAGAGTTCGTGGCTGAGGTCGTCTTCTTTGGCCCAGCGGGGGCCACTCAGCCAGCTCAGATTGGCGCCACGAACATCTACGTCGGCGACCAAGTTTGGATTTTTGCGGCGCTCAACGATGGTGCGAAAGGTATAGAGGTAGCCATCGGGTTCTTGTGCTGCGCCAATGATGGTGATGAGGCTGTCTACTTTGGCTTGCAGTTTTGGATCAGCTTTGTTCTGCAAGGCATAAGCAACACCCTCGATCAATTTGTACAAATCGGTATCGTCAAATGGGAATACCGAGCATACCCGGTCAGGATTGTTGGAGGCGGCCACCTCAAAGTTTTTCACCCGTCCCGTTTCCTGGTTTTTGCGAAAAACGTGTGGAATGGTGGAGTTGCGCACTACTTCGATGCGTGGTGCCCAAAGTTTGTCTTGCAGCTTGACTTGGTGAAACGGGATGGCTTGGATAGGGTAGTGGTGGGCATGGTCATGTTGGGCAATCAGACCGCTTACGCAGATCGTGAGCAGGAGGGTATACAAGAAGGTTTTCATGGTTAGCAGCGATACGGTTTATGGTTATCGATGGGGCTAAGTTAGGAAACTTCGATAATTGTGAAAGCGACAATTATAAAAGATGTGGTATCCCTTTGTTGGCCCAAAGCTACTAAGGTGCCCCTTGGGTGTCTCAGGTTTCTTAGGTGGTGAAAAAATAAACACCTGCGAAGCAGGTAAAAACTTTACCACCTAAGAAACCTGAGACACTTAAGGAAACACCTCAGTTACCTTGCCCAAAAATTTTAAAATTTTATCCTAGGTTTTTGTTGACCAAAATCATCACATTCCCTGAAATACCTCTTTTTCCATCTCAAATTCTTGCCTTTTTTTTAACCTTGCAAACAAACCAAATTGCAAGTCCTACTCGCTTATGAAAACCGACATCGAAATCGCCCAATCTGCTACCCTGCGCCCGATTGCCCAATTGGCCACCGAATTAGGCATCAATGAAGAACAAGTCGTTCCCTATGGCCGCTTCAAAGCCAAAATACCGTACGAAAATATTGACGAAGCCAAAGTAGCCCAAAGTAAACTCATTCTGGTAACCGCCATTACCCCAACCAAAGCGGGGATTGGCAAAACCACGGTGGGGATCGCCCTCGCCCAAGGCTTGCACAAACTGGGCAAAAATGCCATTCTGGCGCTGCGTGAACCCTCCCTGGGCCCTTGTTTTGGCATGAAAGGGGGGGCTTGTGGAGGAGGTTACTCCCAAGTACTGCCGATGGAAGACATCAACTTGCACTTTACAGGCGATTTCCACGCCATCACCAGTGCCAATAACATGATTGCTGCTTTGTTGGACAACTACCAGTACCAGAATAAGGGGACCGACAAAGCCCTGAAACAAATCACCTGGCGACGGGTATTGGATGTCAATGACCGTTCCTTGCGCTACATCGTTTCTGGATTGAATGGTACGAACAATGGCATTCCGCAGGAGACGGGTTTTGACATCACCGCTGCTTCGGAGATCATGGCGGTGTTTTGTTTGGCAACGAGTCTGGAGGATTTGCGCCAGCGTATTGACCAAATCATTTTGGGGTATACGGTTCAGAATAAACCCTTCACCATTGCAGATTTAGGGGTGGGCGGCGCCATTACGGTTTTACTGAAAGATGCCCTTGATCCCAATTTGGTACAAACCCTTGAAGGGGGCGCGGCATTTATCCACGGCGGCCCTTTTGCTAACATCGCTCACGGTTGCAACTCGGTTTTGGCCACCAAAATGGCGATGACTTATGGTGACTATGTGATCACGGAAGCGGGTTTTGGTGCGGATCTGGGTGCGGAAAAATTTCTGAACATCAAATGCCGCAAGGCTGGTTTAAAGCCCAGTGCAACGGTCTTGATTGCGACCTCCCAAGCGCTCAAACTACACGGAGGCGTTCCGCTGGAGGCTATCAAACAACCCAATCTAAAAGGTTTGCAGGAAGGGTTAAAAAACCTGGAGCGGCACCTGGAAAATCTGCAAAACTTTGGACAAAGTGTGGTAGTGACCTTTAATCAATACCATTTTGATACGAGTGAAGAAATGGATTTTACCGCCGAGTGGTGCCGAGCGCGTGGCGCTGATTTTGCGCCCAATAACGGTTTTGCCGAGGGTGGGGAAGGGGCTAAACCTTTGGCGCAAAAGTTGATTGAGGTGGTGGAAAAGCGACCTTCACAGGCAATTGCACATACTTACGCACTGGAAGACAAAATTCCAGAAAAACTGCATAAAATTGTCACCCAAATTTATCGGGGCAGGGGAGTGGACTTGGGGAAAAATGCCCAGACGGCTTTGAAAAAGATCGAATCGCTGGGCTTGACCCATTTACCCGTTTGTATCGCCAAAACCCAATATTCCTTCAGCGATGACCCCAATCAAATCGGTCTGGCGACGGATTTTACCCTGCACATTGAAAACCTGATCATCAACCGGGGTGCGGGCTTCATCGTGGCCGTAGCCGGAGAAATGATGCGCATGCCTGGACTACCCAAGGATCCGCAGGCTTTGCACATTGATATTGTGGATGGAAAAATTACGGGATTGAGCTAATCACCCTTTTTTCAGAACCTCATCAACAGTCATTACAAAATCGGATAAGACGGGGGCAGCCGAGCAACGCATTTCACCCGAAAGCACCGTCATGGTTCGCAAGTCACCACCTGTGAAAACATGTATTTCTTCGGTAAGGGGTAAAATATGCCAAACTACCTGGACTTCGGCTGCGCGATAGTCCTTCATCTTCAGGAATACTCGATTGACCGCATCGTGAGTTGAAATGATTTCAATCACAAACATAGGAACTGGCCGGACTCCTTCTGCTGCTGCTTCAATTTGAGCGGAACTAAAAAAGGCAATATCTGGTCGACGATGTTTGCTTAAAAAAAACACATCACCTTCCGTAATTAATGCCCCATCTACTAATCCCTGAGCCTTTAATTGGTAGAAGAATTCCTGTAAATTTTGAATGATGTAGAATTGAGTGTAATCCACAGTGCGCTTGGTTTTTTCAACTACACCATCCAGCCATTCATATTTATAACCATCTTCACGCGTGAGGTATTTGCGCTGGAATTTTTCCCAAGAGATGCCTTCATCTTTGGTTTGATTTGCTTTTATTGCTGTATGTGTAGCACTACTGTTGGTCATTTATGGTTCTTTACTTGATAAACAAAAATAGTCATTTTTATTCAACGAAGCAATCTAGGCTTTTTGTGGACAAAGTTTGCATGGGATAAAAAAACGCTTAACTTTGTGTTTCAAAGTACTTCAAAATGACCCAACCGCAGCACCAACAATCTTTGGATACCCTCAAAGAGATCCGTTCCTTGATGGAGCGCTCATCTCGTTTTATTTCACTCAGTGGGCTGTCTGGGGTCAGCGCTGGGATATTCGCGTTGATTGGAGCGGCTTTGGCGGGGCTTTATTTGGGGCGTTTTGACCGCCATGAGTTGAGTTACGAGCACCTTGCTGAACTAGAACGCTGGGGCCTCAAAGCGGGGGTGTTTTTTGCTTTGGATGCCCTCTTTGTTTTGGTTTTTGCTATTTTATCGGCCATTTATTTCACTACTCGTGAGGCCAAGAAAAAAGGGCAAAAAATCTGGGATTCCCTGACGCGCCGTTTGATTTTAAGTTTGGCAGTTCCAGTAGTGGTTGGGGGAATTTTTGTCCTGGCTTTGTTGTACCATGGACTTGTGGGTTTGGTGGCACCTAGCACCCTGGTGTTTTATGGCTTGGGCTTGGTCAATGCCAGTAAATACACCCTGGACGATGTGCGACAACTGGGGTATGCGGAAATTATCCTCGGACTGATCACCTGTTTTAACGTAGGTTATGGACTGGAGAGCTGGGCCCTGGGTTTTGGAGGTTTGCACATTGCCTATGGCCTGTACATGTACTACAAATACGAACGCGCTTAGCAGTGGGGCAAAATGAACACTTATTTTTTCATCGCCCCTTAACGAGAAAAGCATGAAAGTACTCATTGAAGGTTTGAGCGATACATTTGACAATCGGGTGCGGCTGGGGGTGATGTCCATGCTTATGGTCAACGATTGGGTGGAGTTTACAACTTTCAAAACGATGCTGGATTTGACTGATGGGCGTTTGGCGAGCCACCTCAAAGTGCTAGAGGCGGAGGCTTACATTGAAGTGCAAAAGCAGTTCATCGGGCGCAAGCCGAATACTTCTTACCGGGCAACGGCATTGGGTAAGAAGGCCTTTAATGACCATTTGGATGCCCTGGAAAAATTGCTCAATCTGCGCAACCAAAATGGGCCAGCAGCAGTCGAAAAAAAGGAAGAGTAAGGGGCGATAAAAAATGAATTGTTCATTTTGCCAAAGGATTAGATGAGTAAACGTTTCATTTCAAGTGTCTTATCTAATCCTTTGGCTCAAGAAAAATGAACATTTATTTTTGCCCCACTACTAAGAGCGCCAATTTTTTTTGACCTAAACTTTGAAATTCAAAGTACTTTAAAAATATGAAGAATCTAATGATCAATGAAAACCTGAGTTGGCCAGTGCGCAGCCTCAATGGCCAATTGTGGATCACCCTTCTGCTGGGTGGGGGCGCGAGTTGGTACACGCTGTTGTTCTGGAAAGCACAGTTGGGCCTCAACGCGCTGTTGTTCTCCGGCTTTTTGTTGCTGGCGGTGTGGTTGTTGTACCCGGAAATGAGGTCAGCCCGACGCATTTGGCTGGCGATGGCCGGTGTGCTGCTGAGCGCCATCGCCGTGGTGTGGCAACACTCCGTTTTAGCCCAGTTGACGCATGTGGTGTCGATTTTTCTGCTGCTGGGGTTTGCCCAAGCGCGTGAGTTGCGTTTTTTGGGTTTTGCCATGATCTTGGCCATTAGTAGTTTGCTGAGTATTCCGGTGACCTGGTGGCGACGCTGGGAGAAGCAATACGAAGCTACTTTTCGCAGCCTGGGCACCTGGACTTATTTGGCCATCCTGCCACTGTGTTTGTTGAGCTTGTTTTTCACCATTTATTACTTTGCCAATGCTGAGTTTTCGGGTTTGGTGGATACCTTCCTGAGCTGGTTGCCGAAGATCAGCCCCTGGAAAAGCCTCGCATTATTTATACAAGGTTTATTGTTGATCAGTGTATTGATTTGGTCTTCGGTATGGACGCCCGATTTGCTGGAACAAGAGCAGCGCTATTCCCTTTGGAAAGTGCACAAAAGACCCAGGCTAAAAGCGTTTATCCCAACCCTGGCCTTGCGCCGACATTATTATTCTGGCGTATTGAGTTTTGGGCTGTTGAATGCCCTGTTGCTGGTGGTGAACATTACCGACATCAAAGGGGTTTGGCTCAATCGTTACCAGCACAGCGCAGCAGAGTTGAGTGAATTTGTGCACCAGGGTACTTATTTGTTGATTGCCGCCTTGGCCTTGGCAATGGGGGTCATCGCCTTTTTTTTCCGGGGAAACCTGCATTTTTTGCAAAAAAATCAAAGCTTAAAAATTCTGGCTTACACCTGGATCGTCCAGAACACCATTCTGGCCTTGTCCGTAGCCTGGCGCAATTACCACTACATTGCTGAATATGGCCTGGCGTACAAACGATTGGGCGTATTGTGGTTTTTGATTTTGGTCATTTTGGGGCTGTATTCGCTGTATGTTATGATTCAGGAGCGGCGCTCTTTGTACTACCTTTGGGTGGTCAACGCCTGGTTTTTGTACGCCAGTTTGTTGCTCACGAGTATGGTCAATTGGGATGTGCTCATTACGCGGTACAACCTGCATCAGGCGCGGCATGCTACGATTGACAGTGCGTTTTTGTTGCTGGAAGTTTCGGATAAAAATTTGCCTTTGTTGTTGAATGAACATGATCTGCTACAACGGCGAAGTAACCTGGATCCTCGTTTGGTGGATCGGAAATTGCAGGCTAAAATTAAACGTTTTGAACAACGACAGGCCAAGTTGGATTGGCGGGGTTGGAACTGGGCGGATGTCAAAACGGCCAGGGTACTTTAATTTTTTTTCGAAGGCGTAAAATCTTAAGCTGAAGTAGCTAAGCCTAATTAATGCATAACGCAGCTTCGCTGCTTGGATATAACCACGACGGCCAACGAAACGACGACACGACGAATGGCTACCGCCACATCCCAACGCCAAGCGTTGGGGACACTCAGCGCGCAGCGCTGAGGACGTCGTGTCGTCGTTACGTTGTCGTCGTCGTGTTGAAAAGGTTTGGCGAAGCCGAATCCATTATCGTAGTATTTATGCCTATTAGATGTAGAGATAAACAGTATAAAATGCACTAAATTCTATACAAACTGGCTATTTTTGTAGCAAAAAGCTGTCACCCTTTGAGCCAACTTCGCTACTTCGTTCTGCACAAACCTTATGGTTACCTGAGTCAATTCACCCCGGAAGAAGCTGGGCAATTGACCCTGGCCGATTTGGGCCCTTTTCCGCCGGATGTTTATCCCATTGGCCGCCTGGATCAGGACAGCGAAGGGCTATTGTTGCTGAGCAATGATGCTAAACTCAACGTGAAATTGCTCGACCCACGCCATGCCCATTGGCGAACTTATTGGGTGCAGGTAGAAGGGAATCCAAGCGCCGAAGCCCTCCAACAACTCCGCAACGGCGTTGACATCCGCATCAACAAAAAAACATACCACACCATTCCCGCCCAGGCGCAGGTGGTGCAACCTCAAACCAACATCGCAGAACGCAATCCACCCATCCGCTACCGGGCGAATATTCCTGAGACTTGGCTTGAACTGTCTTTGCAGGAGGGAAAAAACCGGCAAGTGCGGCGCATGTGCGCCAAAGTAGGATTCCCGGTACTGCGTTTGTTGCGCGTAAAAATTGAAAACCTTGCCTTGGGTGAAATACCGCTGGGTGCCCACCAGGAATACAGTCAATCGGAAATTTATCAGGCCTTAAAAATCAAATAAGCCCATGTTTTTGAGAATTGAAACCCTACCCAGTAAAAAATTAGTGGGGAAGCAGCTTCCCATGAGTTTTAGCCAGGATCGCACGGGGATGTTGTGGGGCAGCTTTATGCCACTCCGAAGACACATCCTCAATAAGTTAGACAACAATTTATACTCCATGCAAATTTTCAAGTCGCCGCCAAGTTTCCAGGAGGATGTTGAATTTGTAAAATGGGCGGCAGTGGAGGTGACGGATTTTGAGGTGATTCCAGACGGGATGGAGACGTATGTCCTGAATGGTGGTTTGTATGCCGTATTCCAGCACATTGGTCAGGCGAGTGCCTTTCAAAAAACATTTCACTATATTTTTCAGGAATGGATGCCAAATTCAGGATACGTACTTGACCATCGTGAGCATTTTGAATTATTGGGGGAAAAATACAAAAACAATGATCCGGAGTCAGAGGAGGAGGTTTGGATACCGATTAAAACGAAAGTTTAAATGGGGTTAAATCGTCACTTTGGATAATTCGGAATGTTCAAGCCCAAAACAATATCGTGCTTGGCCACCCACAACCCATTCCCGTTTTTCACCAAGTTCAAAATGCCATTTCCCCCACGATTTTGATGGCCTTTGCGCCGTTCGGGCGTCATGAAGGGATCATCGTCGAACAAAAATTCATCAATGTAATAAGGCTCTTTCAACTTGGGTTCTTTGATGGTTACGTGGATATGGGCAAGGAAATCCGTGCCAGGATAAGATGCTGGGCGAATGGTATAAATGGCATACTGCCCATTCTGGTCACTTTTTACCCAGCCCCGCAGGTACCCATGGCGCTCAGCTCTCTTGGGCACAGATGCGTTGGGGGTGTAATGCCCTTTGGTATCGGTGTGGTAATAATAAACAACTACGTTTGGGGCAGGTGTTTTGCCATCTTGCTGGTAAACGATGCCTTTTATCAGGATTTTGCTGGTTCCCTTTTCCTCCCAACCTGCGCTGGTATCTATGCTGTTCATGGCTTTGGGGATACCCGAAAACAACAAGTTGCAACCTTCACAAGGGCCGCCAACTTTAGGCCTGGCTTTGGTTTGCGCCTGTGTAGCAATATTGATGCTTAAAAAAGCCAATAAACAGAAGTAGAAGATATTGCGCATGATGAGGTGTTTTTAGGAAGGACAAGCCCCCAGTCAAATCGTTGCAAACTATGCTCTATCAATGGGCAAAATCCACTTCAAAATTCCCTTTGATCCGCTCCATCGGTGGATTGTAATAGCCGTATTTGATCTCCGGAAATTCTTCCTTGATCAACTCCATCAGCTGCTTGATCCCCAGGATTTCCCCCGAGTCCGGCAAATTGATGCGGCCCAGGTACCAGTCGGGGTCAATGTTGAAGTTGCGCCACTGGATCATTTTCAGGCCGGTGTCTTTGATGAAAGCGCGCAGGGCTTCGTATTCCTCCACCGAGTCGGTTTGACCGGGGAAGGCAAAGTAGTTGATGCTCGTCCAACCGCCGTAACGGTTCACAATTTTGATCGATTCCGCCAGGGCGTCAAAATCGTAGTTGTTGGGGCGGTAATAAGGCGTGTAGATGTGGCGTTGCAAGGAGTTGGTGCTGACCCGGATGCTGTTCAGGCCCACTTTGCATAAGGCTTCTACAGCATCGGGCTTGCTGCCGTTGGTATTGATGTTAATAGAACCCTTATCGGTGAACTTGCGGATTTCAATGATGGCATCCCGAATGGTCTCCCACATCAGCAGGGGTTCTCCTTCGCAACCTTGCCCGAAACTGATCAGCGGATAAGGTGCTGATTCGAGGTGGGGCACGGTAAATTCGATGATTTCCTGTGGGGTAGGTTTGAACTGCAAACGATCCTGGTTCGACACCACCGTTTCATCCTCAGGTTGCTCCGAAATACATCCGATGCAATTCGCATTGCAAGCCGGAGAAACCGGAACCGGGCATTCCCAGCGGCCCATGAAGTAGTTGCGGGCAGCAGGACAAGTATAGGTCAAAGCGCAATTTTCGGCCAGGTGCTCCACGAGGCGATTGTGCGGATAGGCTTTCCGCAGTTCATTTACCCCTTGTTGCACCACATTGTGGTCAAAACCCGCACATTCCTGGCGAATGTCGCTTTCAACGCGAACCGCAGGCACAAAAAACTTGCCGCGATACCAACCCACGGCAGTGTAACAAAACAGCGAAAGAGTAGGGGCTTCAGGCTGGTTTTCGTATGCGGCCAGGTACAAACCGGTATGAGCAGGTGGCACGAAGGCTGCGACAGCAAAACCCAGGTCGCAGAGGCGCATTTCCCCGGTTTTGACATCAATGCCCAGTGGGATGCGATTGGGCAAGTTGTATAAAGAGCCTCCATCGGGCAGTTCAATCCAGTCCTCATCGGGAATGGGGTCACAATACCATCCCGAACGGCCAACGGCGTATAAGCTCTTGTCCTCAAAAACGTTCCCTTCAGTATCTGCGTATAGCACGTATGGCGAGTGCTTGAGTGTCATGTTGTTTTGTTTAAGGGCGCAAAGATAGTGAAAAAATGGCACATCGTTGGGGCAACCCTCGCGGTTGCCCCAACGATGTGATGGTTATCACAGACATGGGGAAACCGCAAGGGTTGCCCTACACCGGCATCACTTCCCGATCTTCCTCCGCCCACATCACCACCTTCCCATTCCGCACCCTTACCCATTTCCAGGCAAAACCCTGCCCACACTTCACCTCAAACCGTACCTTCCAATGCGGATAATCCTGTGGATCAGCGGCCAGGCCTTTGCTCCAGTCCCAGTTGCCCAGCTCCGGCAAACTACCCGTTACATAGATTGCTTCACCGTATTCAGCAGGTATGTACATGCTCAGTTCTATAGAGGTCGTTTTGCTGGACTCCAGGAGCAACGCTGGTTTTAACCAATACACCCCATAAGGCCCAATCAACAAATGATCATTGACAAAACTTAAACCTTGTTGGCGCAGCGCATTGTAATAGATGCCATTTTGCCATTCTGCGGGTAAGCCCGAAATGCTCAAGTGCTGCGGGTTACGGCTCAAATTGGCGACCAGGAGCATTTTTTGCCCCTCGTAATTGCGTTCACAAACGAAGAGGGAATCATTGTCGACAATGATGATTTGGTCATAAGAGCGCCCATGCAGCGCTGGGTTTTCCCTCCGGGTTTCGATGTAGCGACGGTGCATCGAAAAAACCCGTTCTTCCGGCGTACCAGCCTCGTGAATCCGGGCGGCTTTGGCCCAGTTCATCGGAGGGCGGTGCACCCAGCGGTTGTCGCCTGCCTTCAAGGGATCGAGCAAGTAGTGGTAATCATTCAGCTGGGCCACCTCGTCACCAGAGAAAATCAAGGGGATTCCTTTCATAAAAAAGATTACCCCGTTCAATACCTCCAGGCGTTTGATGGCCAGGTCGATTTTTATTGAATCCGCTTCAACCAGGGCTTTTTGCAAACCGGTCAGTGCAGCGGCGGTACCCGAGGTACGCGCTTCGCCAGTTTGGCGGTCGCGTTGAAAAACGTAACCTTCGGAGTAACTTTGTGGTAGTACTCCGGCATAAAAATCGGTGCAAAAGTTGCGGGTTCCCCGGCCACTTTGCCCCACCGCAGCAGCATTTTCATCCGAAATTCCCCAACCAATGTCGTCGTGGCAACGGATGTAATTGATCCAGGTGGCTTCCTTGGGGATGGGAGGGAGTTGTGACAAAGTATTGCGCAACAACTGGGTGTTTTCAGAAGCCAAGGCATGCCAAAGGTGATTCATCATTGTGGCATTGTAGCCGATCTCACAAGCTTTGCCTTCCAGTCCACCACTGCCCAGGTAACGAATGATGTCGTCAGGAGCAACGATGGCTTCGGATTTAAACAACATGCCCGGTGCCACCATGCGCACCAGGGCGCGGTAAGCGGCCAGAATATGGATGGCTTCCTGTTGGTTTTGGCAGTTGGTGCCCCTATTTTTCCACAAAAAAGGTACCGCATCCAGCCGTAAAACGTCTACACCCACATTGGCCAGAAATAGCATTTCTTCTAACATGGCCTCAAACACGTTGGGATTGCGATAGTTGAGATCGAGTTGAAAATCGTAAAAAGTGGTCCAGGCCCATTTTTGGATTTCAGGCTGCCAGGTGAAGTTGCCGGGGGCAAAATCGGGGAAAACCTCGGGCAAGGTTTTTTCGTAGGCATCGGGCAAGGTTCTATCTTCAAAGAGTAGGTAAAAATCCTGAAAAAAAGGATCCCCTTGCAAGGCAGCCTGTGCCCACTGGTGCTCACGGGCGGTATGGTTCATCACGTAGTCGATCACCAGCATCATACCTTCCTCGTGCAGGCGGGTAGCGAGTTCGCGCAGTTGCGTCATGGTGCCCAAGCGGGAGTTGACTTCCCGGTAATTGGCCACGGCGTAGCCCCCGTCATTGGGGCCAGAGCGAGGCTGGAGCAGGGGCATCAGGTGCAAATAGGTAATGCCCAATTCCTTAAAATAATCAATGCGGTCAATCAGTCCCTGAAGGTTGCCGGCAAACAAATCCACATACAGCATCATGCCGACGTGTTGGGGTTGCTGAAACCAATCGGCTTTCCATTCCCGGTCTGCGTCAATTTGTTGGAGTGCGGCAGGACGTTCCTTGTCCACCTGGGCAAGGATGTCCATCAAGCGTTGAATTTGTGCTTGACTGGCGTCAGGATACAATACGCGGTAGTTGCTCAGGAAATCGTCCATGTACAGACGAGTCCTGCGCTCAATTGTTTTTGCTAGTTTCATACATTATTACAATACAACCCAGATGGGCCAACAAAATTAATAACCCGACTGAGTTGTGGAAATTTTTTTGAATCATTTGTGTACAGAATTTTCTTTGGCAAATTTTGAAAATAAAGCCAGTGAAGCAGTTTTTGGTCGATAGTATGGTTTTTATGCGCCTAAATACCTTCCCTCATTGTAGATTTATGCCCTTATTCAATTTTTAGCCAATACCATATGACTCGTCGTTTACCCGCAGAATGGGAACCCCAAAGTGCCGTGCAATTCACCTTTCCACATGCTGAAACGGATTGGGCAAATAGTATGGAAGAGGTGTTGCCCTGTTTTGTGGAAGCCATTGAAATCATCAGTCGTTACGAAAAAGTGCTGGTGGTATGCCGGGATCAAAACGAGGTTCGACCCCATTTGAAAAATGCTGTACAGGAAAATTTGATCCTCGTGGATATTCCCAGCAATGATACCTGGGCCCGCGATCACGGCGGCATCACTATTTTTGAGGACAGCAAGCCCCTAATTTTGGATTTTGTATTCACGGGTTGGGGCTTGAAATTTCCAGCTTTTTTGGACAACCTTATCACGGGGCGATTGCAGCAGCAGGGGATTTTTAAAGCGCCGCTTCAACATGGAGGCTTGGCGCTGGAAGGAGGGGGAATCGAAAGCGACGGGCAGGGCACTTTGCTCACCACTTCAGAGTGTCTGTTGTCACCCAACCGCAATCCACATTTGGATCAAGCGGCTACGGAAGTTAAACTAAAGGAACTTTTCGGCCTGGAACGAGTGCTTTGGTTGCACCACGGATACTTGGCTGGCGATGATACCGATTCACACATTGATACCCTGGCGCGTTTTTGCAGTGTAGATACCATTGCTTATGTGCAGTGTCTGGATACCCATGATGAGCATTATGAAGCTCTGCGAGCAATGGAAAAAGAATTACAAGCCTTTACTACGGTAGAGGGCAAACCCTACCAACTGATTCCGCTGCCCATGGCCACGGCTTGTTTTGCTGAAGATGGCCACCGCCTGCCCGCTACTTACGCCAATTTTTTGATCATCAATCAGGCTGTTTTGGTGCCTACTTATCAGGTGCCGGAGGATAAACTGGCATTGGTACAAATTCAAAAAGCATTCCCTAACCATGCAGTGATTGGGATCAATTGTCGGGCTTTGATCGAGCAGCATGGGTCTTTGCATTGCATCAGCATGCAATATCCTGCAAATTGCATATAATCCATCAATTCCGCACACAACGGCAGGAAAGTGCATATGCCCGCTCAGCAATTGCTTTAAAGGTCCGTTTTTCCCGGCCTAAAAAGACGATTTCATAGGACTCCAAGCCATTGGCTGGGCTGCCCGTCCAGTATGCAGCATCAAAATAAACTCCAATGTAACCTCCTTCGGGAGTGAAATACCCACCGCCACGGGCTTCCAGGCCACTTTTTCCACCTTTGAGCAGAGCGTGGAAAACTTTGGTGCTGCCTTTGTCCAAATTGCCCTCGGGGTCGTAGTTGAGGCATAATGTTTCCCATTCCTCCAGACTGGGGAGTCGCCACCCTTCCCCCAATCGTGCGCAGGCATCTTGTGCGCCGAGCCAGTTATACAATTTGCCGAACCGATCGCAATAAGCTTTGCTGTCTAAAAAACAGAAAGAAGCTTCATTGATGTTCAAATTGAGGTTATCGGCCAGCCAGGTAAGCCCTCCGATTTGAATGCTGCGATAGCTATGCCCCTCCGCATCAACTACTTTACCGTAGTTTAAGCTAGTCAAACGTTTTTGCTCATTGTGGTAAACCTTGGCAGAAATGCGCAAACGATTGACGTTGAAGCCCTCCGCTTTGGCTAGCCCACCTTCCGGGTATTGTTTGAGGTATTCTGCATAAACAGCAGGATCACGAAGTTTTTTAGCAGCAGACCACAAAGCCAATTCATGTTGAGGGTGTTTAGGGAAATCGGCAGCAAAATCAAGGTACAAGGCTGGGTCATTTTTCAATTTGGCCCGCCGCCAACTGGCTTGCTCGAGATAGGGACCTTTTGGATAATTTTGGATGTACTGGTCGTAACCTTCCGCTGAGTTGACCAAAGTGCGGGTGATGAACCACTGGCTTTGACTAGGAAAACTCAAGAGCAAAACGATGAACCCCAAAAGAATACCGAGCCAGAGTACGAGGGGACGTTTCGAAACATGTTCAATGCTGGGCATAGTTGTTTTTTGATTAGGAAATTAGTACAAAACCCGAGCAGCAGGAACTTTTTTTAGACTAAATTCCTTTTCTCCTTGTTTTTTCCCAGGAAAAGCTGCTAAAACTAAACCCCAGTGTGTATTTTTGTTCCCCGCTAGGAGGTGTGCCAGAGTGGTTGATCGGGCTTGACTCGAAATCAAGTGTACTCGCGAGGGTACCGGGGGTTCGAATCCCTCCTCCTCCGCTAAGCCGTCGAAAACCCTTGATTTTATTGGGTTTTTGGCGGCTTTTTTGTTTGTGTACTTGACTGACTGAAACAACTCAAAAAAGATCAAGGAAACACCAGAGGCATGATCAGCGTTGTGAAAGGTAGCGCCTAAGCTGGCGATAGAAAAGTAGACAACCATGAACACGACCAAAGAGCCAAAAAAATACCCAAGCTGGATCCTATATGTACTGATAGCACTAGCACTAATCCTTACCTTTTTTTACCTCAGACCAAACAAACCAAGTCAGAACATTCCTACCCCAGAAGTCACATTCGATACCACCAGTACTTCAAGGCTCAAAAAAGCTTATGATGAAGAAGCCAAGCAGATAGAAGCAGAAAAAGCGGCCAAGCAGTTGAAAGAGATGGCGGAATACATCGAATTTTTCGGCAAAAATTGGGAAACGCTAATCCATGCAACGCTCGTTAAAGGGGAAAGACGTGGATTGGGGGGTATGAAAGGATTGGTAGTGGAAGTGAGCAATGATTCAAAATTAATTGTAGATGAGGTTCTCGTAGATGTCTACTATATCCAAAGCAATGGAGACGTTTATAAAACGGAACAACTGAGGTTGGCAAGTTTTGATCCAGGTGAAAAAAAGCAAAAAGTAGCACCCGATAGTGAAAGGGGGCGGAGTGTTAAAATGAAGGTGGTTGGGGTAAAAACCGAGGATACCGGTTTTTTGACGAATAAGAATTAATTTTATATCCCAAAAGGCTACGCTTATTTTTTAATTTCACCACCATTTTTATACAACTCCACTTTAGTCCTGCCTCCGGTGATGCTACAGGAGAAAACCAGCTCATCTGCTGTGGGCTGGTAGTCATATTCGACCTCTTTACACAATTTTCCATCGGTGCAGATGTAGCGAAACCAGTTATCGCTTACATTGTCCGGCATGCTTTCGAAAAGGTAATAGCCCGTTACTAGGTTTTGATAGGCAGAAACGTCCATGTTGCTTTTTTTGAAGATTGATTGATGATAAAAATTGCATTAAGTTAATCTTTTTATGTTTATGCTACCTATTCTGCTCACTTTTTCGCGCCTTATGGTTACATTTACCTACCACAATAACCTGTAAACCCATGCCATGCGGACGATTTTTACCACCTTCCTTATCGTTTCAAGCGTATATTTTTGTGCGGCTCAGGTAAAGGTAGACGCCATCACCCACGTCACCGTCCTGCCCATGACCTCGGAGGAGGTGCTCAAGGACTACACGGTACTGCTCAAAGATGGTAAAGTGTTCAAAATGGGGCCTTCTAGCAAATTGAAAGTCAAGAAAAAAAATCAGGTGATTGATGGAACCGGAAAATACCTGATGCCTGGTTTGACAGAAATGCATGCACATATTCCAACCCCTGAAAATGGGGACGATACCTGGGTGCGTCAAGTCCTGTTTCTGTACGTGGCCAATGGGGTGACTACCATTCGCGGCATGCTGGGTGATCCATACCATTTGACTCTGCGGAAAAACGTGGCTAATGAAATGCTCATTGGGCCCCGCATTTTCACCTCTAGCCCTTCGATGAATGGCAACACCATTAAAACACCCCAGGAAGCCCGCGAAAAAGTAATCCAGTACAAAAAAGACGGTTATGATTTTTTGAAGATTCATCCTGGCGTAAAACGGGAAGTATTTGATACCATGGTCAAAACGGCCCAAAGCCTAAATTTGCCTTTTTCCGGCCACGTTCCGGTAGAAGTGGGGATTCGGCACGCATTGGCTTCAAAATATGCCTCGGTAGATCATTTGGATGGCTACCTGGAGGGAACGGTTTCAGCAGAAGCTTTGGCTCAAAATCCCAACGGAGGCTTTTTTGGGTATAGCTACGTTCCCCAGGCCGATGAAAAAGGATTGGCTGCCCTGGCTGCTGAATCCAAAAAACAAGGGGTCTGGGTGGTGCCTACCCAAAGTTTGTTCACCCGTTGGTTTTCACCCACCGATGCCAATGCGCTGGCCAATGAGCCCGAGATGCAGTACATGCCGTCCAAAACATTGTTTCAATGGCGGCAAAACAAAAGCAACCTGACTGGAGCGAATTATGGAGAAGTGTTGTGGCAACGCTTTATTTTATTCCGTCACAAAATCTTGCAAAGTTTGTACAAAGCTGATGTTGATTTTTTGTTGGGATCGGATGCTCCCCAGGTGTTCAATGTACCGGGATTTTCTTTGCGGCATGAGTTGAAAAGTATGGCCGACGCCAATTTGCCAGCTTACGTTATTTTGCGGAGCGGGACGGCCAATCCAGCGCGCTTTTTTGGACAAAGTGGGATGTTTGGCACTATCGAGGCAGGGGCTTCAGCTGATTTTATTTTGCTGGAGGCCAATCCGATGGAAAACCTGGAGAATACCTGGAAACAAGTTGGCGTGATGCTGCGGGGTAAGTGGTTGTCGAAGGCGTTTATTGATGCAGAATTGAAGAAAATCGCGGAGAAGAACAAGTCTTAAAACCACTATTTTGGAATTTCATAATAGATGCCCCAAAGCGACATTTTTTAGCACAAAGGACACAAAGACAGCACAAAGATCACAAAGTTAGACGTTGACGACGCTTCGCTTAATTATTCCTTTAACGAAGACAGTCGAGCGTGTTTCAATAACTGAGGTACCAAAGTCTGATTGTCGTCCTGTATCACAATGATCTCCGCTTGCCCATAAAACAACTCTCGCTGCTCCAACCGTTCCGCAATGTAAACTTCCAATTCCAGTTCATTGAATCCTCGAATCAGTGGCCGGTGTTCCTGGCCTTTTTTCAGGCGTTTGGCCAGTAAGGGTACACTAGCTTTGAGGTAAATGCTCAAGCCGTTGGTATTGATCCAGTCCATGTTTTGGTGAAAACAAGGCGTGCCGCCCCCACAAGAAATTACCGCTGGATCATCGGCCAGGGTTGCCCGGAGCAATTGGGCTTCGAGGGTGCGAAAATAATTTTCTCCCTCCGATTCAAAAACCTGTGCAATGCTGCGTTTTTCAGTTTGTTCAATCCGTTCATCCAAATCTACAAATGGCAGGTGTAAGGCCGCCGCCAATTGCTGACCCGTAAACGATTTGCCAGAACCCATAAAACCGATCAGGTAAATATTCATTGGCATTTTGCTTTTAAAGCCAGGGTTTGTTAATTTCGCCCCGCAAAGCTCTTAAAAAAACAGTTCCATGCGTTACATTTCACTGTTCATTTTTCTGTTCTTGCTGTCCGCTTGCCAAAACAACACCCAGGAGGATCAACGGGCCGTGGAAGAAATAACCGACCCTGAACTGATTTACAATTCAGAGATCATCCGCAACCCCGTATCGGCTCGCCCCGAACCGATAGATACGGTGAACGTGGCCAAAATGACCTTTAAAGAGCACCATTTTGATTTTGGCGAAGCACCTGAGGGGAAGATTGTTGTGCACGAATACGAGTTTACCAATACCGGGAAAGTGCCGCTGGTGATCACCAACGGGCATTCTACCTGTGGCTGTACTGTGCCCGAGTGGCCCAAAGAAGCCATCAAACCGGGAGAGAAGGGCACAATCAAGGTCAAATTTGACACCAATGGGAAAGCTGGGCCACAAGCTAAACCCATCACCATTGTGGCAAACACTTACCCCTCACAAACCATGCTGGAATTGGTAGGTATTGTGGGCGCTCGAAATTAACACTCAACAGTAACTATTTAGCAGCCGCCTTCGGCGGCTGCTAAATATGAAAATAAAAAGTATCTTAGGGCATCAAAAACATTGAGTTGGAGCTACCAAAAACAGTCGAAGGCTGCCACGTTGTGATCAATCAACTGCTGTTGATTATCG
>NZ_JBGSLK010000121.1:0-20722 GCF_041740695.1 Haliscomenobacter sp. | reverse complement strand
ATTTTTGCTTTGGCTTGTTGCTTCCCTGATCTGCTTTTGCTATCTTTGACATGGGCTGGTTTTGGTTGGGTTTTTCTTCGCAAAAGCAAATTTAACCGGATCAGCCTATTTTTTTAGCGGAGATTCATGCAACAACGCCTTACAAAACCTCTTTCTGTACATAAGAGATTTGTACAATGCCTCCGATGCCTGTTATGACTTCGAGAAAGAATCAGGGAATTCAAAATCCCCAGAAGTAAATTTTTGGGAAATAGGCAAGTTATTGAATCTCGCAAAGCAGAGCGACCAAAAACGCCTCACTGAATTCAGTCTAAGCATTGGGAATTCGCTAACTCCTTCTGATTACCTTCTGAAAATAAAAAGAACTGCCATACCAGTTGAGCCAAAAGTGCCAACCGAGTTAACTGAATGGTCAATAATCAATCGTTCAGGTTCAATTCCCACCATAGTTTTCAAAGCAGAGATTGAGATTGTTGAAAAATTCGAGCAATCAGAGCAAAGAGTTAGAGCGTTGGAACGCTTAAATTCTCAATCCCAATCAACGTTCTTTGAAAGCCCTTTTCCAACGTCGTTAGTGGGCTGGATTGAAAAGATTGGTGATAAAATTTTAAAAAAATCCGAAAAGAAAACCATTATAAGGTTTGAAAATGACCCCAAAAGGGTCGAGATTGGAAATCAGTTTAAAGCCGAATTTGCAAAATACTTTGATACATACGAAGTTCCTATCAAAATCAACAAAGTCTATGACGCTTTACATACACTTCATTACGAATTGAAAGGGAAGGACAATAAAAGACTGTACGTTTCATTTGGGTTGATAAATGGTAAAATTGGAAACCAGAATTACCGAAATTTTCTTTTTCATGTACCTTTAAAACTTGGGTTGAGAACCCAAGAGATAAAATTAGAGTTTGACACCTTTGCAACCAAGATACTTTGTGAACAGTATTTTGTAGAATTATTTGATGCTCATTTTACGAATGAAACCCCATCAATAATTGAAGGGCGTAAAAAAGAAGTTCTATTGGCGATTGATAAATTCAATGCTTTGCCTAAAGAATTTTTTTTTGATGCCGACTTTATTAGAACGGAATATTACGATAAGGGATTAGAAATTTTGGGAGGTTTCCCTCAAAAAGAGTACGCCTACTTTAAAAACGAGGAGTTGAATTATGACTTTCAAAGTCAGCCAATAAACAACCAAATTACCTTTAGTTTCTCGCCAATCATTCAACCAAAACTAGTTGAAAGTCAGATAGCGACGTCAAAAGATGCAAATAACATCATCAATAAAATTAACGAATTACAAGCAAGTGGAAACTTGCATTTAATACCTGATTATTTCAAAAAACTATTTTCAATTGAAGAGCTACAAACTTTAACGGCAGAGAACTCAAATGGAAATGGTATTTACCCACCTGATAATTTTAAAAGAGACACGGAGGACTTTAAAGGAACATCAATTTCAAACCATCGCTTTCTTTTCCCGCTCCCGTTCAATGACGAACAATTAGAAATTGCCAAGAGATTAAACGAACAGGATGCGGTAACCGTAAAAGGTCCGCCCGGCACGGGTAAAAGTCATACCATCGCTAATCTCATTTCGCACTTTGTCGCACAAGGCAAGTCTATACTCGTTGTTTCGCACAATGCCAAAGCATTAAGTGTCCTAAAAGATAAGTTACCAAGAGGCATTCAAGACCTCGCTGTTTCTTTGGTGAACGAAGGAAAAGGCAATGAAAGCCTAAAAGCGTCTGTAAATGCTATTATTCGGAATTTGGCTCAAAGATATGAAGAGGATAAAGTTATTGAACTTGAAAATCACCTTTCAGAAACCGAGAGAAATTATGCAGGTACTTTAAGCCAAATCTATAAGGCTATTCAGTCCAATGCACAACTATTTAAAATTTACAACCCTAAAACCAAACGATTGCAGGAAAAAACTGCCTATGAATGGGCAATCTTTCTTTTTGAGCAAAACGAAAATTATCAGACGCAAATAGTTAAAGACAAAGTAAATCACAACAAAAATACTGACGGGGTTTCTGCAAAACTCGCTGAATTGGCTATAATCGGGAATGATTTACAGCGAGATGATTTTGAATTGATAAATTTCACCTTTTTGGACGACGACAAATTTCTTGACCTCAATGAATTGCGAAAGTTAGAAATCCAGTTACAAGAAATAACTAGTCGCATAAATCCAGCAGATTACAGTCAAATCAAAACTGATGTTTTTGATGAAAAATTGAAAAGCCAAATAGCAAGTTTTGAAACAGAATTGGCTCGTTTTGAAAACTCGAATATCCCTACAATAATCTACAAACACCCGAATTTCAATATTGCTTTGCTCAAAAACATTGTTTCGCAGAGCAGCGATTTAAGAAAACAGATACAAGTAGCAGAGGATAAATTATTGTCGTACCAAATTGATTTAGCCCCAATTCAAGATACCGACCCAGATATTTTATACCAACAGGTAAATCAACTTATTGTGAAGATTGGTGATGCCAAAACACTTGGGTTAGTGGCAAAAACTTTTTTGGATAAAAACCTGAAACGCTTTTTTGATTGTAAAGTCAATTTTATTGCTGCTAATGGAATTGACCAATTCAAAATTATTGAAACGGAAATAAACAGAAGAAAAAACATAAAGCAACTTTCAATAACATTCAATAATTACCTTAAAACGTTTGGGTTACCTCAACAAACAGACATTTTAGAGACGTTGAAGGAAATTGATTTTACAGTAGATTTTTCAAACTTTGTCAGCACGTTCAATGAATTGCTTCGTGAAAAGTCGCTGCCACCAATTTCTGTAACGTCTTCTGATTTACAAGAAAAATTGACGTATTTGAGAAATGTACAGCATTTTTCACAATACGAAATTGTTACGACATTTTTAAAAGAAACCAAAACTAGATTATTAAACCACATTAGCCCGTATCCAATAGTTTTCAATATCACAAATTCTATTGAAAATGTGGAAAGGGCAAATTATGAACTGCAATTAGCCGAGTACCGTTCAAAACGAGAAAAACAGAAACAGGCAATTCAATTTGAGCGATTATTTAGAGAGGTTAATGAAGTTCTTCCGATTACAGCAAATTTCATCAAAGCAGAATGTCAAAAATCTAATTCCGTAGTCGTAGATGTGGAAGATGCCGAAATGGATTTGTTTTTCTTGAAAATTGATGACTTCCTTTCCTTCATTACAGTTCAGACCAAAGGCTCAGAAAAATTGCTTTCAGATTTGCAAACAATAAAACGAAATATTGAGAAACAAACAGCAGATATAATTGCATACAAAACGTGGTTTTACAAATCAAGGAAAGTTACCTACACCCAAAAATCCGCCCTGAATGCGTGGCTAAATGACCTTATCAATATTGGCAAGGGATTTGGAAAAAATACGGCAAGAAATATAGCATCATCAATCACAAACATGCAGGTTGCAAAAGGCGCAGTCCCTATTTGGATTATGCCGCAAGAAACAGCCGTTACATTTTTTCCCGATGCCACACCTGAACAGTTTGATTTGCTCATTATTGACGAGGCAAGCCAATGTGATATAAGCAGTTTGAACCTTGTTTTTCGTTGTAAGAAGTCATTGATAGTTGGCGACGAAAACCAAACGTCCGTAGTTGCCGACCGCAGCATTTTCACGATTGACAGAACCAACGAATTACTTGACAAGTATCTAATTTCACACCGCTTCAAAACTCAATTCGATGTAAATAACAAGAACAATAGTATTTATACGATTAGCGGCGTTATTTATCCAAACATTGTTACTTTGACGGAGCATTTTAGATGCTTGCCAGAAATAATCGGCTATTCCAACCGCCATGTTTACAATTCCGACATAGTGCCGTTGAAAACGGCAACGGAAAAAACATATGGCGAACCTATTGAAGTTCATTATGTAGAAGACAATTACTTGGATGAATACAAACCTTTAATTGTTAAAAAAGTAGTTGAGGAGATTGAAAGTTTTATTATCGCTCATCAAAATCAAGAATTGAAGCGATTGCCAACAATTGGGATTCTGACTTTGGATAGTTCGAATACGAAACATCAGAATTGGCTGATTAAGCAAATTTCGCAAAGTGACCTGATAAAGTATCACGAGGATAAGTTAGAGTTGTTAATTGGTACTTCAAGGGAGTTTCAAGGAGATGAAAGAGATATCATGTTTCTAACGATTACAGCCAGCCACAGTTTTAGTGAAAGAGATAATCAAATAAGACCGCCAAGAGCAGCGTCAGCAGAGGAGTATATGCGAATATTTAACGTTGCAGCAAGTCGGGCAAAAGAGAAGTCCATAGTTGTGCATAGTATTCATCCTGATGCGGTTGCAATCATGAACCCAGAATGCTACCGTAAGAAACTGCTTGATTATTACAGTAACATTAGCATCGGGCAAGACGGGACAAAAGGTATTCGGAATTTACAGACATTGATAAATCAAGTTGATGCCAATTCAGGTGAGTTCGAAAAGACAGTTTGTAAATTTTTATACAACAACGAATTAGGTGATTTTCTCTTTCCACAATTTGAGGTTGGCAAGTATCGAATTGACTTTGGACTGATAAAAAACAATAAGAAATTGGCGATTGAGTGCGACGGTTTCACTTATCATTCGGGAATTGAAAAAATCAAAGAAGATATAACCCGACAACTGATTTTAGAGCGAGCAGGCTGGCGTTTCTTTCGTATTCAAAGTACAGATTGGTTTTACAAAAATGAATATGTTAGCCGCCAACTCCTGAATTGGATAAATGAAAATACGTCCGAAAGGTAGCAAGCATACCTTTTAATAAAATACACATAAATTCTTAATAATCAGTAAAATAAAAATGAGCCGAACGTGGGCTTCCCTGGCAGCCGTTGCGTCAGCAGGCGGTTGCCGGGGAAGCCCACGTTCGGATATACAAAGTAAAGAAAACTAATTGTGTTGCAATTTACTATTTTTACCTAATTCCTGTATCTTTCCACAAATATTCGACCAATGGATTTTGCACAGACCGATGAAGGATTGAATACGGCTTTTATCGAAGCAGACAGACACAACTGGACAAAAGAAGAAAGAATAGCGTATGATAATGTAGCCATTAAAGAGGCTGATGAAAAGCAAGAAAAAATAATGGTGGCTGAAAAAGCCCATGAAAAAGGGATGGAAGAAGGAAAAATGGAAATGATACTTGGTATGCATGAAGAAGGCCTCTCCGTTCCACAAATAGCGAAAGTATCCAAAAAAACCGAAGAAGAGGTTGCTCAAATTATTGAAAATCATAAAAATAAAAAGTCTTAGCCCCCCCATTCCTCCTTTATTTCCCCTAACTTGGAAAAAAACAACACATGTCAACCAAAAACAAAAAACAGTTTGGCGTATGGATGGATTCCCATCATGCGATTATTGTCGGCAAGGAAAATATTGAGGATGAGGATTTTGTTGCACTGGGAACGGTGGACAATCCTGGTTCAGCCGGTAATTCCAATGAAAATGCAGCCAACAACCACGGAATTGCGTTGACGCAGAAGTTCTTCAAGGAAATAGCTGCGATTATGCCCAACGTAGATGAGGTCCATGTGACTGGGACGGGTCAGATTCAGGAACAATTCATTCATTTCCTTACCGACACGCCACAGTATAAAAATGCCGTGTCTACAACCAGCACCTCAAATAAAATGCCGGAGGAGCAGTTGATTACTTTTATTTCCGAGCATTTTAATTGATCAAACGAATGATGGGTTAACCGTACCCAAAGCGTGAAGTTGCCAACATTCCCCTCCTTGTTGCAACTCCCTTCACGCTCAATTCCGCACCACATTCCGCATCCACACCCCATTCTCCGTCTCCACCCGTACAAAATACATCCCGGCAGGTACTGGCCCTAAATCGATCGAAGCCTCCTGATTGTTCAGGATTTGCACCTGCGCTGCGTTGACCAACGCACCATTCACACTGTTCACGATCACCCGGCGGATGTCGCCAGCGCGTTCTTCCAGCACCACACGGGTAAGGCCAGAAGTTGGATTCGGATACAGCGCAAAACCACCCTTCTCCACCTCCGCAGTTCCAACCGTAAGCCCACTCGTACGCGCCACCAACCAAAGTTTAGGGTCAAACTGCGCCTGAGTGATGTTAAAACCAGGATATACTGTAAACTCTTGCCCATTGAAGGTATTTTCCAAACGCACTTCGTAGGTTTTGCCTCCGGCACCGGTCAGCACAATTGGCACAGGCATTTCAAAAAAGGAAACCGAGTTGTGCGAAGTTGTCTGATTCAGGCGAATGATCACTTTTTGGTCGCCCTCTTGACGAACACCGATCTGGTAAGTCGGATACCCTTGACCGTAGTACCAATCCTTAAAAAACTCGGTCAAGTCTTGTTTGCCAGCCGCTTCCAAATGGGCTTTGAACTGGGGCGTTTTGGCGAAGCCATAAGCGTGCTCCGGCGCGTTGAGGTAATTGCGTACCCCTTGAAAAAAGGCTTGGTCGCCCAATTTCCAGCGCAACATGTGCAAGACCATCGCCCCTTTATTGTAAGACAATCGACTGCTGAAAATGCGGCTGACACTGGTCGTATCCGTCACAAAAACACTGCCGCCAGCCTGGCTGATGGCACTATTGATTCGTCCACTTTTAAAGCCATTCCAAAATTGCGGTTGCAAAAACTCGTAAGCCAAGCCGGAGAGGTAGGTGGCAAAACCCTCGTTGAGCCAGATGTCCTCCCAGGAGCCACAGGTGGTGTGGTCGCCAAACCACTGGTGCGCCAACTCGTGGGCAAGCAGTTCGTAACCATAGTTGATCACGAAAGTCATGGTTTGGTGCTCCATGCCCCCACCCCAACTGAACTGGGCGTGTCCATACTTTTCCTTGTGAAAAGGATAATCTACAAAAAGGGAATCGAATAACTCTATCACCGGGATAAGGGCAGCGGTGCCTGCTTGCGCTGAGGTTTTGCTTTCGGGGTAAACGTAGTTTTCGATTGGCATGCGCCCCGATTTCAGCTCCGCGAAATCGGTATAACGCTCATAATTGGTGACCGCAAAAGCCACCAAATAGTTGGCGATCGGATAGCGGTGTTTCCAGCGGTAGGTTTTGTCGCTGCCTTTTTCAATTTCAGCAACCAGTAAGCCATTGCTGGCCGCTTTATAGGCCTTGGGGCAAGATACCCACATATCGAGGGAATCAATTTTATCGGTCAGGGTTTGTTTGCAGGGCCACCAATCACGGGCACCGTAGGGTTCGGAGAGGGTCCAGATGACTGGGGCACCATTATGGGTGGTTTGTTCAAAAGAGCCAAAACCGTTATTGGAGGGTTCGCCTTGCCAAAAGATGGTCAAAGAATCCAAAACGGCTTTGTTTAGTGCCTGGGGCAGGTTGATGCGCAAGACCAGATCGGCGTGAGTATAAGTGAGTTTTTTGCCTTTGTACAATACGGAATCCACCCGTAGCGGCTCGTTGAGGTCAAAATGGATGGCCGAAAAATCAGCTTCCAGGGTTTGGAAGTAGGTAGTGACTTTACCTTTGATGTAGCGCCGATTGGGGTCGATCGACAACTCCAGGCGGTGGTATGTTACATCGTAATCAGCGGAGGGCGCTACTTGCGGGCTCAACAAACTGGCGGTATAGGCTTTGGCTTCGGCCTCGGCAATGGTATTGATGTCGGCAGGGTTGAAACTGAGCGTTTGGGCATTGGTACTGAGCGTAGCAAGGAGGGCAATTAAAAACACGAAGTAAATTCTCATCTTTTCTGGTTATTTTCCACATTGTTTTCCTTAGACGCAAAGATATTGGATTCATCCTGCCCCATGACAGAATAGTTTGGCAAGTTAGGATACAATTGAAGAGATTCGAAGCGCTTACAAACCCATTTTTGCCGCCAGTCGCTCCAAGTGTTTTTGCACCATCCGAATTTCGAGGTAAGAAAAATCATCCCCCAGAGCCGCTTTTACTTCGCCTAAGAGCCCTGTTTCACTCTGCTGAAATTGAGCGACGATGGTTTGCATTTTGCTTTCCTCCACAAAATCCAGTACATCCAAATGCCCGGTGCCTACAAAATGAGCAAGGTGACCCTCGATGGTTGTAGGGGCAAATCCACGCTCGGCGGCGATTTCTTCAACGGTTTTTCCAGCTTTGTACAACTCGTAACTCAGCGTTTTGGTATCCGTTTTGGGCGGTTTGGGGGCTTCTTCCAAGTCTGGGAGAAACAATTGAATCTCCTGCATGCCATTTTTGTCTACATACGCATTCACCACATTCAAAATATCCGTGCCAAACTGTTTGATTTTGGCTGGCCCCATACCCTTTACCTTTTTCAGCGCAGCCGTGCTGGTCGGCAACATTTCAACCAATTGTAGAAGCGTTTTTTGGGGCAAAATCATGTAGCCCTCGGTGTCGTGACTGGCGGCCAGGTCTTCGCGCCATTTGTGCAGGGCGAAGTACAAATCTGGGTGAGAGGTTTGTTGAGCGACAGTCTTCTTATTGACCTTGGGTTTGGCTGGTGCGCGCAGGTAGTCGATTTCGGCGTTAGCTTTGGTTTGGAGGTACTGTTGGGCCACAAAACCCGACTTGGCCTGTATAAAGCAAGCTTTTTTGATGAACAGTTCTTTTTCCAGGAATTGCAGGGCTTCCAAAGCTAGTTTTTCGATGGCCTTGTTGTCGGTCGCCATCGGGATTTCTTTCAACAGGGGCATCAGTAGTTCCAGTTTTTCTTCAAAATAGCCACAAGCTTTTTGGATGCGCTGCTGTAAATCCGCATTTTCTTCCGGGAGAACGGCCTGTTGAAAATAGCCTTCGATTTGGGGTTTAAATTTGTCTCCGATTACCACAATTTCGTTGCGGCACTGCTGTTCAATGACCAACACCTGGGCCACGGCTTCGGAAGACACCGTGTTTTCATGGCTCAAAAAAGTGCGCTTGGCGTTTTCCAGATGCCGTTTTACCACCCGAAAATCGAACAGTTCATAGATCAAACCTTGTTGGTATTCGATTTTGGATTGGGTCAAATGGCTCTCATCCGGGGCGTTTTTATCGGCCTCTTCGGTGTAGTTTTTGACTACTGTATCGGTTCGCACGCTGGATTGGGCGATTTTGGAATAGAGTACAATGCCTTCAAAACTCTTGCAGCGACTCAGGGCCACGTACACCTGCCCATGCGCAAAGGCAGATTGCGCATCGATGATGGCGCGTTCGAAGGTCAAACCCTGGCTTTTGTGAATGGTGATGGCCCAAGCCAGTTTCAGTGGGTATTGTTTGAAGGTGCCGAGAATTTCTTCCTTAACTTCTTTGGTTTCTTCGTCCAGGGTGTATTTAACATTGTTCCATTCGTCGGGTTTGACGTCGATTTCTTCCGTGTCGCCGGGGCATTTCACATAAATCACGTCGTTGACGATGCGGTCTATTTTGCCAATCTTGCCATTGTAATAGCGCTTTTCCTGGGAGACGTCATTTTTGACAAACATCACCTGGGCATTGATTTTGAGTTCCAGGACTTCGTCGGTGGGGTAGGCAAAGTTCGGAAATTCGCCCGTGATGGTCGCCTTGTAGCGCACCACCGAACCCGGAATATACCCCAACTTTGAAGCATTGATGTCGCGGGCAGCCTGGTTGTGCGAAGTCAGGGTAATGTAAGCTTCTTCTTCTTTGGGTTGAAAATTGGCGATATAGCGGCTATTGAGCTGCGTGAGTACTTCCTGATCAATTTTGTTGTCGCGTACTTTGTTCAGCAGCGCGATAAAATGCTCGTCCGACTGGCGGTAGATGTGTTTGAGCTCGATCTGTACCGTATCGGTTTGTTGCAGGGCCTGACTGCCAAAGAAGTACGCGGTTTTGTAATGTTCGCGCAGCAAGCTCCATTCTTCGTCTTTGACTACGGGAGGCAACTGGTGCAAATCGCCAATCATCAACAATTGTACCCCGCCAAAGGGCCGTGAACGATCCCGGTGGCGGCGCAATACCTCATCTATGCCATCCAAGACATCGGCGCGCACCATACTGATCTCGTCGATGACCAGTAGATCGAGGCTTTTGATCAAATTGATTTTTTCGCGGTTGAAACGGCGCATGCGCGAAGGATCCTCCATTTGCCCCGGCAAATAAGGCCCAAATGGCAATTGAAAAAAGGAGTGAATGGTCATCCCCCCCGCATTGATGGCCGCTACTCCGGTGGAGGCTACCACCACCATCCGTTTGACCGATTCCAGGCGGAGTTGGCGTAAAAAGGTTGTTTTTCCTGTACCAGCTTTGCCAGTCAGAAACACATTTTTGCGGGTATTGCGCACATAATCGAAGGCTAGTTCCAGTTGTGGATTGCGCTGCAGATCCATTGAATTTTCGTTTTGTGTGGATAAACTAAAGAATACGCAAGTGCCAAACCGTGGATATGGTTTGTACACAAAACGAAAGGCAAGATGCAAAGAATAGTTTTAAACTAAGTAGTGGGGCAAAAATAAGTGCTCATTTTTCTTGAGCCAAAGGATTAGATAAGTTACTTGAAATGAACCGTTTTCTTATCTAATCCTTTGGCAAAATGAGCACTTATTTTTTTTCGCCCCTGAAAGGCAAAACAAAAATATGGGTTTAGTTTTACATAAACAAGATTTGGTGGAAAAATAGTTGAGGGAGGTTGAGAAAGTAGAGGAGGTTGAGAAGGTTGAGGCTGCCGCAGCGACTTAGACGCGACCTTGTTCAAGTCGCTGCGGCAGCCTCAACCTTCCTAAACCTCCCTCAACCTTCTCAACTAAAATTACAGATTTCCACGCCGCGCCTGTTCCCGCTCAATCGCTTCAAAAAGCGCCTTGAAATTGCCTTTGCCAAAAGAAACCGCTCCCTTGCGTTGGATGATTTCAAAAAACAAGGTAGGGCGATCTTCCACGGGTTTGGTGAAGATTTGCAGGAGGTAACCTTCCTCGTCGCGATCCACGAGGATATTCAGGTTTTTGAGGGGTTTCAGGTCTTCGTCGATTTTACCCACCCGTTCCAACAAGTCATCGTAATAACTGGCGGGTACTTCAAGGAATTCCACGCCCCGGCTGCGCAATTCACCTACCGTTTGGATGATGTCGTTGGTGGCTACAGCAATGTGTTGTACACCCGGACCGCCGTAAAAGTCGAGGTATTCATCCACCTGCGACTTTTTGCGGCCAGCGGCGGGTTCGTTGATGGGGAATTTGACGTAGCCATTGCCGTTGGAGACCACCTTGGACATCAGGGCGGAGTATTCAGTAGAAATGTCCTTGTCGTCGAAAGTGAGCAGCAGTTTGAAACCCATCACTTCTTCATAAAATTTCACCCACTGGTTCATTTGGCCCAACTCCACATTGCCGACGCAGTGATCCACGTATTGCAAGCCCACACTGCCGCGGAAGGCAGCACTTTTGCGGACTACAAAGCCAGGCAGGAATATTCCTCGATAGTTTTTACGTTCTACGAAGGTGTGGATGGTATCGCCGTAGGTTTTGATGGAAGCAATCACAACTTCCCCAGTTTCATCCTGCAAAACTTTGGGTTCAGCGGCTGATTCTGCTCCTCTGCGCAGCGTTTCCGCGTACGCAAGGCGGGCATCTTCCACCCACAAGGCCATCACTTTGACTCCATCGCCATGGCGGCGTACGTGTTCCGAAATTTCGGAGGAGGGAACCAAGGAGGTGGTGAGCACCAGGCGGATTTTGCCTTGTTGCAAGACATAAGAGGCGCGATCTTTCACCCCCGTTTCCGGACCGGCGTAGCCGATCATTTCAAAGCCAAAGGCGTGTTCATAAAAATGGGCAGATTGTTTGGCGTTCCCGACGTAAAATTCGAGGTGGTCGGTGCCGAGTAGCGGCAGGAAATCGGTGGGGGTATTCAGGGCGGTTTGGGGATTTTCGAGAATGTGTGGCATGCGAATTTGGTTTTATTTGGTTACGACTAAGGAAAGGTCATCCCGAAGTATTCAGAAAACTACCAAAGCGACATTCTTCATCACAAAGGACCCAAAGGCAGCACAAAGGACACAAAGTTAGATGTTGACAACGCTTTGCTCTGTGCCCTTTGTGCTGCCTTTGTGTCCTTTGTGATCATTTTTTCGTTTTGAAACTTCGGGATGACAAGCTTATGTTTCTGCAAAGTTTCTCCAAAAGCCTCTCCCAAACCAATACAATTTTCTAATTTTGTCATAAGCAAAACTTATACTGAATTATGGAACTACGTCAATTGCGCTATTTTGTGGCCGTGGCCGAGGAACTGCATTTCAGTAAAGCGGCCCAGCGGCTGTACGTTTCTCAACCTGCCCTGAGTCAACAAATTGCCTTATTGGAAAATGAGATTGGGGTGGAGCTTTTCATCCGCGCCAGCCGCCAGCACCTGCGCAAGGTAGAGCTCAGCGAAGCCGGGCAACACTTTTTTCTAGCCGCACAAAAGATACTGCAACTCAGCCAGCAAGCCATTGAACAAGCCCGTGAAATCGGCTTGCACCAGCAAGTGCTACATGTAGGCGTGTACAAAACCGCCTTGCGTGAACGCATCGTGGAATTGCTGCAAGTGCTCAATCGGGATTTCCCCAATGTGGAGGTCAAACTGGTGGAATTCCCTACCCCTCAGAGTGTGCAGGAAGCCGTGCTGGCTGAAAAAATTGATCTGGGCTTGACGCTACTCCCGCTGCACTACGCGGAACTCAATGCCAAAGTCATCAACAAGGGCAGCCTACGGATCATCCTCTCCCAGCAACACCCCCGGGCGCTGGAAGCCTCACTCAGTCTGGAATCCCTGCGCGATGAACGTTGGGTGGAAATCACCCGCAGCCTACACCCGGTGTACGATGAGATTGAGCAGATGTGCCAATTGGCAGGTTTTAGCCGCATGGGCAAAATTGTGCAGGAGGTGTCTTCTTTGGAGCTGTTGATCAGCTTGGTGGAAGTGGGTCGGGGCATCGCCTTTATTTCTTCGGCTTATGACCTCAGTAGGGAGCCAAATATTGTGGTGAAGGAATTGGTGCATATGGATGACAGCCCTTTTGTTTCGGTGGCGATTGAAAGTGCGCTGGTGTACCTGGGGAAGAACGGGTCGCCGCTAGTGAGGGCAGTGGTTGGGGGGATCGGGGAAGGGATGCTGGTGTGAGCGGTCGCTGATGAGGTTCTGGCGACTGGTGGGGAACCGAAAGGGCGATGCCCTTCCTGAGAGATGGCGCCCTTGCAGGGCTAGGTTATGATGAGAGATGGCGCGCTTGCAGGGCTAGGTTATGCGCTCACTTTTTTTGAACGCGCTCTGTGTAGCTGGATTCAGTTGACAAATACACTTTCGTACTTATGGAACTAAAGTCATTCATCCAAAAAATACATCCACTATCGCCACTACTTCTGGATGAGTTGGTGGCCAGTTTTCAGCATTTCGAGTTCCCAAAAAATTACTACCTACTGAAACAAGGCCGCACTTGTCATCAGCTTTGGTTTTTGGTCAAGGGGGCCGTGCGTTATTTTTATACCGACGGGGAGGGAAAAGAAGTCAATGTCTGGTTCTCTTTTGAACCCGATATCCTTGCAGACACCCCCAGTTTGATCCAACAAACTCCAGCGTTGGAGAGCATTCAACTCCTGGAGGATTCCAGCGTATACGCCATCGATTATGCAGTATTGCAGCGCTTGTTGCAGCAGCACCATGCCTTGGCTTTGTGGTACATCAAACTTTTTGAAACCTACTACGTCCCCCAAATGGAGGATCGGGTCAGTGACTTACAGTTCTTGAATGCCCGGCAACGTTATGAAAAGTTGCTCGGACAATTTCCTGACATCACCAACCGCATCAGCCTGGGGCACATTGCCTCTTACCTCAACATTTCGCAGGAGACTTTGAGCAGGATTCGATCGGGTAAGCAGTGAGCACTTGTTCATTTTTTTGATCTAGATCAAATCGCTTTTTGACATAGCTCAAAGACATCCAACAAACAAGTCCAGAACTTTGCAGGGTCAATCATTCTCAATGTTTAACCCTACCAACCATGAGTTTTCAGGATTTAATTGGACATTTCTTTGGGGCATTTTTAGAGCAAACCATTGTTTACCTCCTTTTCAGTGTGCCGCTCTTCCTCATTTTTTGGGTGATCTGGAAAAAGAAGTTTCAGCGCATCAGGATTCAAAGCCAGCCCCAGGCGAGCACCCATCATTTCAAGCATGATTTATGGCACTCTGGCAGTACCCTGCTTGTCTTTGTGGGGATGGACCTCGTGCTGTTGTATTTGCAATCGCAGGGTTACACTCGCTTGTATGCTCAGCCCGATCAATACGGATGGTGGTGGTTACCGCTGAGTTTTGCCTTGCTGCTTTTCCTCAATGACACCTTTTTTTACTGGTCACACCGCGCCATGCACCACCCTAAACTGTATCCGTTTTTTCACCGGGTACACCACGAAAGCACCGACCCTTCGCCCCTGACTTCTTTTTCTTTTCATCCATCTGAGGCGCTTGTTGAAAATGCGATGGGCTTTTTATTACCCTTTGTGCTCCCTTTACACATTGGGGTGATTATTGCCTGGCAGCTGTATGACATGCTCAACAATGTGGTTGGGCATTTGGGATACGAAGTGTATCCTAAAGGGTGGACCAAAATCCCCATCTTAAAATACAAAACCCCTTCCACCCATCACAACATGCACCACCAGTTCTTTGATGGCAATTATGCCCTATACTTTACCTGGTGGGACAGATGGATGGGCACAGAATTCAAAGATTACGAAACTCGTTATGAAGCGATTTTCAATCGAAAACCAACTCAGGAACAAGCTTCTATGCTGGACGCTAAAAACGTTCAAGGCAGTGTTGTAAAGGCAAAAGTTACCGCCCAAATCGACAGAACTACGTACCATTTTGAAGTAGGTGATTCCGAAACCATCTTACAAGCGGCTTTGGCTCAGCACATCCCTTTGCCTCATTCCTGCAAGCGAGGCCTTTGTGGTACGTGTAAGATGCATTGCATTGGTGGTGCTGTTCAATTGCAGAAGCAGGGTGCACTGACAGATGCGGAAGTGGCAGCGGGCTATATTTTGACCTGTCAGGCTTTGCCGCTGAGTGAGGTTGTTTCGATTGAAGGATGATTAGGAGGCCCAGTTGCAGGAAACATTTATCTGCCGTTTAATTGGTAAGAATATAGGTCCCCGAATAGGAAAAATATCAAAAACGTGTATTTTGAATTACTACTTGGGAAAGGAACGAATTGAAAACTTAAAACTCACGTTAAATTTAAGGCCTTTAACCCCAAAGCATCAAGTTTTCTAACAAAACAAACTCGAGTCATATGCGGTATTCACTCCTCCTAATTCTCTTCCTGCTGAGCCTCCCCCTCATGGCTCAACGGGACCAAACTGTAATCAACAACAAAGAGTTCAACAGCGTCTTCCGCAAGGTAAAAACTGGCAACTTTAATGGAACAGCTAATGGTGTTTTGTTCATTAGGAATACCGAATTGCAGGAAGTGATTTTGGATTTCCAGGGCAGCAAAGCCCGATTAAACATCGAAGCTGATGTAGAAGAAGTTTACGATGTGAGCACCAAAAGGTACCGAGCTTCAACCACCAGCGGCAAAACCGGCATTGAATACAATACCTACAACTATGGCAACGAGTTAATCATAAAGCTTTCCAAGGATACTTTCCAAGTTGGGCTATTGGATGGAGCCAGTGATGCCGTAATTGATGGAGTGAAATATTTCTATAAAGCCGAAAAAGAAACGGAATATTTGATCCTGAAAATTGAAAAGGTATTGATTTTAAGCAACTTTCGTACTCTTATAAACGGGATGAAACGCAACGGAGAAACCTTAGAGTCTATAAAACCAAAAGAAAAACTCATTGAATTGTTACCTAATTCAGTGATCGTTTTTGCTATCAATCGAAACAATAATTGAATCAATAAATTATCTTCGTCCTCAAACAATCTACGGCTCAATATGACCACCAACCTACCCATCACCATCCCTCTCTCCAAAGGCAAACTTTTGCTCTCCACCTTTGGCGCATTCGCCTTTGTCGCCATTGGTTTTTGGTTTGTACTGGTGCCACCTAGTAGAACGGGTTCGTCTGTGGAATCAACTTTCCTGATGGTTTTAGGTCTTGTTGCTATTCTATTTTTCGGCGGCATTGCCCTGCTGATCATCCGTAAACTTTTCGACCCGCGTCCAGGATTAATCATCAATGAAGAGGGCTTAACCGACAACTCCGGTGGACTTTCCGCTGGGCAAATTTTATGGCAAGACATTGAAGACATTTCGGTTTTGCAAATCCAGCGCCAGCGATTGATGCTCATTTTGGTCAAAAATCCTCAGGATTACATTGATCGGCAAAGCAATGGCTGGAAGCGGAAATTGATGGCCATGAACTACCGGCAGTACGGCACCCCTTTAAGCATCAGCACCAATGGCCTAAAAATTACATTCGCAGAATTGGTGGAGATTCTGAAGCATCATTTGGCTACATTTCATCAGAAAACGAGGTAAAAGTTTAGCGCCTCGCCTTCGGCGATGTAAGACAATTATTATTTGTTAAATTTAGTTGAAAATAAACTAGATGTTTGCGTGTAAATATTAAGACTAACTCAATAATTTCAACTGAGTTAAACAATTATCCATGGCAAGAATGACTAAAGAAATCAATTCCGCTTCTCAAGACGAAGTATCTAGCTACGGGGATGCTGGATGTAATCTCTCTAATTTGCACTACTTTCCTTTTTTGCTAAGGCATGAAAAATATGACAACCAACATTATCACACAATATATCTATTTGACACAGAGAGCAATAAAGGAAATCAAGTCTTTATTCAAATTTTTCCCGAACCTAATGGAAGACCTGAGTACATAACTACGTTAAGCAACTATACCAGTCTTAAAAAAAATTACAAATTGAGTGTCCAAACTAACCACTTCAAAGAAGAATTTATCCAAGCCAACCACCAAAACTTTAAAGAACACGGCGTTATTCAGGTAAAAGATGGTGTATCGAGATTTAGGCTAGTGTATTATTTTGTAGGTGTTTTTAGATCAGTTATTCTGGTTTTGTCTACTAGCGAAGACCATAATTTTGATGAAATTGGCTTATTTAACTATGTCAAAGGAAATTTAGTCCTACTTGATAAGCCAGTTGATTTTAATTTAATTTAACTCCCTTCTCAAAACTCAATCATGCAATCAGAATCCGCCCCCCTCATCCAAGCCACTGAACTACTACAACTCGCCAACTCCCCAGACTTGGTCCTCATCGACGCCACCAACGGCAAAAATGCCCGGGAAAATTACGCCCAAAAACACCTGGCGGGTGCCCTATTTGTAGACCTCGACAGCCAACTGGCGGACATCAAAGCTGATGTGTCCAACGGCGGCAGGCATCCCTTGCCTACCCTGACACAATTTTCCGAAACCTTGGGCAAACTCGGCATCAACCCCCAAAGTCACGTCGTGGTGTACGACGACAAAAGTGGGGCCAATGCGGCGGCCCGCTTTTGGTGGATGCTCCTGGCCATCGGACATCCCAAGGTGCAAGTCATCGACGGTGGTATCCAGGCCGCTGAACGAGCTGCTTTTCCAATGAGTACTAGCCCAGCGCAGCCGAAAGAATGTCTCCCCTACCCCATCGCTGCCTGGGAATTGACCCAGGCCGATATGGCCGAAGTGGAACAAATCGCCCAGGATCCCGATTACCTGGTCATCGACGTGCGGGATCATGACCGCTACCTGGGTTTGGTGGAACCCATTGATTTGATTGCCGGGCATATTCCTGGGGCCATCAATATTCCGTTCAGCGAAAACCTGGATGCTAGTGGTTTATTCAAGTCTCCAGCCGAGTTAAAGGCCATATACCAGGATGCTTTTGCCGAAAGACCCGCCGATCAATTGATCGTTCACTGCGGCTCGGGGGTGACGGCTTGTCACACTTTGTTGGCAGTGGCACAGGCTGGTTTGGAGATTCCCAAACTCTATGTCGGCTCCTGGAGTGAGTGGTCGAGGAATAAATGTTAAATGTTTTGCGTGGGTGAATTTTTGTTGTTATCTTATGCAGCAAAAAGGTAAAACAACTACTATGCTACAGAACCAATTCCTTTCCTTCCTATCTATGTATGGCTTTAAAGCGGAGTTTAAAACTTTGGTGGAGGCAGCGAAGAAGTTATGAACAGGCTATTGCTGTGTTTTAGTTTGCTGCTGGGCTCCATCAAAATCTTTGCAACGGCCCAAATCCCTGATCTTCTTGTCTACAAAGGAGATACCCTAATGCTTTATGCCAATCCTTTGGAATTGCTCCCCAACATCGATTCTTTTAGGAATAAAATGTTTGGACGAAAAGTTGTCGGGTCAACAGCTTGCTGGCGAGGTTATCAAGCGGAGTGGACGGTTATAAACCAAGAATTGTTTTTAACAGCCATTTACAGTTGTTCTGATGAAGATGAGAGGCCAAAAGCCGATTTGAAAAAATTGTTTGGGGAAAAATGTAAAGAAGGAAAAGTAGGAGCGGATTGGGTAAGCGCCAAAATAATTGCGCCTCAAGGCAAAAGACTTTATTATGTTCATATGGGTTATGAGTCCCTTTATGAATTCGAAAATGAATTTCAATTTAAAAAAGGTAAACTACTTCAGGTCATCATTTATGATAATTCAAAATCCAGGTCCTCCATTTATAGCCAGGATAGCGTTTTAAGAAAATTCATTTATAGCCATATCAATTGGGAAATACTGCATGAAGATTCTATTGTTGCCAAGATAGTGGTACAATTTTCAGCCAATGAACAAGGCGTAATTGATCAGATAAAAGTGATGCGGGGACATAGCCAGGTTTATGATCAGGAAGCAATCAGGGTAGTCCATTCCATCCCGGAATGGGATGTATTTTACCGTCGGGGAAAACATGAACGAAGAGCGTGGAATTTGCCGATCCATTTTAGCCCTGAAAATCGTAAAAATTATGCTCAATAACTTGGTCACGCTTTGTATCTTGTTCAGTACAAAACCAAGTTCACCATGCGTCTTTCCCTAGCCTTACTCCTATTGGTATGCCTACTCAACAGCTGTCAATCCGAATCAGCCCCTCCCAAAGGTTCTACCCAATACAGCGACCTGATTGCCCTCTTCAAAAACTGGCGCAATTTTGAAACGCCACCCTTACGCGATGAAGCGCCCGATTATACTGCTGCCACTTTTCAAAAACGCCAACCCACGTTCAAAAAACTGCAAGCCCAACTCCTGGCCATGGATACCAGCAACTGGAGCATCCCCCAACGGGTAGATTGGACCATCCTCTGGGCGGAAATGAACGGCTACGATTTCAACCAGCGCGTGCTCCAACCCTGGACGCGTGACCCCGCTTTTTACCAGTCCCTGTACACCGACCGCAGCGATGTGCCCGCGCATGAAGGCCCAACCCACCACCGGGTCACTGATCTTTGGACCTATACTTTTCCATTGAGTCCAAAAGAAAAAGAACAATTGTTGGGCGATTTGTTGGTCATCCCTTCCCTGAATGAACAGGCTCAACTCAACCTCACTGGCAATGCCAAAGACCTCTGGATTGCCGGAATTCGCGACATTCGGACGCAAAGTGAAAATTTAAAAGCCATGCTGGATTTGCCCGGTGTAAAAACGGACGACCAAGTAGCCAAAACCATCCAAACCTGCATAACCTCCACCAATCAGTTCGTCACCTGGCTCGAAAAAGAGGCCAAAACCAAAACCGGGCCCTCCGGCATCGGCAAAGAAAACTACACCTGGTACCAACAAAACGTCCACCTCGTACCTCTGACTTGGGACGACGAAGTGATGCTCCTCAAACGGGAGCTCGCCCGCGCATGGTCGGCCCTCAAGCTGGAAGAGCACGCCAACCGCAAACTGCCCGAACTCATCGCCGTAGACTCCCCCGAAGCTTACGATGCCCTGGCCAAACGCGCCGCGCAAAGCCTGCTCAATTTCCTCAAAAACGACGAGATCATGAGCATGAAAGACTATTTTACCCCCGCACTAGAAGCGCATTTGGGAAAGTTTGTGCCTCAGGAAAAACGCAATTTTTTCTGGATCACCGTTCACTACGACCCGCGCCCGCTGTATTCCCATTTTTACCACTGGTTCGAACTGGCGCTGATGGATCAAGAGCCACATTCCAATGAAATTCGCCGCGCGCCCTTGCTCTACAACATTTTCGACTCCCACAATGAGGGCATTGCCACCGCCGTAGAAGAAATGTTCATGCAAGCGGGCTTGTACAACGACGATCCCCATGTCCGCGAGATTGTGTACATCATGCTGGCCCAGCGGGCTGCCCGCGGCCTGGGTTCTCTCTACGCCCACGCCAACGAGATGACCATGGAAGAAGCTGGAGGTATCCACATGGAATACACCCCACGGGGCTGGATGAAAACTGAGCCTGAATTGCGCATTTTTGAACAACACCTCTATCTGCGCCAGCCGGGTTATGGCACCAGCTACCTGACTGGGAAGTATTTGATTGAAAATGCCATGATGGATTTTGCCCGTTTGAAGGAGCTGAAACAAGAGCCTTTTCAGATCAAGGAGTTTTTGGATCGCTTCAATGGTATGGGGAATATTCCCGTGAGTTTGGGGCATTGGGAGATGACTGGGGTGGAAGCTCCGATATCAAGCAATTGATGATTTTCTTTTTTTGAGTGACGAGTTCAGAGTACATGACTTAAGAGTTTTGAAGTGGGCTACCGCAGCGACTTATACCAAGGCTGTGTCAAAGTCGCTGCGGT
>NZ_JBGSLK010000120.1:0-6925 GCF_041740695.1 Haliscomenobacter sp. | reverse complement strand
ATTTTTGCTTTGGCTTGTTGCTTCCCTGATCTGCTTTTGCTATCTTTGACATGGGCTGGTTTTGGTTGGGTTTTTCTTCGCAAAAGCAAATTTAACCGGATCAGCCTATTTTTTTAGCGGAGATTCATGCAACAACGCCTTCTTGCACATGGATAGAGATAATGAAACAGAGATTTCTTACACTATATTAAATTCATTGCATAGAAAATAAACACAATACAACATCGAACAATACTTACCTTACAACCGCTCGCTAAACGCGACAGTGTGACAGGTAAGCAACCATTCACAATAACTCAAAAAATTATTGATTCAGTAAATAAAATTTACGATATTTGCAATAATACTGCCTTTTGAAGCAAAAGTAAGATGAAACTAATCGACACATCGTCTGGTGATTTAGTTGAAGCGATTATCCTGGAGATTGAGCCTAAGGACTTTCAAAAGGTTAAGAAAGGAAAAGGGTTTGTCTTTGACTGGTCAGTTGAAGAAAAGCATGATGTGTATAAAATCTGCTTGAAAGGTGAAGAAACAAAAATTCTAGGTTTACTTTCTTTGATTGATCATCCGGCAGAGCTGAGAATTCACATCAGCCTGATTGAGGTAATCAAAGAGCAGGTAGGTCAAGGGAAAACCCTGGATAACATTGCTGGCTGTTTGATTGGCTTTGCTTGCGGCATTGCCTTCAGAAAAGGATACGAAGGGTTCGTTTCTTTGTTGCCAAAGACCAGGTTGATTGATTTGTACCAAGAAAAATATGGGTTTCGCCAGTATGGAAGACTACTTGCGTTAGCGCATGAACAATCAAAACGTGTCATTGACCAATACCTTGGAGATGAAAAATAATGAAAATATCTATCGGGAGTTGAGCAAACAATTCACTGATCAGGAGATTGTAGAAGGCTACGTGTTTCCAGCCGATTTGGAAGAGCAGGAAAAAGAGGCTATTGAGGCAGAATTCAGAGCCTTACGCTTAAAAGCTCTAAAGGAAAGCACTGAGGAACAAAGGTTGTTGTCGGCACTGATGCGCATGAAATTACTGATCCAAGATTATCTTGGGCGAAGTGATTTTGAAAAAGAATTTTCATTTGCACACCAGTTAGAGCAGTACATCAAACTAATTGGTCGAAGCCAAAAGGACTTTGCTGTGGAGATTGATCTTCATCCAACTAAACTAAGCAGGCTCCTCAATGGAAGAGACAATCCCAATAATGAGCTGGTGTATCGATTAGAAAAACATTGTGGGAATGTCATTCCCGCAATCTATTGGTGGAAGTTGTACGCCAAGCAATTGGAGGATGAAATAAAAACGAATGAGCGTTTAAGGATCATCGAATGGGAGAAAGTCAAAAACAATCTAAAGTTCAGAGCCTGAAAGTATTGGGAACAATCGCTTCCCGAAAATTGCTTCCTAAGCGTTGAATGCGTGGGAAGCCAAACGTTCGATCACATGAAAAAACTCATTGCAGCCATCAATATGACCCTTGACGGGGTTTGCGACCATACGGCAGGCCTGCCAGATGAAGAAATACATCAACATTACACGGAACTCTTAAATGACGCAGGTGCGATTCTATACGGCAGAATCACCTATCAATTGATGGAATATTGGCAACCTCTGGTAAAAAATCCTTCAGGTGAAAAATCAATGGACGACTTTGCTCTGGCCATAGACAAGGTTCCCAAAATTGTCTTTTCACATACGCTGAAAAATGTAGAATGGGACAGTGCTAAATTGTCAAATCAAACTCTTGAAGAAGAAGTTTTAGCACTCAAACAACAAGCGGGTGCAGCCATTTTAGTGGGCAGTCGGAGTTTAATTGTACAGCTAATGAAACTCAATTTGATTGATGAATACCAACTTTGTGTTCACCCGGTAGTGGCTGGAGGCGGTTTGCCATTGTTTGAAAACATGCACGATAGAACCATTCTTAAACTCATAAAGACTAAGACCTTTAGTGGTGGTGCCATAACGCTTTATTATGAACCGACAAATGAAAACCACTAAAACACCAAAGCCATGTTGGAAAAAGATTCATTTTAAGGAGAAGCCTGGATTGATGCCATAAAAAACACCGCAACATACCATATTGTGGTTTTCGGATTGACAGTGATGACTCCCTTTACGTGCAAAACACCTCGCATTTTGTAGCCAATATCAATACTGAAAATTGCCAAAGCAATTGTAGCTTTGGCTATCAATGGGATTTCGGAGATGGCAGCATGGGAATGGGCTACCACACTACGCACAGCTACAGCAATACTGGCATTGAATTATATTTCAAAACCTGGCACGTTTGGTTCATTTGAAAACACTTGAAGACGAAATAAAATTGAGTCCATAGGGAAATATACCCTGGCAAAAGCCAAGTAGAAGAAGCAATTCGAGTTTTGCTTTGTCGACTTTGGTGGGTAAACCGTGTGGATGTACTACAACCCAATCAATTCAAATCGAAAAACATCATGTCATGAGTACCTCAACGAAAATCGTGATTGTGCTGGTCTTTATTTTTTTTGGGACCAATAGCTTTAGCCAAACAAACAAACTCTATACAGCCTCCTTTATAGGCCGCATGGGGGTAGATACCGTCCTCGTTGAGACCTACACCCTAATTAACAACCATCTTTACGGGAAAGCCTTTGTTCGAGTGCCAGAGGATTATATTGGCGAATTCAGCATTCATTTTTACCCGGATGGCAGCATCAGGGAATTTAATGTTTCGGCAATGAACCCTTTCAACAGTTCCGTTCCTTTTTCGGCGAAGTCTGGTGCATTTGAATACCGGTTAAACATGAACTGCAAAAATGACACTTGCACCTACTACAATTCAATTATTGGAGAAAGTGCTGAAAAAATTTACAAGCATCCGGCTTCAAAAGTAGATTTTGTTGGAGGTTGGGTTCCATTTATTTCCTTGATGGAATGGCAGTGCAGGCGATTGGTTCAATCCGGACAGCAGGAACTTCCCCTAAAAATGATCAATCACAATATTGGGGTTTACGACATAGGGGTTCATTTCCTCAATAAGGATACCATCATTTTTGGCGGCCCTTTTCTGGAATACACTAAAATCAAAATTGATCATGCTGGAAAAATCCTCGGTGTTGATGGGATAGGTACACCCTGGAACTATTATGTCACCAATCATGCCCCCATTAATATTGACGAGATTGCCAAAAGAATGGCCAAGACAAAAGGAATTGGGATTCCATCTCCTACCGAAACCATTCAAACTGAAATACAAGGCTCAAAGATTAGCCTCACTTATGGAAGGCCATACAAACGTGGAAGATCTATATTTGGTGGGGTAGTGCCTTATGACACCTTGTGGAGAACTGGCGCAAATGGGCCAACAGTTTTGACCATTCAAAATGACATTAAGGTAGGGAACACTTTAATTCCCAAAGGCAAATACAGCATTTATACCATACCCAAAAAGGAGGAATGGTCACTTATCTTCAGTACCGATGTAAAATCCTGGCCTACAGACCCTAACAGAAGCAAAGACTTTGCTCAAGTTGTTATTCCAATTGAAAAAACCAAAAAAATCAGGGAGCAATTTACTATTGAAATTGTTGAAACAAAAAGCAATGGTGAAATCCGGTTTAGTTGGGACGATGTTATGGCTGTTGCTAAATTTGAGGTAATGAAAGAGTAAGATTGCTTAATGCCAAAAACTTTTTAGACCTTCGCCCCACTCATTACCAACCTGTTGAACCGAATTGAGACCAAACAGACTCATGTTCAAAAGAATCTACCTTGAAATCTCCAATATCTGCAATGTGCAGTGCTCTTTTTGTCCGGTGGTCGAAAAAGACAAAAAATTAATGGACCCTGCTGAATTTGAGGCCATCCTGAAACAAGTAGCGCCCCTGACTGAAATCGTCTGTTTGCACCTGATGGGGGAACCACTGGCTCATCCTAAGTTTTTACAAATATTGGAGATTTGTGAACAGTACAATACCCAAATCGACCTGACCACCAATGGCATTTTGATCAAAAAATACAAGGATCAGCTCATCAACGCCAGCTGTGTTCGACAAGTCAACTTCTCCTTGCAGGCTTTCAAAGACAATTTTCCGGATCGGGACATTGAGCCTTACCTCTTGCCCATCTTTGAGTTCGTACAATCGGCTCATGAGCTAAGACCTGCCCTGTACACCAATTTTAGATTGTGGAATCAGGAAAGCAACGCGGCGGACAATGAGGACATCTACACAAAAATCGAAGCCTACTTCAACCTAGAGATCAACCGAAACCTCGAGCTAGGTTTGATCAAATCCAAACGAATTTGGAACAGGCTTTACCTGCATTTTGATTCCCGGTTTGAATGGCCCTCTTTTTTATTGCCCCATCAGGGCACCCAAGGACGTTGTCATGGCGCCGTCAATCACATTGGCATCCACGCAGACGGTTCGGTGGTTCCTTGTTGTTTGGACAAAAATGCGGTGATCAATTTGGGCAATGTCAAAGAACAAACCTTGCAAGAGATTCTCAATAGCGAGCGGTTTACAAAGATGCGCAATGGTTTTTTGAATGGCGTATTGGTAGAAGATTTTTGTCAGCATTGTACCTTTATCAATCGGTTCAATAAGGCGGCGAAGAGGGTGGAGCAGGCTGTGGAGGAGGAAAATGCTAGGTAAACGGCTGGATTGCGTCTGGACCCATCATTCACGGCAATAACTGCTAATCTCTCATACCTCAGCAAATAGAGCCCTCTTTCTATAAACCCCTTCAATCCCCTCGTGCAACTCAATCGTATGCTTCCAGCCAAGCGCATGAATTTTCGACACGTCGAGCAATTTGCGGGGCGTGCCATCCGGTTGGGATCGATTCAACTTAATTTCCCCATTGAAGCCCACGATTGAGCGGATGAGCTGCGCCAAAGCCAGTATGGATTGATCTTCCCCAGTTCCAATGTTGATGTGGCTGGCTTCATTGTAGTGGAGCATCAAAAAAAGGCAGGCTTCAGCCAGATCGTCCACGTGCAGGAATTCCCGCAGGGGTGTTCCTGTACCCCAAATTTCGACGCTGGAGTCACCATTGACTTTTGCCTCGTGGAATTTTCGGATCAGGGCGGGCAATACATGGCTCGTCTGCAAATCGTAATTGTCGTTGGGCCCGTACAAGTTGGTAGGCATCGCGGAAATAAAGTTGCAGCCGTACTGGCTTCGATATGCCTCACAAAGTTTGATGCCGGCGATTTTGGCGATTGCATAGGGCTCGTTGGTCGATTCAAGGAAGCCTGACAGTAGGTACTCTTCTTTCAGCGGTTGCGGGGCCAACTTGGGGTAAATGCACGAAGAACCCAGGAACAACAATTTTTTCACCCCGTACGCATGCGCTGCATGGATGACGTTGTTCTGGATCATCAGGTTGTCATACAAAAAATCGGCCCGATAGGTATTGTTGGCCAAAATGCCGCCAACCTTGGCCGCAGCCAAGAAAAGGTACCCGGGTTGCTCAAGTTGAAAAAACGCATTGACCTGATCGGGATTGCGCAAGTCAAGTTCGTTTGATGTTCGAACCACCAAATTGTGATATCCCTTTTTTTCCAGGTTTCTAATGAGTGCAGAGCCGACCATTCCGCGGTGACCAGCAACGTAAATTTTGCTTGACAGTTCCATTTTTGAGGTGCATTTTTTTATTCAAATTCATTTTTTACCATAAAACCAGCTTCTCGGAGCACTCGGTTCTGTTGGAACAATTCCAAATCTGAGGCTACCATCTCCTGGACGAGTCCCGCCAAGCCATAGTTGGGTATCCAGCCCAATTTTTCCCTGGCTTTTGTGCTATCCCCGATTAAAAGCTCCACTTCGGCCGGACGGAAATAACGTGGATCAATGGCCACAACTTCCCGCCCTGGACGCAAGAAAAACTCCGAATTGTGCGACTCCGCCACAATGCCGATTTCCTCCCGTCCGGCTCCCCTGAACTCGAGTTCCACCCCGATCTCCTGAAAGGCCAGGCGCACAAAATCGCGAACACTGGTGGCCACACCGGTGGAGATCACAAAATCCTCGGGCACGGGCTGTTGAAGCATCAGCCACATGGCTTCGACGTAGTCTTTGGCGTGGCCCCAGTCGCGGCGGGCGTCCAGGTTGCCGAGGTAGAGTTTGTCTTGCAAACCCAACCCAATCTTGGCCACTGCACGGGTTATTTTGCGGGTCACGAAGGTCTCGCCTCTGAGGGGGCTTTCGTGGTTGAACAAAATGCCGTTGCAAGCATACATGTTGTACGCCTCGCGGTAGTTGACCGTGATCCAATAGGCATACAATTTGGCCACTCCGTAGGGCGATCGAGGGTAAAAAGGGGTACGCTCGGTTTGGGGTACTTCTTGCACCAAGCCATACAATTCGGAAGTGGAGGCCTGATAAAACTTCGTTTGTTTCTCCATACCCAAAAGACGAATGGCTTCCAAGAGCCGGAGCGCCCCAGTTCCATCGGCATTGGCGGTGTATTCTGGCGATTCAAAACTAACCTGTACGTGGGATTGTGCACCCAGGTTGTAGATTTCATCGGGTTGCACTTCCTGAACGATGCGAATGATATTCGTCGAATCGGTCAAATCGCCGTAATGCAAGAAAAAAGTCAAATCTCCCTCGTGAGGATCTTGATAAAGGTGATCAATGCGGGTGGTATTGAACAAGGAAGAGCGGCGTTTAATGCCGTGTACTTCGTACCCTTTTGCCAACAACAACTCACTGAGGTAGGCACCATCCTGGCCAGTCACCCCGGTGATCAAGGCTCTTTTTTTAGACATTTTTATGTGATTTATTTTATTTATACCTCACGGAGTGAGGATTTGTGCAAATGACTGAAAGTTTAATGTTAAAAGAGATTTGAGCTCATCTTTACGAACCGGACAATGATTAATGTCGAACATAGCTTGGACGATAGCTTGATGAAAGATTTTAGCTGATT
>NZ_JBGSLK010000119.1:0-31445 GCF_041740695.1 Haliscomenobacter sp. | reverse complement strand
AAAGGCTGCTGCTGCTACCCTGACCATCAGCGATGTGACTGGCCGTGTGTTGAAGAGCGTTCGTGCTGACTATGCTAAAGGTTTCAACCAAATCACGCTGAAAGCTAGCGATTTGAATGCTACTGGTGTGTTGTACTACACTTTGGAAGCTGACGAATTCACTGCTACTAAGAAGATGATTATTGTTGAATAATTTTCATAGCCCCCATGATCTCATGATCGTGGGGGCTCTTATTCCACGTAATAATAAGAGCGAAGGGCTGCCATTTGGCAGCCCTTCGTTTTTTTATTTCACCTGCTCGATTACTTCCTGGATGCTTCGGTAAATTTCCAATTTTGGCCGGTCCAAAAAAGGCCCGGGAAGTACCCATTCCGCTAGCTCAATGTCTTCTTCAGTTTGAGGCGTCAAATCTTTTTGGGGCGTTTGCATCCGATACCAATACGTACGTTTAAGAATCCGCCTTTCTTTCGGGTCCCGATAGGTATGGTAAGTATGCCCGAGAAATTTCCCTAGGGAAATTTCCCCAATACCCGTTTCCTCTTCTACCTCTCGAACAGCAGCTTGCTCAGGAGTTTCCCCTGGATCAATTTTCCCTTTGGGCAAATCCCAGGAACCACGCCGATAAATCACCAACAATTCATCTTGAGCATTGAATACACAACCTCCTGCTGCTTCAATCAATTTGAAATTGGAGCAGAAATCGACCCACAATTGCTCCAAATTTTCTGAAAAGATGGTGATGGAGTCCAATTGACGGCCTTTTTCCAGCATGTCTGCGTAATTCAGAAAAATTTTGGGCGAACCATTGTAGCGCGCCACAATCTGGGTTTTATCGCCAGGAACCTGTTGAGCTAAGGACAAATCTGCGGATAAAATGAATGGAATGTCGTTAATGTAGATTTTGTACATTTGTGTCTTTATTTTGTCGACCAAAAACCAATGTCCATTTGGAAATGAATTTTGCCACCGAAATAGCCAGAAACTTATTGCAAATTAAGGCAATAAAGTTAAGTCCTCAAAACCCTTTCACTTGGGCTTCTGGACTCAAGTCCCCCATCTATTGCGACAACCGCACCCTCCTATCTTACCCGGTTATCCGTGACCTGGTGGTTGAAGGTCTGGTAGAAAAAAGCAAACTTTTTCAACCGTTTGACCTCGTGGCCGGTGTAGCTACGGCGGGTATTCCACATGGTGCCCTATTAGCAGATCGCTTAAAATTGCCCTTCGTGTACGTGCGGGCAAAGGCCAAGGAACACGGTCGCCAAAACCTCATTGAAGGTGAACTTAAACGGGGTCAGAAAGTTTTAGTAATCGAGGATTTGATATCTACCGGAGGTAGCAGCTTACAAGCCGTTGAAGCATTGCGCAGCGAAGGTTCTACCGTGGTTGGTGTACTGGCTATTTTTTCTTATGAATTTGATGCGGCCAAAACCTCGTTCCAACAGGCTGATTGCCCACTGGAGACCTTGAGCAATTACAGCACAATGACCCAAGTAGCGCTGGAATCAGCCTATGTAAGTTCAGCAGATCAAGAAACGCTCAGACTTTGGCGCCAAGATCCTAAACAATGGAGTACCCAATGGGAAAACTAAAAATATAATTCTGTTCACGAACTAGGTCTACAGCGGATAATTTTTATATTTATCCGTTAGTTTAGTACCAATCAATTTATTATGTCGGTAATTACAGCTCAATCTGAACAATTCTTGTTTCAGTATCTCAATAATGCCTCTCCGACCGGGTTTGAGTCAGCCGGACAAAAACTCTGGTTAGAATACATCCGCCCATTTGTCCACGAAACTGGACTGGACAACTATGGTACGGCATATGGCATCATCAATCCAGGCAAGGATTTTAAGGTAGTCATCGAAGGACATGCCGATGAAATATCCTGGTTTGTCAATTTCATCACGGATGATGGTTTTTTGCACGTTGTACGCAATGGCGGCTCTGATCAAATGATTGCGCCGTCCAAACGTGTCAACATCCATACTCCGAATGGGATTGTCAAAGGAATTTTTGGTTGGCCAGCGATCCATACCCGCAATGGGGAGGAAAACAACCTAGCGCCAAAGGTAGACAACATCTTCATTGACGTAGGTGCCAAAAACAAAGAGGAAGTGCTGGAAATGGGCATTCACGTTGGTTGTGTACTGGTATATGAAGACGAGGTCATGACTTTAAATGATCGCTATTACGTAGGCCGGGCTCTGGATAACCGCATCGGAGGTTTTTGCATTGCTGAGGTAGCTCGTTTGTTGCACGAAAACAAAATTGACCTGCCTTACAGCCTGTACATTGTCAATTCGGTGCAGGAAGAAGTGGGATTGCGTGGTGCAGAAATGATTGCCCAAAGCATCAAACCGCAGGTTGCCATCATTACCGATGTGACCCATGATACCAATACACCTCTGATCAGCAAGAAAAAATTTGGCGACGTAAAATGTGGCGGTGGGCCTTCGGTTACTTATGCTCCGGCCGTACACAATAAATTGCTTTCGCTGATCATCGACGCGGCTACTGCCAACGAAATTCCGTTTCAACGGGAAGCGGCCTCTCGGCGTACCGGTACTGATACCGATGCATTTGCCTATTCCAACGGTGGAGTACCATCTGCCTTAATTTCCCTACCCTTGCGCTACATGCATACCACGGTGGAGATGGCCCACAAGGAAGATGTCAACAACGTGATCAGCCTCATTTACCATTCCCTGCAAAAAATTGAATACCAGCACAATTTCAAATATTTTTAATCAAATAGCTTAGCTCATTTAAGCTCCTGAATGGCGCGTTCAATCACGGTATCTACCCCCCGATCACGGTCAGCTTTAGTCAGCACAACCTGAATATCGGGTGGTACGCCATTTTCAAAATTTTCACCAGCAGGACTGAGCGTCCGAGAAATGGAAAAACGATAAGTCCAACCATTAGGCAATTGTCCACCATTGGGAATGCCCAGGCCGCCGCCGGTACGATCACCGATCAGCACGATGTTGTCCACTTCTCTGGCAGCCAATGCAAAAAAGGAAGCAGCACTAAAGGTACCGCGGTCAATTAATACCGCGATCTTTTTATTGAATTTGAAGCGTTCTTCATTGGGATCAGCAAAAGCCGCCTGAGGCCCTTCAAAATCCTCCGGCCCAGGGCCTGACTTGAGGTAAGAATTGTACAATAAGGTTTTTTTGGATACGATTTGGTTGAGGATTTTAAAGACATTGGCAGCACTTCCACCCCCATTTTGGCGGATGTCAAAAATCAAGCCAGACATGTTGCGGTAATAGCTCAGTATATAATTGACATGTGCAGGTGAAACCGTCCCACTAAAAGATTCATAACGTACATAGGCCACTTTTTTGTCGGAGCCTACCACATTGTGCTCAAATGGCCCGGTGATGATGTAGTCGCTCTTGAGGTAATGCTCGCGCACTACCCGAACATCAATGTTTTCGGGGCCTAGCAGGTCGAAGTCAAAACGCGACTGGCGAAAAGGGGAAATCAAATTGACGTGCCCATCCTTCAGTTCGTTTAGCATAGAGAACAAAACTTTGAACAACTCCTCGCTGGTCATCTTATCCTTGATTTGTGGCTCATACTTGCTGCGGATTGCCGACCAGTCGATATTTTTATACGCAAAAAAAGAATATTTATCGTTGCATTGTTGCCACAAATACTCAAAATTTTCCCGTGGATTATCGGCCACTTCTTGTTCAAAAATCAAGGTTTCACAGGAAAACAGCAGCAACAAGGCTGTGCAACTAAGGATTGTACTAAACTTCATGATGATTGAATTATGGGCGATAAAAAAATAAGCATTCATTTTGCACCGCTACTTAATTGAGTCGAATCATTATTCCCAACACCATTTGATGGTGGCCCAATTCCAGGCGATTGATTGCATTGGCACTGCGCTGAGCGTCCCACAAATACGTCAGGCGTAAAGCATTGCCATTCAACAAATAATAATAGGCATCAGAGCGCCACTGCAAGCGTAAACCTCCAAAATTCAGTTTATTGTTGGCAAAAACATCGGCATCCCCGTCCGAAAAGTCGTCGATATAGGCGTAATCGGGTCGCCAAACGGAATTCAGTAGTGGTAAGCTGAGTTGAGTACTCAACTTCATGTGACGCAGTCCTTGCCGCTGGCGAATGAACAAAAATTTACCCGCCGACTGCTCGTGGCTGATCCGCCAGTTGAGTTTGCCAGTTGCAAATAGGGTATTGATGCTTTCCCACACTAAAGAAGCGTTTAAAAACGCTGGAGTAACCCGTTGAGCAGCGTAACCTCCTAGGTGTAATCCTGCCCGGAAATCGAGCTTTCCTTCGTCTTTATCCCAAATTTTACGCAAAAAGCGCGCATTGTAATAAAAGATAGTTGATTCGGAGACAAAGGTAGCCACTTTGGACACACTGCTCTCCCCCACCCCAAGACCACCATCAACGGAGATGTCCCAGCGCGGGCCTTCAAAGCCCAGCTCCGCCATTCCCCCGTAGTGAAATCCACGATAAACCAGGGGGGAAACCCCAAAATCCCGGCTACTTTGATAGTCGAGCAAAGCAGCTACATTGAAATACTTCCCGTAGCGAAAATCAGCTTGGTTGCTTTTCTCCTGAGCTGACAATCGAGGAAGTAAAAAAAAGGAAAAAATGGCAATGCCGTAAGAAACTCTCTTCATGTGAAATGGGTTAGTATCAGGCAATAAGACTACAAAAAACCTGGGAAATTACCACGCGTTTCCGTTAAAAAACCTAATTTTCGTACAAAGCATTACAAACACCATGCAAAACGACACACTTATTATTCGGCCAATCGAGTCCAGCGACAATGAGCCCATCTCCAAAATCATCCGGGAAGTCATGACTGCCTACGGTGCGGTTGGGGATGGTTTTTCCATCAATGATCCCGAGGTCGATCAGATGTACGACTATTATCAGGCAGACGGATGTGCTTATTTTATATTGAGCGATACTCAAAATCAGGTATTGGGTGGCGGAGGAATTGGCCCTTTAGTCGGCGGAGATCCTGCAACTTGTGAGCTAAAAAAAATGTACTTCGTACCCGGTGTACGCGGCCTTGGAATGGGCCAAAAAATGGTAGCCCACCTGCTCGATGCTGCTAAAAACCTGGGTTACAAAACCTGCTACCTCGAAACCCTCGAAAGGATGACAGAGGCCAAAGCTTTGTATCTCAAAATGGGCTTTGAAAAACTATGCGGCCAAGTAGGCAGCACAGGGCATAGCGGTTGTGACTCCTTTTACTCAAAATGTCTTTAATATAACCCTGAGGTGGTCCTATAGTGTCTTAGGTTTCTAAGGTGGTGAAGAATAATTTTTTTCTTTTTCACCACCTTAGAAACCTAAGACACTGAAGAAACACCTCAGAAGCCGTCAATAATGGCTTTCGTAATATTGCTGATAAGCACCAGAGGTCACCGCTTCCAACCAATCACTGTGCTCAAGGTACCATTGCGCGGTCATTTTCAGCCCATCTTCCGGATTCACCTGGGGCTCCCAATTGAGTTCATTTTTCAATTTGCTGGCATCAATGGCGTAACGTCGATCATGGCCGGGCCGATCTTTCACAAAAGTGATCAACTGCCGGGAAGTCCCCTGGCTACGGCCCAACAACTCATCCATTGTATCACACAGATAATGAACGAGGTCGATATTGCGGCGTTCGTTGTTGCCGCCAATGTTGTAGGTTTCGCCAATTTTTCCCTGATGGTAAATCAAATCAATGGCCGCCGCGTGGTCGCCCACCCACAACCAATCGCGTGTGTACAAACCATCGCCGTACACGGGCAAGGTTTTATTGTTGCAGATGTTGTTGATGATCAGTGGAATCAGCTTCTCAGGGAACTGATAGGGCCCGTAATTATTGGAACAATTAGACACTACAGTAGGTAAGCCAAACGTATGGTGATAAGCCCGTACCAACATATCCGACCCCGCTTTGGAAGCAGAATAAGGCGAACGAGGGTCATAGGCAGTTTGTTCGGTAAAAAGGCCTGTTTCTCCCAATGAACCGTACACCTCATCGGTAGAGATGTGGTAAAAACGTTGATGAGTCGGATTGACCCAACTGGCTTTGGCCACATTCAACAGATTGAGCGTACCCAAAATATTGGTTTCTACAAAAGCCATTGGATTGCTGATGGAGCGGTCTACATGCGACTCTGCCGCCAGGTGTATCACCCCATCAAATGTATAGGTGGCAAACAATTCCTGCAACAACTCATTGTCGCGAATGTCACCCTTGCAAAACACGTAATTGGGTGCATTTTCTATATCGGTCAAATTGCTCAGGTTGCCCGCATAAGTCAACAAATCGAGGTTCACAATGCGGTACTGCGGGTATTGCACGACCATTCTTTTCACCAAATGGGTACCGATGAATCCGGCACCACCGGTAATGAGGATGTTTTGAGTAAAGGTCATAATTATAAAGGTTCCAGAGTTCCAGGGTTCCAACTGACACTGAGATGGTCACTGAGATGGTCACTGAGCGAAGCCGAAGTGAAGCCGAAGTGAAGTCGAAGTGACCAGTTGGAACCATGGGACCCTATCCCGGTTCTACAACAGTTTTAAAATAATCAAAAGTACGCTGCAAACCTTCGGCACGAGGCACCTTTGGTTCCCAGCCCAGAATATTTCTAGCTTTGGTGATGTCCGGTTGGCGTACTTTGGGATCGTCAACAGGCAATGGACGATAATCAACAAAGGCCCTGGGGTTCCCCACCAACTCGAGAATTTCATGTGCGAACTGCAAAATGGTGCATTCATCAGGATTACCGATATTGACTGGTTGGGTATAATCGCTCAAAAGGAGGCGATAAATACCTTCAACCAAATCATCAACATAACAGAAGGAACGGGTCTGGGAGCCATCTCCAAACACTGTAAGCCCTTCCCCACGAATGGCTTGTGAAAAAAATGCTGGCAATACCCGCCCGTCCTCTACCCGCATTCTAGGGCCATAAGTATTAAAAATTCTAATAATCCGGGTATCTACCTGATGAAATGTATGATAGGCCATCGTGATGGCTTCCAAAAAACGTTTGGCTTCGTCATAAACCCCACGTGGCCCAATCGGGTTCACGTTGCCCCAATACTCCTCAGATTGTGGATGCTCCAGCGGGTCACCGTAAACCTCGGAAGTCGAAGCAACCAGAATCCGGGCCTTTTTTTCGCGCGCCAGCCCCAACATATTGTGCGTCCCTAAAGCGCCAACCTTCAAGGTTTGAATGGGCATTTTCAGGTAATCAATCGGGCTGGCTGGTGAAGCAAAATGCAGGATATAATCGAGTTTACCCGGAACATGTACAAACTTCGTAATGTCGTGGTGGTAATACTCAAATTCCTTGAGGGGAAACAGGTGTTCAATGTTTTGGATGTTCCCAGTCAGGAGGTTATCCATGCCAATAACTTGATAACCTTCTTTGATAAACCGATCGCTGAGGTGCGATCCCAAAAACCCGGCTGCGCCGGTAATGAGGACTCTTTTCACTGGAAAATTTTTTTACATCTGGTTTTTTAATTCTTGCGCATAAAGTAGTGGGGCAAAAATAAGTGTTCATTTTTCTTGAGCCAAAGGATTAGACAAGGCACTTGAAATGAACCGTTTACTCATCTAATCCTCTGGCAAAATGAACACTTATTTTTTTATTGCCCTAAAGATAAACTTCGACGGCTGCTTTACCTAAAAGTTTTTTACAAGCCCGTGGGAAAAGCTTAGTTTTGAGTGTTGGAACCTTATTAAAATCCCCTACCCTGCATGAGAAGAGGACTATTCTTGCTTATCCTTGTTTTGATGTATGCCATCCAACTCTCCGCTCAAATTTCCCAAAATGAGCCCAAGGGAGTGATTCTGAGCAAATTCACCTACGGTGCCCAACTACCCGCTGGAACGTTAAAAGAACGTTTCGGCACCAATTTCATTGCCGGAGGCGGCATCGATTGGCAATGGGGGCCAAAGAATTGGGTGCTTGGAGTAGATGCACAGTACATTTTTGGCAACCAGGTCAAAGAAGATCCCTTGCTAGGTCTGCGCACCAAGGAAGGTTACATCATTGGCAACGACCGCGAAGTAGCAGATATCCCCATGCGCGAGCGTGGGTTTTATGTGGGCCTTACGGCTGGGCGGGTATTCCCTATCAATGCCGGGCAATCCTCCCGGGCGGGTTGGCGGGTCAATTTTGGCATTGGTATGCTCCAGCACAAAATTCGCATCCAGGACGACCCCCAGCGCTCGGTTGTACAACTAACCGACACTTACAAAAAAGGTTACGACCGACTGAGCAATGGCCTGGCGCTACAACAGTATTTTGGTTACCAAGCCCTCAGCAAGGATCGACGTAGTAACTTTATGGCGGGTTTTGAGTTCATGCAGGGATTTACCCAATCGCGGCGCAGTTTTGATTTTGCTACGCAAAGCAAGGATGGTAAAAAAAGAATTGACTTGTTGTTGGGCATCCGTGTGGGCTGGATTCTCCCTTTCTACGCTGATAAAGCGGAAGACATTTACTACTAAACATGGAATCACAATGAAAAAACTGAAAACAAAGCGTCGTCAACATCTAACTTTGTGTCCTTTGTGCTGCCCCTGTGTCCTTTGTGATAAAAAATGTCGCTTTAGTGGTTTTCTTAAGTTCAAATGAAGCATCAAAAACTCACTCTAACCTAGCGTTAATAATGTCCATTTTATACACCCTTGGAATATACCTATATCTGCTCTTCATCCGCCTTGCTGCCTTCTTTCACCCCAAAGCAAAATTATGGTGGAACGGGCGAAAAAATTGGGCCGGAAAATTGAGCGCCGAGCTCTCCTCCAAAAGGAAAGCCGACCAAACCCTCATTTGGGTACACAGCGCCTCCCTTGGTGAATTTGAACAAGGCCGTCCCTTGATGGAAGCCATCAAACAGCAGCATCCCGAAGTGTTTATTCTGTTGACCTTCTTCTCCCCCTCAGGTTATGAAATTCGTAAAAACTACCCCCATGCTGGCCTGGTTTGTTACTTACCCGCCGACTTGCCAGGTAATGCCCGTAAGTTTTTGGCCATCGTAAAGCCAAATCTGGCCATTTTTGTCAAATACGAATTTTGGTACAACTTTTTAAACTCCTTGCACAAACAGAAAACACCAGTTTGGCTCATCGCTGCCTTATTTCGGCCCCAGCAGCCCTTTTTCCAGCCCTGGGGGCGCTGGTATTTGCAAATTTTGTGGGGTTTTGAGCATTTTTTTGTACAAAATCAAAGTTCGGTTGAGTTGTTGGAAAAGCATCAACTCCAACAATACACCTTGGCTGGTGACCCCCGCATTGACCGGGTTTTACAAATTGCTGCCGAGGCAAAACCATTTCCTCGGGTAGAATCCTTTGCCCAGAACAGCTCCGTTTTGATGACAGGAAGCACCTGGGGGCCCGACGAGGCATTATTGGCGGGTTTGTGGGAAAATCAGGAATTGCGAAAGGGCTGGAAATTGATCATTGCGCCCCACGAAATCGGAGCAAGCCACCTCGAGCAAATTGAACAAAAGTTTGGAGCCCAGTGCATTCGTTACTCCCAATTTCAAGCTGAAGAACATGTCAATCGTACCGTATTGATCATCGACAACATCGGTATGCTCTCGGCCTTGTACCGCTACGCGACCATTGCGTACATTGGTGGTGGTTTTGGCGCGGGTATTCACAATACCTTGGAACCAATGGCCTTTGGCTTGCCGGTTATTTTTGGACCAAAGTACCAGAAATTTGAGGAGGCGGTAGTCAATGTAAAAACGGGTGGGGCCTTTGTGGTGCAGGGGCAGAAGGAACTCAATCAGGTTTTCAGCCAATTAAAGGTCACTGCATTTAGTTCAAAAGCGTCCACAGCAGTACAACAATATTTACAGGAAAACCAGGGAGCAACCCTAAAAATTATGGCTAGATTAAAAAGGATCATCAAAGATTAATGGGTTCCATCCAGCTCTTTCAATTATTTCAAAATATCCTCTTTACTTTTACCTTCCCAAACAACCAAGTCTGCATGCTCAATTTTGAAGCTTTCAACCAAGTCAAGGTCCTCATCGTAGGTGATGTAATGATCGACCGCTATTTGCGCGGCAATGTAACCCGCATTTCGCCCGAAGCCCCCGTCCCCGTAGTCAATTTGGAAGGAGAAGACCTGCGCTTGGGTGGCGCGGCCAATGTAGCGCTGAACGTGCGGGCTATGGGCGCCATGCCTATTTTGTGCAGCGTGGTAGGCGACGATGAGGATGGCCAGATCTTCCGTCAATTGTTGCCCGAATACGGCATGAGCAATCAATCCATCATTCACTCCACAGCACGGCGGACTACGGTCAAAACCCGCGTCATGGCGGGCGCTCAACACCTACTGCGCCTGGATCAGGAAGACACCCATGACTTGAACGATGCCGAAGCGGAGCAATTGCTGGAAGTCATTGAGCAGGTATTGGATACCCAGGAAATCCACGTGATCCTGTTTCAGGACTACAACAAAGGCATATTGACACCAAAAGTCATTCGGGAAGTCATTCTGGAGTCCATTCGACGTGGCATTCCCACCGCTGTCGACCCCAAATTCAACAACTTTTGGGCCTACAAACAAATCACCTTGTTCAAGCCCAACCTCAAGGAAATCCGTGCCCAGTCTCCCCTACCCGTGCAAACCAATCTAGCCTCGCTACAAACCGCCGCGACCTATATCAAAGCCCAATTGGGCAATCAGCATACCTTGATTACTTTATCAGAAAAAGGATTGTTTCTGGAAACAGCTGGCAAAGGCAGCATCATCCCTACCGAACCACGCGCAGTGGCCGATGTATGTGGTGCTGGTGATACCGTGATCAGTATTGTAGCCTTGGGCTTGGGGCTAAGGCTGGATTTGCAAGAAACAGCCTTACTCGCCAATTTAGCAGGTGGCCAGGTTTGTGAAAAAGTAGGCGTAGTGCCCGTGGATAAGGAACAATTGAAGGCAGAATATTTGACGATAAAGGGCAATCAGTAGTCAGCTATCAGCGGTCAGCTATGAGCAATCAGCCAGCCATACATTTAGTCGAGAATCTTGCTGATAGCTGACAGCTCATTGCTCACAGCTATTCAACGTTTCACAAAGCGCTCCTTCAACAAGCACAATGCAATGGTATCCCCTGCACTCAACTTGCTTTGGGCCCGAATCTGATCCAGGTGTTCCTTTTCGCTCAGGTAATCCGCGTACAGGTCGACCGAAGAAACGATGGATTTAGAAGTTTGGTAAATGCGGTAAGGCAGACCAATTTCCCGGTTTTTGCTGCCCTTGGGGCAAGCCACTTTTAAACCTACTGGTGCTTCTCCAATAGAAAGAGTATCACCCTGAATGGAATAAGAACCACTCACCACTTGGATTTCTTCTGCAGGCCCATAAAATAAGGCCAGTTCAACCCCATCAGAACTGAACTCGATGTAGGGTTTTTCCAAATCCGGGTATTGCCCACAGTCGTAAAAAGTAGTCCCAAATTGGTCTTTATCACAAAAAGGTCGGTTTTGGATTTCACCAATGCCCGTTGTTTTGGCATCTACCTCGCGGTAGGTTCCGTCTTTTTCAACCCGAAAAAAATGAAATTTTTTATTGTCGATTCCAGCGTATTCGTAGCGTCCTAATTCCAGTGTAGGTGCTGTGCCTGGATAAAAAGTCCAGAACAGGATGGAAAACAGTGTGAGAATTTTTGTGCCGAAAAACATGCTAATCTATTTCCTGATTAATAAATGCTGAAGTCGAATAATGTTCGGTCTGAACCCAACCTAACCAAACAGAAATCAATTCTCTTTGGATAATTCCGACAAACATCCCAAAAATAAAAAGTAAAACAAACTTATCGCGATGGTTTTTCAAAAAAATGATAATTTTAGCGAAAATTCGCTAAAAATCACAAATTTATGTCAGTTGCGCGCCAAGCTTTTTTACAAAATGTGAATAACCCTTTCAAAATGAAATGGTACTTCCTGCAAAAGTTACCTAGTTTGTTTTTTTGGGGCGTACAAGTCAAATCGGTTACCCCGGAACGTGGTCAAACCCGCATTCCTTTTCGCTGGCGCACCCAAAATCCCTTTCGTTCCACTTATTTTGCGGCACAATGTGGGGCAGCAGAGTTGTCTACGGGCATGTTGGCGCTGACGGCACTCAGCGATCAGGTACCTTGTTCCATGTTGATCGTAGGAATGGAAGCTACTTTTGTCAAAAAAGCAACTTCCTGGGTCACGTTCACTTGTGAGGAGGGTGCCGCCATTCAAGCCACCATCCAAAAAGCCATCGATAACAACGAAGCGCAAAGCATCACCGTGAGTAGCACTGGCGTACAAGAAGACAATGGAGCAGTGGTGGCCAAAATGACCTTTACCTGGTCTTTTAAGCGGAAATAGTATTGTTGGGGGCGATAAAAAATGAACATTTATTTTTGCCCTACTACTTGTTGCGTAGAGTTCTGCTATTTTTGTTGCGTCATTGGGCTACAGCCTAAAGCCCACATTTTTTCCATACCAAATAAAACTTATTCCATGATCATTGGAGTACCGAAGGAAATCAAAACCAATGAAAACCGCGTAGCCCTCACACCAGCCGGAGCATTGGAATTCAGCAAAAGAAAACACACCGTATATGTACAATCGACTGCTGGCGAAGGCAGTGGATTTGACGACGATGAGTACGAGGCAGCGGGTGCTAAAATCCTCCCCAGCATCGAAGAGGTGTACGCCATCGCGGATATGATCATTAAAGTGAAAGAGCCCATCGAGCAGGAATGGGCCTTGATCAAGCCGGATCAACTCTTGTTCACTTATTTTCACTTCGCTTCTTATGAGCCGCTGACCGAGGCCATGATCAAAAGTAAGGCGGTATGCCTGGCTTATGAAACGGTAGAATTGAACGATGGCTCTTTGCCCCTGCTGATTCCAATGTCGGAAGTAGCGGGCCGCATGGCCATCCAGGAGGGTGCCAAATACCTGGAAAAACCCGTTAAAGGTCGGGGAGTATTGCTGGGGGGTGTACCCGGAGTAGCACCTGGTAAAGTTCTGGTATTGGGCGGCGGGATCGTCGGAACCCAGGCTGCAAAAATGGCCGCTGGATTGGGCGCTGCAGTGTCCATTCTCGACATCAACCTGCCCCGCCTGCGTTACCTTTCCGAGGTGATGCCCGCAAATGTCAATACGATTTTTTCGAACGAATACACCATTCGCCGAATGATCAGAGACCACGACTTGATCATTGGTGCTATCCTGATTCCCGGGGCCAAAGCGCCCAAATTAATTACGGCGGACATGCTCAAAACCATGCGCCCCGGTACCGTACTGGTGGACGTAGCCGTGGATCAAGGTGGTTGTTTTGAAACGACCCACCCGACTACCCACGACAACCCAACCTACATCATCGATCATGTGGTACATTACTGCGTAGCCAACATGCCCGGTGCTGTACCTGCTACCTCTACCCTCGCCCTGACCAACGCTACCCTACCCTATGCCCTGCAATTGGCGAATAAGGGCTGGAAAAAAGCTTGCCAGGATAGTTTGCCGCTGCGCAAAGGTTTGAATATTGTAGGTGGAAAGGTAGTGTATCAGGGTGTGGCAGATGCCTTTGGGCTGGATTATACGGATGTGGAGGGGTTGATGTGATAGGGAAAAAGCCAGGGCTGTGGTTTAGGTATACAAATCACAGCTCTGGTTTGATATTGTGCGTGTTCAATACAACTTTGTACTTGATAAATTCGACTCAAGATTGAGCAATGACTATCAAAATCTCATTGGTATTTTTCTCCTAGGAAGGCTAGAAAAAATGTGGAAATAAATGCCAATCAAAATAACAGCATAAATAAATTCCTCCGACGGATTATTTTTACTATTTCTTCGGTATCGTTGTATTCTTTGAAGTAAGGGACAGGTGAATGATGGCTTGCCTCCAAAAGAAAGTCGTACTTCGCCTTGGGATCATCGCGCAACTGCATTATTTTTATTGACAGTTTTCTCAAATAATAAAGTCGATATCTTTAGTAATGATAGCTGCATTGCGTAATCTACATTCAGTAAAAATCTCTTCATCAGTAGCTTCGCGTAGGTTCAAGTGTTTGAGGCTATAGCAGATAATCTTAAAATTATCCGTGACCCATAGCGCAAGAGACGGAGGAAGCTGAGCATCAAGAATAATGCAATCCATAGTACTTAGGCAGCTATCAACACCGGGTGATTCAGTTTGATTACCGCGTAGTGCAAACAAGCTTGTACATCCTCTAATTCAATTTCTAATTCATCAACGACTTGTTCTTGGGTAAGGCCATTGGCAAGCAATTCGAGTACATCCGTAACTCGAATACGCATGCCTCGGATACACGGTTTACCACCGCACTGTTCAGGATTTATTGTGATGCGCTCAAGCATAGTTGCTTTTTTTACAAACTTAGGCATTATTGTGAAACATAGCAACATAAACAATTACCACACCTCCCCCCAATCCCCAAAATTTGCCCTAGTCAAAATCCGCTCAAAGTGCCGTGTCTAATATTCTCCCTGCCGCTATCTTGCCCTCCAAATTACGCATCATGCGCAGAAAACCCATTGACTACGACGCTTTACTCAAAGATTTCATCAGCGATTTTTTCCCTGATTTTATCGCGTTTGCCAATCCCGACTTGTATGCCGCGATCGATTGGGAAAAGGGTTATACGTTTTTGGAGCAAGAACTGATCAATGCCATGCGCGGGCGATTCAAAGTGCGCGGGAAAAAGAAAAAAACCGATAAGTTGGTCAAAGTAGCGCTAAAAGTGGGAGCTGACCATTATGTATTTGTGCATGGAGAATTTCAACACAAACCTGAGCCTGATTTTGCCCTAAGGATGTACAACTACCGTGCGTTGATTGGTTTGCGTTACGATATAGAAAGCATCACAGCTGTGGCGGTGTTCACTGGAGCGAAACCCGCACCAAATCAATTGCAATATGTCAAACAGGTTTTTGGGACCAGCCTAGTGTACCAATTCAACAGCATAGTGGCCATTCAATTGGACGAGTCCGCACTGATTCAGGCAATCGATAATCCTTTTGCCGTGGCCATGTTGGCAGCGCAATATGCTTATCGCAGTCGAAATAACCCCGTTTTGCGCCTTGAATTAAAAACCAAATTATTCGACCTATTGCGTACCCAAGGCACCCTCAATCTTGACCGAAACGTCAAATTGCTTATCTTTGTACGAGATTTTGTGCATTTACCGAAAAAACTGGAGAACGAATTTCTACAATCTCAATTTTCATTAGTCTTTCCAAACGAAGCAAAAATGATCATTAGCCAAGGAACAAAGGATTTTGCTGCGGGTTTTTACGAAAGGGCATTTGGCTATAACCCTGCGCAATTGTTGGCAGAAGAGCAGAAGAAAAATGAGGCCAAATTGGCCCAGGAACGTCAGAAAGCAGAAGAAGAACGGCTTTTGTTACAGGCTGCCTTACAACGGGCAGAAGAAGAGCGTCAAAAACTTCAAAAAACCATCCTCAATTTGCACCAACTTGCCAAAATGAGCCCGCCTGAAATCGCAGTTATAGTGGGCATGACTATCGAAGAAATTGAAGCATTAATCACCTTGAATGATTACAAGGAGGAATAAATAGAAATGCGCTAATCTTAGTCTAGCGCATATGACCCCCAACACAAAAGGGCATTTTGCAGAATCCAAGAATTCCAGCAAAATGCCCTTTTTTATTAACTTGATGTTGTGCAAATCACTTCGCCCTCACCAATTGTCCATTCAAATCTTCCACCACAAAAGCACCACTGAATCCAGCCTGTTGCACCCGAGTCAGCGCATTAAATGCCTCAGCCGCTGAACTATAGCAGCACAACAATTTAATGGTCAAATCCTGGCGTGGACGATCCATGATGGTGCCCATACCAGCCAGTTTGCTTCCGTTAAAACTGCGCAGGTCGCGGTAAGCCCCCAACTGGATCATGAACCGGCCTCCTGTATTCGTAAGCGGAGGGTTCGTTACCGGAGGATTGGTAGTAATTGGTGGGGCAACTGCACCACCCAATGACACCCCATCATCGGTTACAATAAAGGCACCCGTATAGCCCATCCGCTTCACGTTGTCCAACTGGCGTTGTGCCTCTTCCCGGGTAGGGAAATTACCCACCTTGATTTTATTCTTTCCACCTTCATTTTTGGCATAAACGCTGGCGATGCTGCGCAAATTGCTGAATTTCGACAAGTCAGGTTGGCCAGTGACTGCGGATACCTGGATCGCAAAACCAGCGCGTTCCAGTTGGCCTCCAGTGTTGCCTATATTGCCTGTGTTCCCAGTATTTCCGGTATTACCAGTTCCAGGGTTGGGATTCCAGCCGCCGTTGCCCAGTGGTACCATGTTCAATACGCCCAGGACAGTCCGATCCGTACCATTGAGTACATTGATGCTGCGGGTTTCTTCATTGAAGTTCTGAACCGTGTAGGTAATGGTATAAGGAGTGTTTCTCGAAAGGCTCAGTACATAGTTGCCCGAATAATCCGAGGAAGTCCGGGTGATGTTGCCCGTATAGGTATTGCGGGCAGCGATTTGTACATTGGGCACAAACTCGCGGGTATTGCTGTTCACCACCCGGCCGTAGTACTCTTCACCAGCTTTGGTCAGCGGGATTTCGATGTCGCGGTTGGGCGAAAAATAAGCCGACAAAGCCCCGCGCAATTGCATGTAGCCGTCGGCACGTATGATTACTTCACACTCCGTTCCAGCACCCACAGGCAAATCGATGTAACCTTGCGCGTCGGTCAGCAGGATGTAGTTGCTGGAGCCGCGCATACAATTGGTCAGGTCAACCGAGGCATTGGGTAGCGCCATACCATCCGAGCCACTGAATACCTTGATGCGGGTTCTGCCTGTGCCCGTATTGGGGTTACCAGTTCCAGGATTAGTTCCTGGATTGGTTCCAGGGTTCACACCTACGTTGGATCCGCCTTTAGACACCCGGTAGATGTCTTCCATACCTACGCCGCCACCGCGGTTGGACACCATATAACCAAAGTTGCGGTAGGAATCCAGAATCATACCATAGTCATCAGCCGAAGAGTTGACGGGTTGGCCCAGGTTGGTCGATTTTAACCAACGGCCTTCGCCCTGTTCCGCAATGAATACGTCGAAACCACCAAACCCCAGGTGGTAATCCGAAGCGAAATACAAATTCACCCCATCAAAATAAGGAGTAATCTCATCGCCAGGGGTGTTCACCGCAGGGCCCAGGTTGATGGGTTTGGTCCAGTTGTTTACCTCTTTGTAGGAAATGTACAAGTCCCAGCCCCCAAAGCCACCATCGCGATCACTGGCAAAAAATAGCGCGTTGCCATCAGGGGTGAGGCAAGGGAAACCCGTTTTGCCTTTGGTATCATTGTTCGGGAAAGTCCGTTCGTTGTACCAGGAGCCATTGAAGTTGACATCGGCCAGGATGATGCTCAAATCCAGGCCAGTGCCCGGAATTTGTCTTACACCCGGCGTAAAGTTGTTTTTGGTCGTTGCAGCACTACGCCCATCGGAAGAGAAACTAGCCGGGCCAATGCTAAAATCACTGATGCCAGGGCGTACCACAATGGCCGATTGTAAAGAGCCATCGGAGCCCATACCAGACGAATACAAGGAGCTTTTGGTCGAGCTAAAGATTTGGCCTTCCGTGCGCAAAGAGGTAAAAATCAATTGGTCATTCATGAACGCAGGACCAAAATCCGAACTCGTGCTGTTGATCCGCTCGCTACTTACCGTGTAGGCAGTGGGGATGTTCAGATTGGTTTTGGCAAAATCGCAACTTTGTGCGTATTGGTTGCCTACGGTAGGATTGACTTTGGCGTAGCTCTGGTAGTATACCTTCGCTTCGTCATAACGCCCCAAACCTTTTAAAGAATGTGCGTACAAGAGCAACTGGCGATCTTGATACTTGCGGCCACGGATGAGTTTGAGGTAAGTGGCCTCCGCTTCATCCAGCCGATTGAGCAAACGATAACACTCTGCCAATTTTCCCAAGGCATCGGGATCGGTGGCGTCTTTTTCTAAAGCCTGCCGATACACATCGACAGCTGGGGCAAATGCATTGGTTTCATACAATTGGTCTGCCTTGCGCATCAAACCACGAAAAGTAGTTTGGGCTTGCAGGCTGGCCATAGCCAGTAGAAAAAGGAAGAAAAAACAAGCTTTCAGATTGTGTGGTCTCATACCAAAGGGATTTGCTGTGGAAAAGTAGGAGCTAGTTTAATTTTTTATTTGGGCTGTAAACGACTCATTTTCGCCTACGTCCTAAAAAATCAAACAAGCACTAAGGGCACGGGCTTTAGGTACCTCGCCCTTAACAGGTAAAAATATTACAAAAAGGAAAATACTGCTAGTTAAAACGTAAAAATTTGAAATAAATAGTATAAAAAAGAGGTGAGTAGATGGTGTTAGGAGAAAAAAAGCACCAATTTTTTCTAAAATAGCACATCAAAAATAACCAAAGCACCGAAAATGAGACTGGCAATGCCGTTGGTTGTAAAAAAAGCCAGGTTCACTTTACTCAAATCATTAGGTTTTACCAAGGTGTGTTGATAAATCAACATGCTCAAAAATATCCCCGCAGCCAACCAATGCAACCAACGGAATGGCTCGTATTGCAAGCCTTGTTGCCAACAGGCTAAAAGAATCATTGAGGCACTAAGCAGGTGTAATATTTCCGATAGGCGTAAGGCACCTTTGCGCCCCAAAACGACAGGAATCGAGTTGAGTTGTTGGGTGCGATCAAACTCTTCATCTTGCAAGGCATAGATGATGTCAAAACCCGAAACCCAAAACAAGACCGCAAAAGAATACAATAATGGTATCAGGTCAAAGCCACCACCTGTTGCCAAATACGCACCAATCGGAGCCAGCGCCAGGCCCAAACCCAGTACAAAATGGCACAGATAAGTAAATCTCTTGGTATAGCTATACCCCAAAACAACGAGGAGCGCGACAGGAGAAAGGTAAAAACAGAGTGGATTGATCAACCAGGCGCAGGCCATAAACAGGAGCGCAGTGGCAATCACAAAGAACAAAGCTGCTCGGGGAGAAATCACCCCTGCCGGAATCTCCCGAACCTTGGTGCGCGGATTCAACCCATCAATGTCCCGATCCAGATACCGGTTAAAAGCCATGGCTGCGCTGCGCGCAAAAATCATACACAACACGACCAATCCCAAGGTTCTCCAGCTGAATCCCGCTCCCGATTGCAAGGTACCCAAGGTAAAACCCAGCAAAGCAAAGGGCATTGCAAAAATAGTATGGCTGAATTTGATCAGGGAAAAGTAGGACTGCATGGATAAGGTTGAGGGAAGGTTGAGGAAGGTTGAGGCTACCGCGAGCGACTTAGACAAGATTCTAGTCAAAAACGCTCGCGGTAGCCTCAACCTCCCTCAACCTTCTAAACTAAAATTATTGTTGTTTCGCCGCAGCAGGATCTTCTTCCACCTCACCTTCCATGTAGCAGTAAGTTTCTGGTGGATTGGTATTGGCTACGATGGTTACACGTTTGCTTTGACCACCAAATTTGCCGGCAGAATCAAATACAACTACCAATTCGCCAACTTTACCTGGAGCGATGGGTTCTTTGGGCCAACTTGGTGTGGTACAACCACAAGAAGCTTTCGCATCGGCAATGATCAATGGTTCTTTACCCGTGTTTCTGAATTTGAATACGTGGCGTGCTTTGGCATCCGATTTGATTTTGCCAAAATTGTGGCGGTCACCACCGAGGAACTCGATCGAAGTCACTGGGCCTGATGGAACCTGGGGGCTCTGTGGTTGTTCTGCTGTAGCTTCGATGGGTTGTACACCCTCAGATACCGCAGCTTGAGCTTCTTCGCGAATTTTCTTATCATTGTTCTGACAGGCGAAAACGGTCGCTGACAGCAACAAAATCATGCTTGCTTTTTGAATAGCCTGCAACATTTTTGTGAATTTTATGATGAAAAACTAAAGAACTGCTAAAAAGGTTTAACCATTTACCTTTTCGCGCACAAATGTAGCGAAATTTAGCTATCGTACATGCGAATTGATCCACATTACAAAGTCGTTAACACCCTTTGCATTCAGGCATTGAGCAGCGCTCAGTGCACCTTTTCGGGCCGACAATACCCCGTAGTGAATGTCGTGAATACCTTGTCGACTATGTGCATCGGGATTGATGGAAATGAGCACTCCTTTATCCAAGGCATAAGGAATCCAAGTCCAGTCCAAGTCCAGTCGATACGGGCTCGCATTCAGTTCAATCGCTACTCCATTGGCAGCACAAGCATTGATTACTTTTTGGTGATCCAGGGGATAGCCTTGCCGGGAAAGCAACAAACGCCCGGTGGGATGGCCCAGGATACGGGTGTACGGATTTTCAACTGCTTTGATTATTCGTTGTGTAGCTTTGACTTCATCCATGCGCAAGTTGGAATGCACGGAAGCAATGATGACTTCAAATTTGGATAAAATAGCCTCAGGATAATCCAGCGAGCCGTCGTTCAGGATGTCACTTTCAATGCCCTTGAAAATACGGAAAGGGGCCAACTCCTGATTGAGGGCATCTATTTCGGCCATTTGACTGAGCACCCGTTCGGGTTGCATGCCATTGGCATAAAAGGCAGATTTGGAGTGATCACTCATCACCAGGTATTCATAACCCTGCTGTTTGCTGCACTCCGCCATTTCGCGCAGGGTATTGATCCCATCGCTGTAAGTCGAGTGGGTATGTACAACACCTTTAATGTCTGCAACTTCCACCAAGGTTGGAATCTCGCGGGACAAACCCCAGGCCTCTTCGCGCAATTCGGCGGGAAGAAAGGTTTGATTGACTTTGGCAAAAATCTCCGTTTCATCAGCCAAATCCCGGAAATCCTGATCGGGGTATTTTTCCAAAAAGGCCTGCATAAAATTGGGAGCAGCCGAATATTTGAATTGTTTGGATCCGAACTCTGTTGCTGCACATTGAAAAATTCGCACTGGATATTCATTGGTCGACAAAGCACTGGAATGGTCTGCTTGAGATTGAACGTTTTGCAGGCCAATTTTCACCAAAACGTCCCCTAGTTCAGCTTTTGTACCCAGCAATACGTCAATGGATTCCAGCACATTGGCGCAACGCCGAAAAGCCCCGGTAAATTCCATTTTCACCCCCGGCAGGGCTTGTTGCAATCCTTCCAGAATTTGGAGCCCCTCTTTTTCCAGTGTAGCGAAATGAAACTGATGGCGTGTTTTGAGGAAATATTGCAATTGTTGCCGCAATTCATTCTGGGTCTTTTCCCCAAAGCCTTTCAGCTCCAGCAAGCGGTTTTCATTGACGGCATACAACAACTCTCCGATGGTTTCGATGCCCAACTCCGCCCAAATGACCTTGATTTTTTTAGGCCCAAAACCCTTAATGTGCAACATCTCCTGGACACCCTCCGGGGTTTTGTCCAGGTATTGCTGAAGCGTATTCATTTTGCCAGTATCCAACAATTCGCGGATTTTTTCTGCAATGGCTGTCCCAACGCCTTTGATGGCGCTGATTTCAGCTGACTCCATTTCGGTGAGTGGCCGCTCCAGCTTGCGCAGGGTCAGGTAAGCATTTTGGTAGGAGCGAATTTTGAAAGGGTTTTCGCCGTGCAATTCCATGATGTCGCCAAGGAATTGAAAAACTTTGGCAATTTCCTTGTTGGACATGGCCGGGTGTTTTAGACAGTGAAATACTCGATGATGGTGCGAACCTGGGCTTCGGCAAAGAGGTCGATGATGTTGTCGTCCATCAACAACATGGCATCTTCATAGTTGTCAAAAAAGAGGTGCTCGACCAAAATGGCGGGCATACTGGTTTTGCGCAGGATGTAAAAGTTGGCCTCATTGTCGTGTTCGCTGCCACTTGGGGTGGTACGCATGGTGATCGACGTGCCTTTGGCGTACAAAGTGCGCAAGGAATTGACATTGTTCCAGTGAATGGAGGCTACTTTGTCGGATTCGGTCGTACCCGGAGAGGTATAAATTTCGAACCCTCGTGCGGTATGGCTGGCAAAAGCATTCGCATGGGTGGAGATAACCAGACTACGTTGGAATTTCCGGCCATACCAGTTGGCCATGTCCACCCGGTGTTGCAGGGAATTGTCCAGATAGTCGTGGTGCAAAGGCATGTAAGTAATGCCCAAGCGGTCCAGTTTCCGCATTACCTGATTGGTCAGCACCCGGTTCCATACCCCTTCGTAGAAGGTACTTCCTTGATGGAAAGTCCCTTTGGCGTGGCGAAACATCTTGGAAGGCGCAGTAGTGTATTCTCCAGCGCGATTGAGCCCGCCGTGGCCGGCGTCAATAAAAATGATGGTGTTGGGAAACATGGTTTTTTTTTAGGGTTCCAAAGTTCCAGCGTTCCAAAGTTCCAACTGGTCACCGAGCGTAGTCGAGGTGCCGGTTGGAACTTTGAGACCTTGTTTGTTTTTAGGCTTGCGCCTTAGGTGTACTGAAGTTCAACGGGAACGCTGGTTGCTCTTGCTCATCAATCGCTCCAAATTGGGCTTCATAACGTTTGACGTTGTCTGCAAGGGCACGCATCAGGCGTTTGGCATGGTCCGGAGTCAAGATGATGCGCGCTTTCACTTTAGCTTTGGGCACATTGGGTACCAGCCGCACAAAATCTACGACAAATTCCGAATGGGAATGCGAAATAATGGCCAGATTGGAGTAGGTCCCTTCGGCGATATCTTCAGGCAACTCGATGTTGATCTGGTTTGGATTGTTTTTATCGTCCATCGCGGATGTTTTTGAAAGTTGAGGGAGGTTGAGGAGGTTGAGGAAGGTTTAGGCTACCGCAAGCGTTTTGACAATGACCTTGTCCAAGTTGCTCGCGGTAGCCTAAACCTTCCTCAACCTCCCTCAACCTTCTAAACTATTTTTTAGCTTTCGCTCCCTTCGCTGGCGCTTTTTTCGCAGCAGCCTTTTTGACAGGTGCTTTTTTCGCAAAAGCATCGGGAACTTGTTCTTCAATGATTTTTTTCACTTCTTCCAGTGAAAGCAATGCTGCATCTTCAGCCTCCATTTTTTTACCATCGAGGCGTGGCAATTTCAACATGTCTTTCTTAAAACGAATGAAAGGCCCCCAACGGCCATTTTCGATGCTCACTTTTTCATCGGGCCAGTTTTGGATGAAGCGATTGGCTTCTTTTTCCATTTTGGCTTCGATGAGTTCGTGCATCTCTTCGGGCGTCAAGGTATCGAGATTATACTTCTTGGGGACGTTGATAAAGATGTCGTTCCATTTGATGAAAGGACCAAAACGACCAGTACCTTTCGTAACCGGAAATCCTTTATAAGTTGCAACGGGGGCGTCAATTTTTTCTTTTTCCAAAATCAACTCCATTGCGCGTTCCATGATTACACTCAGTGGGTCTTCACCTTTGGGAATGGAAATGAATTTTTCCCCAAAACGCACATAAGGACCATAACGGCCGGTGCCCACTGCTACTTCCAACCCTTTGTAATCACCCAAAATTTTGGGCAATTCAAACAACTTCATGGCCTCTTCCATTTCGATGGTGTCGATGGATTGTCCTGGTTTGAGGTTGGCGTAGCGAGGTTTTTCGCCGGGAATCAGCTCTTCTGGAGTTCCAATTTGGACCACAGGGCCCAAGCGAGTCATGCGGGTGAGTACGGAATAGCCAGTACCTTCCTCTTTGCCCAGGATTCTTTCGCGGGTGGGGCGATCGGCATTGGCCATGGTTTCTTCCACCACTTCATGGAAGGGCCAGTAAAAGGTTTCCAGCATTTTGGTCCACTCCCGAGTGCCTGCAGCAATGTCGTCAAACAACTTTTCGATTTCCGCTGTGAACTTGTAGTCCATGATTTTATCGAAATGTTGATCCAAAAAGTCACTCACCGTGGTGCCCATGTCGGTAGGAAACAAACGCCCTTTGATCACACCCGTCATTTCCGACAATTCCTTTTTGCTGATTTGGGCATCCTTCAGCGTCAATTCCCGGTAAGGGCGTGGAGTGCCGTCGCGGTTTTCTTTCACCACGTAACCCCGGCCTTCTTCCATAATTTTGCTGATGGTTGGTGCGTAGGTGGAAGGGCGACCAATGCCCAACTCTTCCAGTTTTTTCACCAAGCCAGCTTCGGTATAACGAGCGGCGGAGCGGGTAAAGCGCTCAGTAGCGGTCATAAAATTGAGGGGCAGCAACTGTCCTACTTTCAAGGGAGGCAATACACCGTGCTCTTCCTCGTCATCGTCATCGTCATTGGATTCGAGGTAGACCTTTAAAAAACCGTCAAACTTCAATACCTCACCCTCTGCCTGCAATCTTGCGTCAAGCTGAGTAGAAATACCAATGTCAACTACGGTTTTTTCCAGCTCGGCCTCGGCCATTTGGGAGGCGATGGTGCGTTTCCAGATCAATTCGTAGAGGCGCTTTTCGTCGCGATCTCCGGGAATGACCTGGTTTTCAATATAAGTTGGCCGAATTGCTTCGTGTGCCTCCTGGGCGTTGGCATTTTTGTTTTTGAACCTGCGGATTTCTACGTACTGTTTGCCAAATTGTTTTTCGATCTCCTGTGCAATCGATGCAATGGCCGATTCGCTCAAATTAATCGAATCCGTACGCATATAAGTGATAAAACCCGCTTCGTATAACTTTTGCGCAGTAACCATGGTGCGGTTTACCGAAAAACCCAACTTGCGGCTAGCTTCCTGCTGCAAGGTAGACGTGGTAAACGGCGCAGTAGGGCGGCGTTTGAGGGGTTTGACCTCAATACTGCGAATTTTGTAATCGGCGCCGATGCATTTTTTGAGGAAAGTTTCGGCATCTCCTTCTGTTTTGAGGCGATCCGGACCTTCAGCTTTGAGGCTTACTGTACGGCCTTGCTCGTTTTTTACATTAAATAAGGCGTCAATTTTGAAGTAGGGTTCCGATTTGAAGTTGTTGATCTCTCGTTCTTTTTCCACGACCAACTTCACGGCTACGGATTGAACCCGACCTGCTGAAAGTTTACCTTTTACTTTTTTCCACAGAATTTCAGACAATTCAAACCCGACCAAACGATCCAATACCCGCCGAGCTTGCTGAGCGTTGACCAGATTCAAATCAACGGTACGGGGCTGCTTTACCGCATTTTCAATGGCAGGTTTGGTGATTTCGCGAAAGACGATGCGTTTGGTCGACTTGGGATCCAAACCCAACACTTCACACAAATGCCAGGAAATTGCTTCTCCTTCCCGGTCTTCGTCCGTTGCTAGCCATACCTCGTCGACCTTCTTGACCCAATCTTTTAACTCTTTGACTACCTTGTGCTTCTCTGGAGAAATGGTGTATTTAGGCCGAAAACCATCCTTTACATCCACCGCCTGATTGCCCTTGTCAAGGTCTCGCACGTGGCCATAGCTCGAACGCACCGCAAAGTCCTTTCCGAGGTACTTTTCGATGGTTTTGGCCTTTGCTGGCGACTCTACAATGAGCAAGTTCTTCGACATATTCTTTCGTTTTAAATAACCAGGTTCCCTTTTCGACGGGACAAAAGTATAAATTTTATGATAAAACCTACACCTTCACAATTCACACTTTATACTGGGCAAGCACAAGGGATTGCCCCAACTGTTTTTTATCTTTGCGCTTTTGAAACGAAAAAGAATGAAAAACATATATGTAGCCGCAACCAGTCAACATGTGGGCAAAACCACAACTACGCTGGGTTTGGTGGCCAATTTCATTGAAAAAGGCTACAAAACTGGGTATTGTAAACCAGTGGGACAGCAGCACGTAACCATTAACGGAATTACTGCCGATAAAGATGCAGTATTGTTCTCAGAAGTGACTGGATTCGAAATTATTCCTGATTTGCACAGCCCAGTAATCATTGGTCGGGGGGTAACCAAAGCTTTTTTGGATCAGCCGGATCAGTATCACTTTGAAGAAAAACTCCTGGCAGCCAAAAAAGTTTTAAGTGAGCAATACGATATTGTAGTGTATGAGGGCACCGGGCACCCCGGAGTAGGCAGTATTGTCAACTTGAGCAACGCCAGAGTAGCCAAAATCCTCGACGCCGGGGTCATCATGGTAGTGGAAGGCGGAATTGGCAGCACCATCGATATGCTGAATATGTGTACCGCATTGTTTCGAGAAGAAAATGTACCCATTGTGGGCGTGATCGTCAACAAGGTCAGGCCGGAAAAGATGGAAGAAACGCGGTTTTACCTCCAACGCAAGCTCGATCAAATGGGTTATCCCCTTCTAGGGCTCTTGCCTTACGAACAGTCTTTGTCACTCCCGATCATGGAAATGATCCGCAAAGCGGTGGATGGCAAAATCCTGATGAATGAAGACTGCATGAACAATAAGGTGGAAGACATCATTGCGGGTTCGTTGGTGGATGTGGATGAGTTCCACAAATTCGAGAACCTGCTATTGGTCACCAGTACCATCCGGCTCAATCAGGTCATTGAAAAAGTGGAATCGGTGGCCAGGATGAAAAATTTAAAAACTTCCCCCTTGTCTGGCGTTATTGTGACCAGTGATGGTCGGCACCACCGTTGGTTGGATTTAGCGGATTTGAACCATCCGTATTTTTCCAAACACAAAATCCCGGTCATCACCACTACCCTAGACACTTACGGTTCGGTGGTAAAAATCACCCGCATCGAAGTCAAAATCAACAACCGTACTCCCTGGAAAACCAAACGTGCCGTTGAATTATTCCACGAACACGTAGACATTGATAAACTACTTAAAAATGATGAGTGATGAATGATGAGTGATGAATTTAACGGGATTCTAATCCAGCATTAAAACATTACTCAGACTCCAATTCATCATTCATCACTCATCACTCTTAATTTCAAAATCGTGCTAACCGCAATCTCTCCCATCGACGGCCGCTACGCCGATAAAACTGCAGCCCTGAGCAATTATTTCTCCGAATACGCGCTGATTCGTTACCGTGTATTGGTGGAAGTGGAATATTTTATTGCGCTGGTGCGCTATCCATTGCCCCAGTTGGCCAGTTTTCCTGAAGAAAAATTGGCTGATTTGATTCGCATCAGCAATCAAATGACCCTGGAAGACGCCCAGCGCATCAAAGACATCGAACGTGTAACCAACCATGATGTAAAAGCGGTGGAGTATTTTTTGAAAGAAAAATTTGACCAGTTCGGCTTGCAACGCTACAAGGAATTCATCCACTTTGGCTTGACTTCCCAGGACGTCAACAATACGGCGATTCCCCTATCCACCCGGCATGCCTTGGAGCAGGAATACTACCCCGGTTTGGAAAAAGTACGCAATGAGCTGGCGACGATGGCCAAAACCTGGGCGGACATCGCCATGCTGGCCCGCACGCACGGTCAACCAGCCTCCCCTACCCGTTTGGGCAAAGAAATCCAGGTTTTTGTGGCCCGTTTGGATCAGCAATTGGAATTGTTGAAAGCAGTTCCACACAGTGCCAAGTTTGGTGGTGCAACTGGCAATTTCAACGCCCATTACGTGGCTTATCCCGACATCGACTGGCAACAATTCGCCTGGGCTTTTTTGCACGATAATCTGGGCCTGGAGCGCTCTGAACCGACTACCCAAATTGAGCACTACGACAACCTCGCTGCCCAGTGTCAGGCACTCATGCGCATCAACACCATCCTGATTGACCTATGCCGGGATATTTGGACTTACATCTCGATGGAGTATTTCAAACAAAGGGTAGTTGCGGGTGAGGTGGGCTCATCTGCCATGCCGCATAAGGTGAACCCTATTGATTTTGAAAATGCGGAGGGTAACCTGGGCTTAGCCAATGCCATTTTCGCCCATTTGGCCGAAAAATTGCCGATTTCCCGCCTACAACGTGATTTGACAGACAGCACCGTACTCCGCAACCTCGGGGTGCCTTTTGCTCATACGCTGATTGCGTTTCAATCCCTCCGCAAGGGTTTGAGCAAATTGCTGCTCAATGAAGCCCAACTGCGCCAGGATTTGGAGGACAACTGGATGGTGGTGGCCGAAGCCATTCAAACCATCTTGCGCCGTGAAGCGTATCCAGAGCCTTACGAAGCGCTGAAAGCACTCACGAGGGGCAAAGCCAAGATTAGCGCAGAGGACATTCATGCGTTTATTGATACCTTGGAAGTGAGTCAGGCCATTAAATCTGAGTTGCTCAACATTACGCCGTGGAACTATACTGGTAGGTAAAACCTGCTTAGGTGATTCTAAGGTGTCTATGGTTTCTTAGGTGGTAAAAAAGAAAAACCTTATTTCACCACCTAAGAAACCATAGACACCAAAGTGACACCTCAGTTTATTTTTTCTTCCCCCCATTCCGTACCAAGTACGAAAAACTCAACATCACATAGCGCGACAGCGCATTCACCTGCTCATCCACTAAGGTATTCAATTGAGCATTCCGGCTGACCCCCTGATTGCGGCCCAGCAAATCATAGGCAGAAAGGCGTAATTGCCCTTTTTTACCTTCCAATACATACGCGCTAAAGGAGGCATTCCATATCGGCAAACTGCGTTGAAAACCATCGCCTAAGCCACTGTAAACAATGTAATTGAACTGCGACTCAATGCTATATTTTTCTTTGGCGAAAGGTCGGCGGAAGTAAGAACCGAAGGTGCTTTGTAAAAAATTGCGGTTCAAATCCGCATTGCTGGAATAAGTATTGGCCGTAAAGTTCATTCTGCTGCTGATCGACCATTCCCATTTCTTTTGCTTCTGGTTGGTAATGGACAAATTGCCGCCATGCCGCCGGGAGTAAGTGGTATTTTGCAAACGGTTGATGAATGTCAAATTACGTCCAAAACCATGATCCGTTCCCACGCTGAAACGAATGCCCCAAGCTTTCACAGGAAACACGTAGTAGATGTTACTACTGGTAGAATAGTCGTTGCTCACGTTTTGAGGCGTGGATTTGGTCACTAATTGTTCATCTATTTCCTGAACGGTCTGGATTTTATCGGTGGTCAAAGTACCATTCAAACTAAAGAGAAAAGTGGTCCCTTTTTTGGAATCGAATAAGTTGTAGCGCAAGGAGCCATTGTAGCGCAACTCCGGCGTCAGTGTAGGGTTCCCGATGTAATAACGCAATGCATCGGTGACTTCCTGGACGGGTTGCAATTGCCGGATGCTCGGCAAATTCAAGCTTTGATCCAGGTTGATGCTCAGGGTTTTGGATTGTTTGGGGCGATAGGTCAAATTAAAGGAGGGCAATAAATAATCGTATTGCTGATTGACCGCTGCTTCCTGCAAAAACAGGCCGCCTCGTAGGAAAGTATTTTCCCAACGCACGCGGCCACCAAAGTCCAGTTTTTTGTAATCCGCTTGAATCCCTAAAGTAGTATGATTGCGAAATACATCACTCAACAAATGATTGCTTTGTTGATCATTGATCAGCAACTGCCCTGCATCCTGTACATCCGACACGAGGCGTTTGTCGTTGTTGACTGATGAGCGGTAATTGTAGGTGGCGTGTAGTGAAAAACGTTTGCTCAAGGGTTCCGAAAAAGAAATTTGTGCGCTCCAGTTTTCGGTATCATTGCCCGTATTGCGTTCCTGATGGATCAGTACTTCACGTTCAGACGCCGTAGCGGTGGCAAAAAAGAAGTTGCGCGATTGATTGGTGGAAAAGTTTTGATTGTCGTTGGTATCCCAATCGAGATCGAGGTTCAGGTTGCGGCCTTTTTTACCCAAACGTTTGCGAAACGTGAATTCAAGGTTGCCGCCCAGGCTTTCGTTTTCACCCCGATTGTTCCGTTGGCTGGTATTACGGGGGCCCGTCAATAGATCACTAGCGAGGGATTGGTAATCATAAACGTTGTTCCCATTGCGCATGGACATACCTCCCACCAGTCGAAAACCCCACATGGTATCGCGGCGGTTGGATTCAAAGGTCAGGTTCAGGTTTTGATTGAGGCTGAAGTTGTCGTTTTTACTGGTGTCCTGATTGATGATGGTTTGGTCGGCCAGATAGCGCTCAACCCTAGCAATCCGATCCAAATTCCGATCCGACAAATTCAGGCGGTAATTGCCATAAATTTGCCACTTGCGGGGCAATTCCTGGGAGAAGTTCAAACCACTGTTTACATTGGTATTGATCCCGCCCGAAGGCAGTGCCTTGGATTCTGTAAGCCCCCGTTCCGACACGTCGTTGTTGCCATTGCGATTGACGTTGTTGGCGGATAAGGTGCCGGTCAGCCGGCGTTTGGGAGAAAATTTATTCAAGGTACCTACCAAATCGAATTGCTGAGGCGGCCCAACACCCAGGGTTGATTTGCCAAAATTGGCCTTTTGCCGATCGGGTTTGGTTTTGATGTTGAGGATTTTTTCCCGTTGCCCATCGTCAATCCCGGAAAATTCAGCCTTATCGGATTTTTTATCGATGATTTGGATCTTGTCCACGGCATCAGCCGGTAGCATCTTAAGGGCCATTTTGATGTCGGTGCCAAAAAATTCCTTGCCATCCACCATGATTTTTTTGATGTCTTCGCCCTGGACTTTCAGGGTACCGTCGGGGTCAAGTTCCATGCCCGGCATTTTTTTGAGCATGTCTTCCACCGCGTCATGGGCCTGTACTTTGACCAGACTGGCGCTTAATTCCAGGGTATCACCGCGTACAGTGATGGGGATCCGATTGGCGGTAATTTCGGTGGTTTGCAGAAGGTTTTGTCTGGTTTTGAGTTGTACATCGCCCAGGTTGATTTCGCGGGTTCCTTTTTCAATCGTCAGGATTTGCTCCCAAGTCTCAAAGCCCAAGTAGCTGATTTGCAAGCGGTAAATACCTGGTCTCACCCCGGATAATTCGATCAATCCGGCATCGTCGCTCAAATCATACCCAAACAAAGAAGAATCCTGAACAACATACAAGGCGGTGGTGGCACGAGGCAGGATTTGGCTCGTGGAATCGATGATTTTGCCAAAAATTCGGGTTTGAGCGTGGATCCCGCACACAGTGGTAACGAGTAAAAAGAGCAGCAAGCAGTGGGTATACTTCATGTACAAGTTAAGTCTATTGGCTTCAAGGACAAAGATTGGAATTAAAGTGTTGCAGTAAAACGAAAGGACCGCTTGATTTTTGTTGTAAAATATACATTTATTCAAAATTCTCTTCCAAAAACTTAAACAAGCTTTAACAAAAAAAGATGCGCCTCCCCCACTCCTAGCATTGGGGAGGCGCCTTCACATAAAGCCAGTAATTAAACCCATTAATCAGTTATCGTTAAAAGTGAAAAGCGAATAGTGAAAAGCGAAAAGCAAGTCACCATCACTGTACTCTCATGGGTAACTGGTCGGTTCTGGCATCAAAAAACTTTTTCTTTACTTTTTTGTAACTATTTAGCAGCCGCCTTCGGCGGCTGCTAAATATGAAAATAAAAAGTATCTTAGGGCATCAAAAACATTGAGTTGGAGCTACCAAAAACAGTCGAAGGCTGCCACGTTGTGATCAATCAACTGCTGTTGATT
>NZ_JBGSLK010000118.1:0-15314 GCF_041740695.1 Haliscomenobacter sp. | reverse complement strand
GACAAGGACATTGTCAAAATCGCTGCGGTAGCCTCATCCTTCCTCAACTCTCCTCAACCTCCCTCAACTCACCTCAATCTTTCTCAAACTCTCCACTATGTTAGCCTTTTCCCTTTTTGACCGCCAGCTCGAGTACGCGCTGGGCTGGATGGTATTGCATTCCCTGTGGCAAGGAATGTTGATTGCCATCATTACCGGAGTGGTATTGATTGCGCTACGCCACTACAGCGCCAAGGAACGGTACCTGGCAGCCAACTTTGGGCTTTTTGCGGTGGTGCTGGCAGCAGGCTTCACTTTTTATGCCTATGCCCAGGCAAGCTCGGTAAGTAGTGCCGACCTGGTGGCACCGCTCGAAATACAGATACCCCAACAACAAATCAATACCGCGCTGTTGGAGCAACTCGAAGGTTTGGAAAACCTCGACGCGGAGTTGGCAGATGATTTGTTGGAGGAGGCAATTGCCCCCCTTGAGCTAGCCCCGCCTGCCTTCCCAACTGAAGGAGCGCGTTCTGCCTTTAACTGGCTGAGCATCCAGGCCTATTTCAATCAAAATTTGCCCCTGATTGTGGGCTTGTGGATTCTCGGCGTCGCCATCTTCCTGCTGCGCATGCTCAGCAGCATCAGTTATGTGTATTACCTCAAAGGGCGGATGAATTTCCCAGCCGACGAATATTGGCTGGATCTGCTGGATGATATGATCAGAAAAATTGGATTGGAAAAGGCTGTAACCCTGGTTGAATCGGCCTTGGTGCGCACCCCTCAAGTGGTCGGTTACCTCAAGCCGGTCATTCTTTTTCCACTAGGAATGATCAATCGGCTCCCTGCTGCCGAGGTGGAAGCCATCCTGGCGCACGAATTGTCGCACATCCTGCGGCACGATCACCTGTTGAATGTGCTACAGAGTGTGGTCGAAACCCTGTTTTATTTCCACCCCGGAGTATGGTGGATTTCTGCTCAAATCCGTACCGAACGTGAAAGCGCCAGCGACGAGATGGCCATCCAACTCACGGGCGATGCGCTTACCTACGCACAAGCCCTGGTCACTGTACAAGAAATGGGCTACCTACCCATGTCACCCGCCTTAGCCTTTGCTGGGCAACAAAAAAGCCAGTTTATGCTGCGCTTGCAAAGAATTTTACACATTAAATCACCAACGACTAACACAATGGAAAAAATGCTCACCGTCGTCCTCATTGCCGGCACCCTTGTTGGCATGGGATGGATCAAAAATTTTGCCCACAACACCTACACCCACATCAAAGCAGGTTTGGTCGAAACCAGAGACGACTCCTACTTCATCAATGAAACCGACAACAATGCCTTTATGGCTCGCAATGGTTTCTGGAATGCGGAAATAAAAGGAGATCGGGTATACCTCAACCTGCAATCCAAAACTGAACATTCAAATTGGAACACCTCTCGCTATTTTGATAAAAAAGAATTTTCAGCGCTGCCCACCACCGAGTCTGATTTTAACCTCAAGCGGGAGGCGGGTGCCCTCAACTTTAAAGGCAAATTTGATGGCAACGAAGGTTACGGCAAGTTTGAATTTGTACAAAGCGCCGAATTCAAACAGTACCTCGATCAACAAAAAGTCACAGGGATAGATGAGGACGACATGTTGCACCTCTTCATGTCCAATGTCAACAAAGATTACATTGCCTACCTGGGCCAAAATGGCTACACCGCTATCTCTGGCTCCAAATTGGTGGAAATGGCCATACATGGCCTGGACAAAGCAACCCTGGCGGGCTATTTTGACGCCTTCAAAAAAGCGGGTTATGGCCAAGTGACGCTGAGCAAGTTGGTAGAGTTGAAAATCCACGGCGCTGGCCCCAATTACATGCAGGGTTTGGCTGATCTTGGCTACAAAAATCTGGATTTGGATGATGTGTTAAAAGCCAAAATCCACGGTGTATCAGTAGATTACATCAAGGATCTAAAAGACGCGGGTTATACTAATCTGTCGATGGAAAAAATCGTTGAGTTCAAAATTCACGGCGTAAGTGCGGACTATGCCAAACGTATGGCCCAGGCCAATGGTGGCAAAATCATGTCCAGCGACGAATTGGTCAACTCCAAAATCCATGGCCTCGATCCCGAGCGTATGGAGAAGATCAAAAAAAGTTCCAATGGGGAAATGACCATGAGCGACATGCGCGACTACAGCATTCATGGGGTGGATGATGCCTACATCCAGTCTTTGAAAGATGCTGGTTTCAGCAATTTGGACCATCAAGAAGTGATTCAAGCCAAAATTCATGGCCTCAATGGCGCGTACATGAAAGCCTTGAAGGACGCTGGATACACTGACCTCTCTTTCGACCAGGCCATTGAGGCAAAGATTCATGGCCTCAGTGCCGATCAGATCAAAGCGTATAAAACGGCGTACAAGGATTTGTCTTTCAGCAAAGCTGTTGAATTTAAAATTCATGGAGTAAGTGCAGATTACCTGCGCCAGTTTAGCGATGCAGGTTTTAAAGACATTTCAGCCAGCAAATTGGTGGAGTTGAAGATCCATGGGGTGAACCCTAAAGCGGCGCAAGAGTACAACGCGCTAGGCTTCAAAGACATTTCTGCTGGTGATTTGATCAGCCTGAAAATTCATGGGGTAAGCCCCGATTTTGTCAAAGCCTTGCAGGGCTTGGGCTTCAAATCTTTTGATCTGGATGATGCGGTGTCGATGAAAATCCATGGCGTAACACCCGAGTACATCCAAAAAATGCGCGACAAGGGTTTCAAAGACTTGGGCCTGGATGACTACCTGAAAATGAAAATCCACGGCATCGCCGATGGGAGAAATGAGAAATAGTTGAAAAGTTGAGAAGGTTGAGTAAAGTTGAGAAGGTTTAGGCTACCGCGAGCGACTTAGACAAAGTCCTTGTCAAAATCACTCGCGGTAGCCTAAACCTTCTCAACTTTACTCAACCTTACTAAACTCTTAGTTCCCCCCTTGCAGGTTGTCGAGGTAAATTTCTTGCACGATACCCCGGATTGAATCATCGTCAGCACCGACTTTTGAGCTCACTAGCACAACCAATTCCATTCCTTCAGGCATGAAGAAGATTACACTTTTTTCACTTCTTCCACCGTTAGACCAGCTACCGTTTTTGCTGTAAAGGTTGCCAGCAGGAGTAGGTTTGATCACGTCAATACCCAGTTTGGCATCCAGCGCTTGTTGCGTACGGCCAGCTTGGAGAATCGTATTTCTGCGGCGTACATGATCCATCACTTTCAACAAATCATCCACCGAAAGTCTCCAGGCTGCACCACCGGCCATACTGGACAAGTCGCCAGAATTCCAGCCCTTTTCACCATTGTGTGGGAATTTATAAGCCAATGCATTTTTATAAGCAGGCAGGGGCACAAAACTGGCGTTGGCAACACCTGCTGGGTTAAAAATGAACGTTTGGCAGTAGTTCTTGTAAGCGTTGATGCTGATAATATCCCAAACTTGATCGGTCAGGGGACCAGCATTGAAGTTTTGAGGGATGTTGCCGTTGATTACGGCCAGGAGCAGGCGGCAAATGCCAAAGTTCATGTTTTCATAATCACCTGAACCATTGGTAAGGGCGCCAGCTGCCACCATTTGCTTCATGAAGTTGTAATTCGATTGGGACGAATTCGAAGCGAATCCAGAAGTATGCGTCAGCAATTGGCGAAAGGTCACCAAGTTTACTTTAGGTCCTTTTACCCAGTGTGCAGGTAGGTAATTGATGATCTTGGCATCCAGGGAGATACCTTTGGAATCGAGCAATTTTACCATTGCTACTGCGGTGATGTACTTGCTTACACTGGCTACGTGCATGCGGGTGTCGATTTTCCAGCCTTGGCCGCCGTCGGTAGGCGTTTTGGCCCAGTTCCAAATCAAGGTGTAAATAGGCGCTCCGTTTTTGCGCAACTGCATGGCGTAACCCGTTACATTGTCTTTGATTCTGGCGTGTAGATCTTGTCCAAAACCATTGACATTCAGTTTGGGCAAACCGTGGATCTGTAATCTGGGGCGACCAACGAAGGGTCTTAAACGTTCTGGTTCTTCACCATCTGAAATTACCCCACGCAGCTCGACTGGGTCAATCACGTGTGCATTTACTTGTTGGGTGGTCAAACCTCCAGGCAATTGTTGGGCCTGGGCTTGGAAGGCAATCAGCAGGGCCAATGTTGCGAAAAACGATTTTACTGCGGTAGAAAAAATGGACTGTTTCATGGTGTTAAAGAATTCTAGGTGTAAATGATTAAATTGTTGTTACACCTGAATGTGTGCGGGCCTTGAGAAAGTGTTCCAGATTTTTGAAAAAAAGTTGAAAAAAAGTTGAGGAAGGTTGAGGGAGGTTTAGGCTACCGCCGCGATTTTGACAATGTCCTTTGACCAAGTCGTTGCGGTAGCCTAAACCTTCCTAAACCTCCCTCAACCTTCTCAACTACTTCCTTGGCCAAACATTATCCGCAGCATTGGCATCTGGAAAACGGCCATGCGGATCAAAGGTGATCTTTTTGATCTTGCGTTTGCCAAAATTCATCTCTGCATCAAACCTGCGTTTGCCGTCAAACCAAACCGATACTGGCCAGGTCACTTCGGCGGTAGTGGCGTCAATCATTTTGGCGTTGGGCAAGGTTTTGATCGCCGGACCTTCTGCTTCAAACTCCACCTTCAACACGATAGGGGAGGGCATTTGCCCAGCCTGCTGAACGGTGACCGTGGTTTTGCTACCTGCGGTTTTTACCTCCTGGATCGATCCTTCCACTGCTTCCGTTGTCCAGAGCCAGTAGTACCAGAACCATTCCAGATTCTGTCCCAATTCATTGTTCATGAAGAAAATATAATCCCAGGGTGAGGGGTGTTTGTAGGCCCAGGTTGCCGTGTATTTTTTCATGGCATTGATCACAGCCTCATCGCCTACAACCCCACCCAGCATGGAAAGCATCAAGGGCGTTTTTTGGTAAGTTTGAAAGCTGTAGCCGCTGCCCGCGTCATTGGCACTCCACATCATCGGCGCTTCACTTTCGCTGCCGCTCATCCGGCCATAACTTTGGCCCAGGGCATCCAGATTATAGGGCTTTCCCTGATTGTCGGCGGCAGAGAGGATATTCATGTACTGGTTGAAACCCTCGTCCATCCAGCCGTAACGCGTTTCATTGGTGCCCAGCATCATCGGCCACCACTGGTGGGCCGTTTCATGATCCGCTGCACCCTGGTTTGAGTTGATGACCATGGGATACTCCATACCTGCACTGGGGCCATCCTGCAAGGTCAATTGGGGGAAAGGATAAGGCGCCCAAAGTTTGGAATAAAACTCCAGGGCGTGGCGAGAAACCTTACCAGCTCTTTCAAAGAATCTGGCTCTTTCGGGCAGATAAACCATGTGAATCGGAACCGGGCCTTTGCCGGGAATAGTGGCGCGGGTGGCTTTCCACATAAAACTATCGGCGGTCGCCCAGGCAAAATCGTTCACCTTGTCGGCCATAAAATGCCAGGTCAGTTTGTCGCCGGGTGCAGTGGCCTGGCCGGGGCCTTTTTCTGTTTCACCCACAATGGTCACCTCCTCATCTGAGTTGAGCACGGTAGACAAGCGCTGCCTGGCCGTTGCCGTCAACACCTCATTGGGGTTTTGCAGCAAGCCTGTACCACTGACAATCCAGCCTCCGGGAACGGTGATGCGTACGTCAAATTTGCCGAAGTTGTTGTAAAACTCGGATGGCCCGAGGTAAGGGCTGGTCTCCCAGCCGCGCAGGTCGTCGTATTTGGCCAGGCGTGGGTACCATTGGGTGGGTTGAAAGAGTTTGCTGTCAAATCGCTGGGTCATACGATGGCCTCTGCCATTGGGGCCGCCGGGCAATTTGGTGTGCCATTCTATTTCCAACGCTACGGTGGTTCCGGCTTTAACTGGATCGGTCAGATTGATGGTCGCCACCGTCTGCGTAAGCCCCGAAATGCTCACTTTGTTGGCCGTACCATTGCCACCAGGGCTACCCATCGCGGGAGCTGTCTTCAGATCCGCCGCCTGACCTGCTACCTTCAAACTGGTCAAAACCATGCCATCGGTGGCTTCGGCGGGTACGGAGGCACCGCGTTGGGCTTCGGGGCGAAAGAGGTTGTGATCCAGGCGCAGCACGATCGTTTTTAGATCATCCTTGCTGTTGTTGTGCAGGCTGATTTTTTCCGACCCGGTGATGGTTTGGGTGGCAGGATCGAGGCTGGCTTGAATGGTGTAGTCGGCTTCCAATTGCCAGTAGTTTGGCCCGGGTTTGCCTGAAAAGTCGCGTGTGCCCGCCTGGAAGGCCTTGCGGATGGAGTTGGTAATGGGGACGTCGAGCCGGATGGAACGGGTTGGCGTTTCAAGGGTTTTGCGAATCGGGAGCTTGTTTTGTTGGGCGGATGCAGCGGTGATGCTGACCAGGAGGAGCAGAAGGGTGGATCGAATGAGCATGGTTAGTGTGTGGTTAGGAGATTTGAGGGCTAATTTAACGGGAGTTCGGGATTTATTGCACAAATACATCTATAATCTTGTAACCCGCCGCTTTATCGGCGGGACTCAATGCTTCCCACGTACTCACATCTAACATCCTTCCAGTGGCTTGCATCTACAAAAATTAATGATGTAAGCCTCTGGAAGGATGTTAGATGTGAGGGGTGGGGTGTTCCTAATCCACCCGTTGAAACGGGCGGTTACAATGTTAGATGTGGTTGGTGCGAATACATGGATGATGAATTTGTCACTACCGATTCTATTGTTTCGCGCAAGGGAAACACCACATACAGCAACGCTACTGTCACCAAAATTTGTAAAACGGTCAACAGCCTGAATTCTAAAGGTGATTGTTTCGTCTTACTTTTGAACATTTTTTATCTTTAAAGTTCCACCCAATCCTCACCAGAAAATTTCATGCAATGCCACACTTCGCCCAAAAAGCATTCCTGTCCATTTTTTTCTGGTCAATGTTTCCAGGTCTCTTTTTTATTCAATCTTTATCAACATCGGCAAGTGCGGCTTCTCCTTCGGACAAGCCAAATGTAATCATTTTTCTAGTTGATGATCTCGGCTATGGAGACCTTGGGTGTTACGGCAATCCGATTATAAAGACCCCAAATATAGATCGCTTTGCCACAGAGGGTGTTCGTTTAACCGATTGTCATTCAGCTGCGACAGTTTGTTCTCCTTCGAGGGCAGCCCTATTGACCGGCCGGAATCCATATAGGAGTGGTTTTTATGACATCTTGGGAAGTTTTAACTGTTATTTGCAGCGTCGGGAAATCACCTTGCCGGAAATGCTCAAGCCTGTAGGGTATTCGACCTGCTTCGTGGGTAAATGGCATTTATCCCAAATCAACAACAATGGGAAAAACAATGGAGCAAACAGTCAACCCTCTCCCGGAGAGCAAGGATTCGATCATTGGCTGGCGACTTCACTCAATGCTTTTGAAGGCCCCAGAAATGTCAAGAAATTTGTCAGAAATGGAATTCCGCTTGGCGCAGTAAACGGCTCTTATTGTGAGGTGATTGTTAAAGAAGCCTGCGATTGGATCAGCCTCCAGAAAAAAGACCAGCCCTTTTTTCTGGAAATTTGCCCCCATGAACCCCATACCCCCATTGATCCTCCAGAGGAATACAGTGAACCATACCAAAACGCAACAGTTGATTCGCTGGAGAAGAGCATCCAATATGGCGGGGTGCCAAGGCCAAGCGGCATTGCAAAACACAAAGACAAATATTATGGCACCGTAGCCCAACTCGACCATGCTTTTGGCCAATTAATTAAATTTCTGGATGTCAATGGATTAAGAAACAACACCCTGGTTATTTTCACCAGTGACAATGGGCCAGAATCGCCCGTAAATTTTGACGAATCGAGAGGCATGTGGACGGATACCATTAGAGACCAATGTTTCGGAACACCCGGCTTGTTGCGAGGCATGAAAAGGTTTACCTACGAAGGTGGTCATCGGGTGCCAGGTATTGTACGTTGGCCATCCAAAATTCCGGCAGGAATTGTGAGCGACAAATTGGTGAATGGAACCGACTTTTTTTCAACGATATGTACCATTACAGGGATCAAACAACCGGATGATCGGGCAATTGATGGTAAAAATATTTTGCCCGCATTATTGAATCGGCCTCATCACAAAAGTAGGCCAGTCATCTGGCTGCTACAGTTAAACGAAGACATGTATTCGAAAATGGCGGATATGTCCATGCGTTATCGGGAATATACCTTAATTGGTCGGATGCCAGTTAAGGCCGATTCGGTCTCCCTCTTAAACTGGATGTATAACTCATTGCCAGAAAAATTCGAGTTGTACAATATCGTAAAAGACCCGGGGCAACAGTTTGACATTGCCGATCGGCATCCCCGGCTTCTAAAAAAACTGATCCCTATGATGACCAAAATGTGGATCAATATTCGGGATGAGGGAAAAATGAGTGCTGCGGCATTTAAAGCCAAAAAATGAAAATCCTTATACTCCTGATCAATCAAATTTGCCTAAGCGGACAAGATAAAGGAAATGACCAGCCAGATGAGTTCATGTAATCGACTGTTTTATTCTTCCAACACCAACACCATCACCCAACCCCCTCCTGGTGCCAGTTTGATCGGCAAGGCATCCCCAGCCTTCACCTTCCTCTCCAATTCCCGCAACACGTAATCCGATCCAAAACGCTGCGCATTCACCCCATCGGCACAAATGGTAGCCCGGTAAGTTTTACCACGAGGCAAAAAATCCAGTTTGACTACTGTTTCATAGGGCGTCCAGTCATTGATGGCGGCCAGGTACCAACGTTTGCCATGGCGACGGGCCAGTACCAAATGATCGCCCAATTGAGCCTGCAAGACCCGAGTTTCGTGCCAGGTGGTAGGGAAGCTGCCCAGGAGTTCCATGTATTCTGGTTCCAGCCAGGCAGCCGAGGGGTTGCCGCTGAACATTTGCAGGGGGCTTTCGTACACCAAAAACAACGCCAACTGATGCGCCCGAGTCCCTTGCGTCATCACTTTTTCCGCAATGGGTCGAAAGGTCTTTTTGGAAGCATTGTCCAAACCTCCCGGCTCATAGTCCATCGGGCCACTCGGCTGGCGGATGAAGGGCAATAGCAAGTCGTGATCGGGCGTCACACTCTCGCTCCAGATGTTGAACTCCGAGCCCAGTGCTCCCTCACGGGTGATCAGATGCGGGTAGGTGCGTTGCCTCCCCGCAGGTTAGTACGCCCCGTGAAACATCACCATGATCTTGTACCTAGCCGTTGCTGCCGCAATGCGTTCATAAAAATTGACCATGTACTGATCGTCGCGATCCATAAAATCGGTCATGATGCAACGTACTCCCCAGCGCTGGAATTGCCGCATGGCGCTGTCCAGTTGCCGATCCAGGGTCATGGACAAAGTCCACAATATCAGGCTCACGTTTTTTTGGCGGGCATAGGCCGCAATGGTATCCAGGTTCATACCCGGGCTGATCTTGAACAGGTCTTTGACATCGCTCCAGCCGGCATCGAGCATCACGTATTCCAGGCCAAAACGGGCGGCAAAATCGATGTAGTACTTGTAGGTAGCCGTATTGATGCCCGCTTCAAAAGGTACATTGTACAAATTGCTGCCAATGATCCATTCTTCGGTGCTGGTACCGGGCCGAATCCAATCCGTGTCCTTGAGCCGATTGGGGCTGGCCAAACGGTACACCAAATCGCTTTGAACCAGGTCGGCATCATTGGGTGCCACCACGAGTACCCGCCAGGGGTAAGTTCGGGTGCCTGCGCAGCGGGCAATCCAGTTTTCTCGCTCGGTTACAATCTGCTGCGGGAATTCGCCTTCAGTGACTTTTATTGTTTTAGGAAAAGGGGCAAATACGCCACGCAGGCTGTTGCCGCTGCCTTTTTGCAAAAACATGCCCGGGTAGCCCAATAAGTCCGATTCGGTCAGCAGGATTTTGGGCCCGGATACGGGCATCAGCAATACGGGTGAAAAGGCTAGATCACCCGGAGGCATGGTGTCCAAACGGGCCAATTTATAAGGCGCTTCAAAACTGGTGTGGAAAATATCGGCATCGTCTCGTTTCCAAACGCTGGGGTAATACAGGGTGCTTTCGGTAGGCACCCGTACTTGTGCTACTTCATTTTGGATGCTGATGCTGTCCCTAAACTGTGTAGCAAAACGATAAGCAAGGCCATCGTTGTACACCCGAAAATGGAGGCTGAAGTTGCCCTGGAATTGCAGCACAAGTTCGTTAAAATGATCAGGGATCAGGGCGCGTTTTTCGGGTACGAGGGGGCGGATGGTATCACGTATGCTGTGGCGTGTTTCTTTTTGCACTTTAGCCGCAGCGCCTAATTGTTGTCCATTGAGCAATTGCAAGCTCATGGTGCAGGAATCCAGAATGATTCGCTGTTGGTATTTCACCCGGTAATGCAGGGTGGAACCTACGCCAATTTCCAGTTCGAGTTGGCCGTTGGGGGAGCCGAGGCGGTAACTTTGGCCATAGACTTGAACCCCCAGGAGTAGGGTAGTGCAGAGTAGGTAAAGGCGCATAATTGTTCTATTGTAAGTTATCAAACTTCACTCCCAAGACCTCACCACAATCAAACGATTCACCGCCCAGCCGATGAAAAACGCGATGATGAAAGACGAAACAAAAGGGATCCAGAAATAAATGCGGAAGTACTCCAGCAGCAATTGTACAGGGAAGTTGAACAATGGATTGCCAGTCGTACGCGCCCAGACTACCGAGATGATCGAATGCCCATCTTCACGCAGGAACAAGGTAGTGACAACCAACACCAGACTCAACAAAATGGCGGTGCTCCACAATTCACTCACCCAATCGCGCATCAGCGCCAGCATCACGATGACCAAACCCAGCGTCAGCGGCGCAGTCAAACGAATCATCTTAAAAATGAGCGTGATGCCCTCGGCATCCAAACTGAAATCGCCCTGCAATACCGTAGACAAAATGCCCGGCAAGGAAAAAGAACTGAGCGTCGTAATCACGAACACGGCGAGCCCCCCAGCGGTGCTGATGTCTTTTAAGGCTTGTTTGAGGCTGTGTTTTTTCTTCTCCGGTTCTGCGGCAGGGTTGGTGGTTTTTTCGCTGGCCTCCATTGGTTTTTTGTGTAAATATAACCGGAGTTCGGGGATTTATCGCACAATTAATTTATCTTCCCCAACCTCATTTTCTCATCAAAACCAACACAAATGTTTAAAGAATTTAAAGAATTCGCCCTCAAGGGCAACCTGATCGACACGGCCATTGCTTTTGTGATGGGTGCAGCCTTTGGCAAAGTAGTCAGTGCATTTGTAGAAAAGATGTTTGCGCCTGTAGTAGGGATGCTGTTGGGAGGCGTCGATCTGGCGGATAAAAAATGGGTGCTGCGTGCGGCGGTCGGAGAGCAGCCGGAGGTAGCCATTGCCTGGGGGGCTTTCCTCACGGCCAGTATCGACTTTTTAGTGGTAGCCTTTGTGATGTTTATGGTCATCCGGGCAATGAACGCCGCCAAACGTAAAGACGCGGAGGCAGTACCTGCACCACCAGCTGGCCCAAGCGATGTGGAGCTGTTGGCTGAAATCCGGGATTTGTTGAAGAAGGGTTAGGGGGCTGGACTGGTCTTTTTTAGGTTTTTCCGCCTGTTCGAACAGGCGTAGGATCTAGGTATGTGCGACCGTCAAGCCCGCTCGCGCAGCGAGCATTTTGGGATCGAAGAGCGCCCCACGTAGTGGCGAGTAGGGAGCTGAACTTAGCGGGGGCTTTCCTCCGGGCCTGACATTTTACCTGCCACTACGTGGGCGCTCGTCGATCTTTTAATGACGCCTGCGGCGTCAGCTCGACGATCGCAGGTTTTGGAGCCTACCGCATGTCCGGCATTTTACGCCTGTTCAAAGAGGAGAGGGATTTAGATTTTGTCCCCAAACAACAAAACCCCCGATCACCTAAGCAATCGAGGGTTTTGATACCGCCTAACAACTCACGAATGAATTCATGGGCGGGCGTGGCTTATTCAACAATAATCATCTTCTTGGTAGCAGTGAATTCGTCAGCTTCGAGGGTGTAGTACAACACACCAGTAGCATTCAAATCGCTAGCTTTCAAAGTGATTTGGTTGAAACCTTTAGCATAGTCAGCACGAATGCTTTTCAGCACGCGTCCAGTTACATCACTGATGGTCAGGGTAGCAGCACTGGCCTTGGGCAGGTTGAAGCTGATCACCGTTTCCCCATTGAATGGGTTAGGCGTGTTTTGCTTCAATTCAAAACCATTGGCAAGCGCATCGGCTTTACCAAACTGCAGGGCAACACCCAGTTGCTCATTGTTTTGGCTGTAAGCTTCGGCGGATACCACCCGGTTCAGGCTCAGGGCGCTACTCAATTGAGCGTCAGCCTTGGCGCGGAGTACCAGCGTAAACAGTGTACCCTGTTTGAAATCCCCATTCCAGGAAGTGGTGATCAAACCTTCATTTTGGAATACTCCAAAGTTTTCAGCTTTAGCAACACCGTAAACGAGGTCAACCAACTCTACTTTGCTCTTGTCCAGGTTCAGGGCGAACTGGTAACCTTGTACACTTTTCAGGTCGGCGGCATTGAATTCAATGCTGTATTCCTGACCCGCTTTCAGGGCCGCTTCCGCCGCCTGAATGTTCAAGGTTCCGTTGGTGCGCACTTCAGCACTGGCCGCAGCACTCACGCTTGCACTGGCATTGACATCCCCAATTTTGATGGCGACGAAATTGGCCGTTGCATTGGCAGGGATGTCGTTGATGCTCACTACTTCAGGGAAGCTAGCAGCCCATGGGTTGCTGGCTTGAGGGAAGTTGTAAGTGGCATCAATGAATCTCCAGGAAGTATTGTTCGCAAAGTGGGTATCAATATTCAGGATCAACTTGCGCAGGGCAATCAAATCCAGGGTCGAGATCGACTTGGAGTTGTTCACGTCGGCAGCGATCATCTTGTATGGGCTGTTCAAGGCCTGTACTCCCAGGATGTGCTTTTGGATCAAGACCAAATCGAAGGTAGATACCCCGTTGAGGTGGTTTTTGTCCAATTGTGGCGTTACGGTGAAGTCACCACCTTTTGTCAGGTTGATGAAGGAGTAGCCACCACTGGCAGCAGTCGTCGCATTCTGAGAGGCTGTACCACTCAACGTGATGCTGGCACCTTGGAGGTTACCTGCACCTTCGGTAGAAATGGTACCTGCAATGTTCACCCCAGTAACCGAACCTGGGCATACGCTGCGGTTGTCTTGAACTTCGATATACGTTATACAGAAGTCGTGGTTACCCGCATTGTCCCAAGCATGCAATTCAACCAGAACGACCTTGCCTTTGTCGGCGCAAGTCAGGTTCAAACCCGTTTGAGTAGATACCACTGGATCACCTACGCGGTTGATCGAGTACTTGGTGACCAATTTCAAACCATTCTGAGTTTCTGGTCCTTGACCGTTACAATCGTAGATTTTTGATGCAACAAAGTCAGAAGCCCATACCGCCATCATGCCACCACCAGCGCCATCAGGCATCAGTTCAGTACTCAATCCGTTGATACAGATTGGTGCTGGACCTTTGCAGTCTTCAACGGTGAATGGAATGCGCGTTGCCACACTCAGGTTACCACACTCGTCACGTACTACTACGATCAGGTCGTGCTTGCCTTCTGGAAGGTTAGCTACGTTGATCTCGAACTGGCCGTTGCCCAAATCTTTGGTGCTCCAGCGTGGAGTGGCGTACAGGATCATTTTGCTTGCATCCAAAGTTTGACCTGGAGCAATCATCAGGAACTGTGTTTCCAGAGTCACTTTGTCAGAACAGTTGTCTGTTCCAGTGATCACCATTTTGATATCGGCCAAACAATCGCCACCCTCACGGATGCAGAATTTGGCTGGGTCACCAGTTACAACTGGACGAGTGTCATCGTATACTTTGATGATCTGAGTATAGATGAAGCTGTGGTAGAATTCTTGTGCTACTGAGCAGTAAGGAGGAGTAACCCGGATGTCATTGGCATTGGCATGAATCAAGTCCTTAGAAATGTAGAACTCTTCAACACCATCCCGAACGCCACCTTCGCGGTCACGAACCAACAAATAGATTGGGTCTTTGCCATAGTTTTCAAAGAAGCCACGATCGATGATCGAGATGTTGGTTTGCAACAGTGGATCACCACAACGATCATCGTAAGTACACCAGTTGATCACGGAGTAAGTACGGAAAATCTTGTAGCACTCATCGTCAGATGCATCGTAACGCTTGTCGGTAACGTTTACAGACAAGATGTCACAACCCAGTTCATCCGTCAGAACAGTGTCGATGATTGGCGTTTTGCAATCGGTAGACACGTCTTTAGGGAAACAAATGTTGTATTCGTGTACGGGGTTGATCCAGATGCGTTGCGTACAAGTAATTGAGATTGGGCCTTTGACGGTTTGTTTGGTCAAAGTCCAGATCCGGTCGATGTAGCCTGCACCACACTTCAAACTTTTCACAGTAGAATAAACGGTATCCAGTGACGCACAATCGTTACCCGATGGGATGGTGATGTCGCCAAAGGCCGCAGCAGAAGTTACTTTGTTGTCGATCAAAGCGATGTTTTTGTCATCACAATCAATGGTGATCGCCCATGGTGCGATACAGGTTGGCGCCACTTTGTCTTCGATCAACAAGTCCATCCAGCAGTAATTGCTGTTGCCGTAAACGTCTTCACCCCAGAGTTCAACGGTTACGCGCTCAGTGAGGTCGCAGCAGAAGAATTCTACAAAATCAGCCAGCGGAGACATTAGCTTGCCCCCCTTCGTGATGAAAGTTTCACCGAAGTCAGCGAGGTCACCATCGCCGTTGCGGTCAAAACCGTCGGCCTTGGTCCAATCGCCATCAGCTGGCAGCGGATCCAATTTGCCGTTGTTGTTCGTATCGTATCCTTTTGCAATGAATGAAGCAGCACAAGCATCAGGCACATTGCGACGTACTGCAATCCAAGCCAGTTTGCAATTGTCCCAGCTGCCTTCGTCAATGTCATCAGCGCTCACCTGGGCATAACCATTGGTGTAGCCATTCGCATTGCTCAGGGTGACGTGCAGATCATCGTCACACTTCATGACGGGTGCAATCTTGTCCTTTACCTCGAAGATGAAGCAAGTGCTGGAGGCATTGTAACAACCGTCGAAGGCATCGATCAACATCAGGTGTTTGCCTACTGGAAGGCCGATCATCATGCCATTCATTACGGCATAATCCACTTTGTCCCAGCAGATCTCGTCTTTGTCGCAAGTCCCCAATTGATAGTCTTCGTTGTCGCCACGCAGTTCAGCACCACCCTTACGAGCCTTGTCGCAGAATGGATTT
>NZ_JBGSLK010000117.1:0-4285 GCF_041740695.1 Haliscomenobacter sp. | reverse complement strand
GCTACCGCAGCGGCTTGTTCAACATTGCGTGTCAAAGCCGCTGCGGTAGCCCACTTTTCACTTTTCACTTTTCACTTTTCACTCTTCACTCAAAGAGGTATATTCCCATGTTTCTTCCTCGGCAAGTGCGCCACCTTGTTTTCAATTGAAGCAAAAGCTTTGATGAGTTTGCGGCGGGTGAGGCAGGGGTCGATTACTTCGTCGATGTAACCGCGCTCAGCGGCCCGGTAAGGGTGTGCAAAAGCTTCCTGGTATTCTTTTTCCTTTTGGAGGAGCATGGCTTCGGGGTCTTCGGCTTCCAGGATTTCTTTACGGAAGATGATTTCGGAGGCACCTTTGGCGCCCATTACTGCAATTTCGGCTCCGGGCCAGGCATAATTGAGGTCGGCCCCGATGTGTTTGGAATTCATCACGTCGTAAGCGCCACCGTAGGCTTTGCGGGTAATCACGGTAATTCGGGGAACCGTGGCTTCACTGAAAGCATACAGCAGTTTGGCGCCATTCACGATGATGCCATTCCATTCCTGATCCGTTCCGGGCAAAAAACCGGGCACGTCCACCAAAACCAGCAAGGGGATATTGAAACTGTCACAAAAACGCACAAAACGTGCGCCTTTACGCGAGCTGTTCACATCAAGCACCCCGGCCAGACTGATCGGCTGGTTGGCAATGAGCCCAATGCTGCGGCCGGCCAAACGGGCAAAACCCACTACGATGTTTTCGGCGAAGGATTCCTGTACCTCCATAAACGAAGCCTCGTCCACAATGCCGTGGATCACCTCGCGCATATCGTAAGGTTGATTGGGGTTGTCGGGCACGATGTTGCGCAGTTCTTCCCGCCATTCTTCGGTCAGGTCGTAAGCTTTTAAAGCTGGTTTTTCCTCGCAGTTTTGGGGCATGTAGCTGACCAGTTGCCTTACTTTTTGCAAACAATCGATGTCGTTGGTGGCGGTGAGGTGGGTCACTCCCGATTTGGTAGAGTGCGCACTGGCACCACCGAGATCTTCCGAGCTCACGTCCTCGTTGGTGACCGTTTTGACCACGTTAGGCCCCGTCACAAACATATATGAGGTATCCTGCACCATGATGATAAAGTCGGTTATGGCGGGTGAATACACCGCTCCCCCCGCACAAGGGCCCATGATGGCCGAAATTTGCGGCACTACCCCGGAAGCCATTACGTTGCGGTAAAAGATATCGGCATAACCTCCCAGGGAAGCTACCCCTTCCTGAATCCGGGCACCACCGGAGTCGTTCAAACCAATTACTGGCGCGCCATTGCGCATGGCGAGGTCCATTATTTTGCAAATCTTTTCGGCGTGGGCTTCGGAAAGGGAACCCCCAAATACCGTGAAATCCTGTGAAAAAACATACACCAAACGCCCATCAATGGTACCATAACCCGTGATGACGCCATCGCCGAGGAAATGTTGGTTTTCCATCCCAAAATCCCGGCTGCGGTGTTGCACCAGCATCCCCACTTCTTCAAATGAACCCGGATCGAGCAAAAAATGGACGCGTTCACGCGCCGTCAATTTTCCTTTTTTGTGTTGAGCATCAATGCGTTGCTGCCCACCACCTAGCCGAGCCTCGGCGATTTTTTGTTCGAGCGTAAAAAGCTTGTCTTTCATTGGAACAATTATAGGGGGAAAGATAGGAACTTTTTATGGGCGAAAAAGGATGCAATTGTCAATATTCAGGGTTGACATTTGTTGATTTTGTTCAATTCAGGGTCATAGCGCCAAATTTCTTTGGTTCTTTGCGACTTTGCACTTACTTTTGCTGTCGATTGTCCTGATCGCATTTTTCCTTTAAGGTGATTTTTTTGCCTAACCATTTACTGACTATTTAGAACTTGTTTAACGTTCAATTTCAAAAAACTCAAAACATGTCTGTTGCGACTACCTCTCGTCTGTCTCAGCGCGTACTGCAGATGGCAGAATCCGAGACGCTTAAAATGGCGGCAATGGCTCGGGAACTCAAAGCCCAGGGCCTCAATGTGATCAACCTGAGTTTGGGTGAGCCGGATTTTGATACCCCCAGCCACATCAAGGAAGCGGCTAAAAAAGCGCTGGATGATGGCATTACCAAATACACGCCGGTAGCAGGTTTGCAGGAACTGCGGGAAGCCATCAAGGTGAAATTCAAACGCGACAACAACTTGGATTACAACGTCAACCAGATTGTAGTGTCCAATGGCGCCAAACAATCGCTGGCGAATATTTTCCTTTCCATTCTGGATCCCGGGGATGAAGTGATCATCCTGGCGCCTTATTGGGTGTCTTATTCGGCGATTGTAGAATTGGCCGAAGGCAAGTCGGTGATCCTCAAGTCGAGCTTTGAGCAAGACTATAAGGTACCTGCTTCCGAAATTGCCGCAGCCATCACCGAGCGCACCAAGGCCATCATCTTCTCCTCCCCATCTAACCCGACCGGGATGGTGTATTCACATGAGGAGTTGAAAGCCATCGCCGATGTGATCGCCCCACACGAAGACATCCTCATCGTTTCGGACGAAATTTACGAATACATCAATTTTGGCGAAAAACACGTCAGCATTGGTGCTTTCGAAAATGTAAAAAGCCAAACCGTAACCGTAAATGGTTTTGCAAAAGGGTATGCCATGACGGGCTGGCGCTTGGGGTACATCGGTGCACCCGTTTGGTTGGCCGAAGCTTGTATCAAAATCCAGGGTCAGGTGACTTCCGGGGCCAACTCCTTCAGCCAAAAGGCCGCAGCGTATGCCCTCTTGGCGGATATGACGCCAACCTACGAAATGCGGGAAGCGTTCCTCAAACGCCGCGATCTGGTGATTGCGGGCTTGAGCAAAATTTCAGGCTTTAAGGTCAACCAACCACAAGGGGCCTTTTACATCTTCCCCGACATCAGCGCTTACTTTGGCACTACTGATGGCGAAACAGCCATCAACGACGCTAACGATTTTTGTGATTACCTGATGTTGAAGGCGCATGTGGCCACTGTTTCAGGGGTTGCCTTTGGGGCCGACAACTGTTTCCGGATTTCTTATGCTGCTTCTGAAGCAGAATTGAACGAAGCAATCAAACGCATCGCCGAAGCAGTCGGAAAATTGCGTTAAAAAGTTTTAAAATAAGTTAAAGTTCCTCTAAGAAGCTTGTGTATAAAAGCAGATTAGAGGAACTTTACACCCGACAATATAGTTAGTTATTCAAGCTCACTTAACACTTTTTTCTACACCTAATCAACTGTTTAACATGCAGAAGTATCTCATCCTTACTGTAGTCATTTGTATGGCTGCAATCAGCTCTTCCTTTGCCCAGGTAGATGTAAAAGTTGGCCCACTGGGTCCACTATTCGGAACACTGAACCTGCGTGGCGAATTCGGCCTGGCCGACAATTTTGGCCTGGAAGCCATCGTAGGTGGCTCCTGGAACAAAATCAACTTCGACGAAGGCGACGACCTCAAAAACACCACTTTGCGTTTTGGCGTAAATGGCCGTTATTACTTCAACCCCAGCGAGATCGGCCTCAACAAGTTTTACACGGGCTTGTATACCCGCTATTCTGCTGGCAAAGCGCGCAGCACTGCCGAGAACGCTGATGAGTACAACACTAGTCGTTTTTCGGGTGGTTTCCTGGTAGGTTTCAAAACCTTTGCCCGCAATGAACGCCTGCACTTCGACTTCAACCTTGGTTTTGGCCGGGCTTTTGTGTACAACATCAAAGGTATTGGCAACGCAGAACCAGTTAACCTGGACAACATTCCCTTCTTGAATTGGGATTTACCGACGACTTTGGTCATTGGATACCGATTCGGGAAATAATCTCGAATGACGAATTTTTCGATTGAGGAATGACGAATAATTGCCCGGAGTAGGGTGTTATTCGTCATTCGTCATTTATGGTCGTTGTTATTCATTCCTTCTTTCGCTCCTTCCGTCTATTTCCTTCCAATACGCTTCCCTGTTTTGTTTTTTTCCAATAATTTCAACGCAAGTGTAATCTATTGCTAAACGTCTTTTGTGTATAAATACAACGAAACAATTGGATTCGGCTTCGCCAAATCTTTTTAACACGACGACGCGACGAAACGACGACACAACGTCCTCCGCGCTACGCGCTGAGTGGTCCCAACGCTTGGCGTTGGGTTGTAGCGGTAGCTAATCGTCGTGTCGTCGTTTCGTTGTGTTTTCTATGGTTCAAGCAAGACATTGTTCAAATTTTTTTGATACATAACTTGATTTTTAACGACGGCAAAAACCCTGAGCAAAATCTTGTTGCGCATCGCATTGATAATGCAAAGATG
>NZ_JBGSLK010000116.1:0-109997 GCF_041740695.1 Haliscomenobacter sp. | reverse complement strand
CGAGGGTGCTGAAACCTATGCCCGAATTCAAGGCTTCATTAGTACCTGTCGTAAGCATCAACTCAATGTTTTCAATGAACTTCGTGCTGCTTGCAGCACCCAAATATATGTCGCGCCCTTCGGGCGCTAAATAGTTACACTCAACAAATGAACTCACCTTTGGTCATTGGGATTACTGGCGGCAGTGGTTCCGGTAAAACTACGTTTATCAAACTGCTACGGGAGCCGTTTCAGGATGCCGATGTCTGTGTGATTTCACAAGATGATTATTACAAACCCCGGGCCAGCCAAAAAAAGGATGAGCAAGGGGTCGTCAATTTTGACCTGCCTAACTCGATTGATAAAAAATCGTTTTTGTTAGACATTGAAAAATTGTTGGCGGGGCAAGTCGTTGAGCGGGTTGAGTATACTTTTAACAATGAACAAGCCAACCCCCAAACCTTGGTGTTTAAACCAGCACCGGTGGTTATCGTCGAAGGCCTGTTTGTATTTCACTACCGCAAAATCAATGCCTTACTGGATCTGCGCGTCTTTTTACACGCCAAGGAAAACCTCAAGGTGATTCGCCGGATTCGCCGCGACCAAATGGAGCGCAATTACCCTATCGATGATGTGTTGTACCGCTATGAGAACCATGTCATGCCCAGCTTTGAAAAGTATGTACAACCGCACGTGGAACACGCCGACCTGATCGTCAACAACAATAAGGATTTCAACATGGGGCTAAAAGTGGTGCAGGGGTTTATTAAGAATTTCTTGCAGGAGTATCCTCGTTAAATAATCCGATCAAATTCTTCTTCCTCTTCTTGAATGACGTTTCGTGCAATGGCCTGATTTTTCAGTTCGTGCATATTGGTGAGCAATTGCAATACCTGGGCCTGTAAAGGTGCATCTACTACCTTTTGCACATCTTCAAAACTTTCAATGCCCTCGCCAATTCTGAACTTGTAGGTCTGCTCGTACAAGCCCGATTCAAACTTGACGGAAATGCGGTTTTCCATTTTAAAAACCGTGATTTTAAGGATGGGGTGATCAATATTCCCAATGATGCGCATGTCAAATATTAATTTAGAGCGCAAAGCTCGAAAAAAAATGCATTTTTTTGTAACCAACAATGATCAAGACTCCGTCAAAAAAGCGTTCAATAGTTTAAAAAAGCACTAAAAAGAAAAATATGCACGGAGCCGAAGTTGCTGTTGCCATTAACGCGATTGTGTGGCCATTTATCGCCGCCATCGTTTTTTTCTACATGTATTTTAGCCATCAGACTAAAATACGTTTGGCTTTGATTGAGTCAGGACGCGATGCCAGTATTTTTCGGCGCAACGCAGTAAACAAGCTACGCTCTCTCAAGCACGGAATAGTAGCCTTGATGGCGGGAATTGGTCTCTTGTTTGGAGGCTTTTTTGATGCTTTGGGTATGGAAGATGGCGTGGCGTATCTTGCTGGAGTACTGCTGTTTGTAGGCGCAGGATTGGTCATGTTCTACTTTTATGTGAGCCGTACGGCGGATGTACATGAGCAGGAGTCGGACATTTTGTAAAAAAAATGGATGCCGGATTGTAGAGACGCACAGCCGTGCGTCTCTATGCTTGTGCTGGATGCAAAAGACGCACGGCTGTGCGTCTCTACAGTGCGCTGCCACGATTGTTTATGAACTCCAATTATTTCTCGGCTTGCGTAAACAAGCCCAACAACTCCGGCGCATCTTCCAGTGAAACGCCTTTCGGGTTATTGAGTATTAGTTGAATGCTATCCCGATCGCGGTAGACCACCCTGGTCTTTTGCACTATCCTTTCTCTCCACACTATTTTTTCCCGCAACAAAGTATCGCGTACTTGCACCACCGTGGGCGCAATGACCTTTGGTTCCGACTTACTGATCCAAAACGTACTCAACACCCCCAACAGAATGGCTGCTGCGGCTTGCCAGAGTGGAACCTGCCGCTTCCACCAAAGTTGAGTTCTGCCCATTTTTTCCTGAACTGCCAGCTGCCCCACCAATCGAGCACGCAACTGAGCGGGAGGCTGCACCGCTTCATCCAATGCTTTGATCTCCTGCAAGTGTTGATGCAAGCGCTGGTAATCTCCTTGACTCATCTGCGCCAATACTTGTGCTTGTTCAGTGCGGTTTAATGCCGACCAATCTTTATACATCGCCCAATCTTCAATCTTCGTGTCCATACTTCAGTGGGTTTTCCAAGCTTCCAAATGTTGACTTACTTGCTGCAAAGCGTAATGCAAGCGCGATTTGATCGTGCCTTCCGGGCAACCAATGATCGCGGCTATTTCGGCCACCGATTGTTCTTCCTGATAGCGCAAAATGAAACATTGCCGATGGTTAGCGCTCAATTGGTCGATTGCCCGCCGGAGTTGTTGATCAAATAAGTGCTGGTCCATTTTTTCTGAAAAGTTTTCGAATAAAACGCCCTGATCCAATTCTGCAAGTTCGCAGGGTTTTTTTCGGCGGTATTCATTTTTACAAAGATTGGCGGCCAGGGTGTACAGCCAGGTACAAAAATTGCGGGATGGATCAAAAGACTGCGGTTTTTCAATGATTTTCAGGAAAAGCTCCTGCGTAAAATCCTCCGCTTTGCCAGCATCCTGCCACAACATGCGGTAGAAATAACGGTACATTCGGGGCCCGTACCGATCGTACAGAACCCCGAATGCCTGTTGTTTGCCCTTGATCAGTTCGCGCATCAGGGCCTCATCACTGTATTGTTCCAGCGCTTTTTTAAACATCCGCCGCTATTCTTCGATGACCTCCATAAACACCCGAAATCCAAGGCTAGGACTGGGCTGTGTATAGGTTTTTTGCAAATTGATGTAGGCCATTTGTGGGGGATCTTGCCAGCTCCCACCTTTACTGATGCCGTATTCCTGAATCATCTCAGCCACATTTCCGGACACGCAATACAACCCAAAGTCATTGGGGAGATAGGAATTGGCCAGCACGCTAAAAATTCCGCCATCGATGCCATCGCCACCTTGGTCGGGGCAATCTCCGCAGGGTTGAACCGATTGATAATTTCCGAGGTAGCAACCCTTGGCATTGCGATAAAATTGGCTGCCCCAGGGAAACTGATCCCCTTTGCGGCCACCCGCAGCAGCCGTTTCCCACTCGGATTCACTCGGCAAACGGAACAATACCTTTTTGAATTTTTTCTTTTCTGCCGAAGCATTGTACACTTGGGTGATCCAGGCACAATAGCGTTGAGCAGCTTCGTGGCTGATGCTTTGCACAGGACTTGCAGTTCCACTGGGGTTGCCGTTTTTAAAAACTTGTTCCAGTGGCGTTTTGCTCAGGTTTTCAGGCAGCAACGCCTGCCAATCCACCGGATGAATGCGGCACTGGGCAATTTGATCGAAGTCTTTGTTCTTTAACAAGTCTTGCAAAAAAAGTTCGTATTGCCCATTGGTCACCTCGGTTTCGGCGGCATACAATTTGGGTGCCACTACCCGCATGGCCTTATCGAGGTTTTTTACTGAAATGGCGGATACAATTGGTGTGGCCGTTTTTTCTGGTAAAAATAAGGCGCTAACCTCGGCTTCCCGCTCGGCTGCACGGCCTACCTGTAGGGCTAAAGATTGCACCCGATTGGCTTGTGGCAAAGCGCCGTTGGCCGCGTAATACCGATGCAGCAGCACCAGGGCAGGCACATAATTGAGGTTCAAACGGGCAATCAAAGCAGGGTCTTTTTCGGGTTGCAGGGAAAACTCCAGGTAATCCAGGCGAAAATGTTGTTCAAAATTTTCGCGCAACATCACTACGTTGTCGAAATTTTGGAGGCTGTATTTAAGCGCCAAACCAGTGAGGTACAAGCGGGCTTTGTCGGCAAACAAGAGATTTTTATTGGTCATCACCCCAAAATAGATGGGCGTTTTTTGCAAATAAACCTGATTGCGGGTATCCAAAAACTGTTTCCAAAAATCGCTCAAACTTCCCTCCACCGCAATCCAGTGCAGTTGGTGATCCCGGATGACCAATTTCCGATACTCCAGATTTTCCAATAATTGGATGCCTAAAATTTTGACATCAGGACGTACCTTCAAGGCGTATTGCAACAACAAAGCTGGATAAGTGTCACTTTCTTGCTGAGTAAAAATAAAAGCGTCTTTTTCGACAGACATTAGGGCGTTGTAATTCCAGTTCAACACGCCGGGGGAATATTGACCACTGGCATACCATTCTTTGCAAATGGATTCGACCTGAGTTTTGTCGCCGATCAGTTCGGCTTGACGCAGGCGGTTTTCAAAATCGCCGCTGGAGGCTAAGAGGCTGACATTGAATAAAAAGAAGGAGGCTAAAAAAGCCATCAATAAACTGCTTTTGGACATAAAAAATGGGTTTTGCTGGGTTTACACGGCAAGAGTTGAAACGTTCAAAATTTTAGAGAAAATATTTGGCTAGACTTCCATCCCTACTTTTTCCAAAACCTGCCTATCTTACTCTATCAAAATACAGTGTATGTCAGCAGACCAAAACAAAACGAATCAGCTGCGATCTCGTCGCAATTTCATCAGGAACTCCGCCTTGGCAATCGGCGCGTTTAGCATTGTACCCCGTCACGTATTGGGCAAGGGATTTTTGGCCCCCAGTGATACCCTCACCAAGGGCATTATTGGCGTCGGCGGCATGGGGCGCGGCCATTTTGGCTACGAAGGCACCAAACTGGTTGCAGTGTGTGACGTGGATAAAAAGCACCTCAAGATGGCCGTCGACCAATCGGGCGGTCAGGCTAGGGCTTATTCCGATTTTCGCGATTTGATTGCCCAACCCGATATCGACATCGTCCACATCGCCACGCCGCCGCACTGGCACGGCGTGATGTCGGTGATGGCCGCCCAGGCCGGCAAGGACGTCTGGTGTGAAAAACCGATGACTCGTACCATCGGCGAAGGCAAACGTGTAGTGGAAGCCATGGAACAATACGGTCGGATGTTTCGCCTCAACACCTGGTTCCGCTTTACCGACCAATTCTACGGATTGAATACCACGGTCAAACCACTAAAAAAAGTAGTTGAAAGTGGTGTGCTGGGTTGGCCCCTTACGGTAAACATCAGTGGCGTAACGGGCTTCAACTGGAAATTTTATTGGGTGGGCAAAAGCAACCTGGAACCCACTCCGGTACCTGCTGATCTGGACTACGACATGTGGCTCGGCCCAGCGCCCTACAAACCTTATAATCCCCACCGCGTACACACCACCTTCCGGGGCTACTGGGACTACGATGGCGGCGGCCTGGGCGACATGGGGCAACACTACATCGACCCCGTGCAGTACATCCTTGGCAAGGACAACACCAGTCCGGTTAAAGTAGAGGTCGATTGCCCCCAGCAGCACGACGATGCCGTGGGCACCTGGCGTAAAATCACCTTTACCTATGCCGATGGTTGCAAAATCATTCTGGATGGAGAAAACAAAAACCCGGATGCAGCCTATATCGAAGGCCCCAAAGGGAAAATCTACAAAGGTTTTAAATCAACCATTCCCAATCTGTTGCAAATGATCGACAGCTTCCCTGATCCGGCACCCCAGGTGACCAGCTTCAGTGAATCGGTGAAAACCCGCCAGAAATTTGCCCTTAACGAAATCAACGGCCACAATTCCTGCACGGTAGTCAACATGGGTAAAGTTGCCCTACAGCTGGGGCGCAGCCTCCGTTTTGATCCACTCAAGCAAGAATTCATCGACGATGAAGCTGCCAATCGCCTCATCAACCAGCCCATGCGTGGCCCCTGGAAAATCTAATCACCGTTGCAAAAACCAACTATGAAACCACATCCATCCATATCTTCGATGCCTAACCATAACCATCATACTTCCACCGTGCCAACCCACGGTTTTAGCCGTGGGAGGCACCACCACCGTCCCGACCCACGACTTCAGTCGTGGGGAAAGCCGTGGGAAAACCAGTCGTGGCTAAGCCTACGACTTCAGTCGTGGGGAAAACTCCTGAGCCTCACCTTGCTCCTGAGCCCTTTCCTCCTCTTCGCCCAACCCAACACCCCCACCAAAATCGCCGACATCCTCGCCACCCTCCCAGCCACCAGCAATCAGGCTGCCGAGCGCAACTATGCGGAACTGCTGGCTACTGGTGCAGTTGGCCTTGGCCTGGTTTGCGAACAGGTCGCCCCCAGTGGTCAAGCGGCAGGGGTAGCTTCGCGTTACGCCGTTTCACTGCTGACCCACTACGCCAAAACGGCTACGGACAAAGCTTTGATTGAAAAAGCCTACCTACAAGCTTTGGGCAAAGCGTCCGACACGGAGGTGAAAGCCTATTTCATCAGTAACATTCAGTTGGTGGGCACTACCGCCAGCGTCAAAGCTTTAAGCGCATATTTCGCTAACGACGCCCTATACGCTCCAGCCATTGCTGCCTTGGTGACCATTCGTACTCCTGATGTAGCCCCCGCTTTGGTGGCAGCCTTAAAAGCCGCCAAACCAGCTGTGCAAAACCGCATCATTGAAGCTTTGGGCGAACTTAGAGCACGGACTACCATCCCTTCTATTTTGGCTTTTGCCTCCAGCTCAGATGTGGCCTTGCAAAAACAGGCGCTCTGGAGTCTGGCTTTGATGGGTGAAGGTTCAACCTACTCCCTTTTGCTGAACAAAGCCAAAGCGGTGGATTTTAAAAATGATCCAACCGAAGCTGCAAGTGCATTGGTGGAATACCTGAAGCAATTGCAGCGCCCCCAGAACATCGCCCTGGTCAGTAAATTGGCTAGTGATATGTTGGCGCTTACGCTCAAAACCGAACAGCAGCACTACCGCTTGGCTGCCCTCAAAGCTTTGAATTGGGCCAATGCTGAACTGGCAGTCAAAACTTTGAATGCTGAACTCAATCGTTTCGATGCAGAATACCGCCGGGAAGTGCTGAAAGTTGCGGCAAGCTCCCTTAAAAAACCTACGGTAAAACCACTATGGGAGGCGATTTACAGCAAAGCTACTGCGGATACCCAAGGCGAAATCCTGGCCATGCTGGCCGCAACCTCCAAATCAGATCCAACTTTTGTGGAAAAACGTTTGCTACCTGGTTTGAGCTCCAACAATGCGGCAGTTCGTACCGTGTCTGCCAATGCAATTGCTTTGACCGGGAATAAAAAATACGCCACAAATTTGCTGGATTATTTGTTGAAAGCAACCTCCAGTGAGGAAGCCCAACCTGCCCAGCAAGCTTTGTTGCAAGTAGTGGACAAAGACAATTGTAAAATTTTGGTGGACAAACTAGGGGCTGCTTCGCCCGCAGCACAATTGGCTTTGATCCAAATTATTGCCGAACGCCGTGCCAGCGCTTATTTCGACAACATTGCTGCATTGACCCAGTCTGCCGACACGACGGTGCAAAATGCCGCTTATCAAGCCTTGAGCCGTTTGTCTACCTCGGCCAAGTTATCCAATTTGTTGGGCATGTTGCCCAAAACGGATAAAGAGGCCCACCTTAAAGCCATCCAGGCGGCCATCGTTCCTGTTTTGGATGCCAGTTCAGTTGCAGTGGTCAATGAGGCTTACCAGAGCAACAAAAACAAAATCATTCCTATATTGGCTTACCTGGAGGACAAAGGCGCCTTGGAAAAAGTCAAGACCAGTTTTGAAAAAGGAACGGGTAAAGAAAAAGAAGCTGCTTTTGCCGCCTTGTGCAATTGGAACAACAGCGAGGCCATTCAGACTTTGTTGAAAATCCGGCAAAATCCTGATTTGAGTGCTTACCATTCCCGTGCTTTCAACGGGATGATCAACCAGTTGAACCGATCGACCTGGAACGATGAGCAAAAACTGGCCATTTTGAGCGAAAGTGTGCTGGGTGTCAACAGCAAAGCGGATCAAATTGCGGTGGTTCGGGCCATTGGCCGTTTGCGTGGCTTGGCTGCACTGATGTCGGCGAACCGTTTTATTGACAATCCAGATTTGAGTGCCACGGCCAGTCGCTCGGTGATGCAGATTGCCTTGCCTACCGCCGATGCCAAACCTGGCCTCACTGGCCCCGCAGTGCGCAGTGCTCTGGAGCGTGCCCGCAAGGTACTGGACGGCCCGGATAGCCAATACGAACTCATCGACATCGATACCTACCTGGCCACCCTTCCAGCATCAGGCACTGAAACCAATCAGGCCTATGAACTGACCGTAGATGAAAAAAAGGAGGGCTTTGACATCCTGTTCAATGGCAAAGATCTGGACAATTGGGTAGGGAATAAAACGGATTACGTAGTAGACAACTACACGCTGGCCATTTATCCAACGGCTACCCAAAACCGGGGCAACTTGTATACGGCCAAAGAATACGGCGACTTTATTTTCCGCTTTGAATTCCAATTGACACCTGGCGCCAACAATGGCCTGGGTATCCACGCACCACTGGAAGGCGATGCAGCATACGTGGGCAAGGAAATCCAGATTCTGGACAACACCGCTCCGATTTACGCCAAATTGGAGCAATACCAGTACCACGGTTCTGTATACGGCGTAATGCCCGCTAAGCGTGATTTCCTGAAACCAGTAGGGGAGTGGAACCAGGAAGAAGTATACGTCAAAGGTAACTTCATTCGGGTGACGCTGAATGGTACCGTGATTGTGGAAGGGGACATGAAGGAAGCTTCCAAGAGTGGCACCCTGGATCACAAGGATCACCCAGGTTTGAACCGCAACACTGGCCATATTGGCTTTTTGGGGCACGGCTCGATCCTGAAGTTCCGGAATATCCGCATTAAGGACCTGAGCAAATAGTATCGATCCTGAGGTGCCTCTTCGGTGTCTGAGGTTCCTTAGGTGGTGAATTATCCTGCTCCGCAGGCTTTTTCTTTTTTCACCACCTAAGGAACCTCAGACACCGAAGAGGCACCTCAGGAATTATTTTTTCTTCTTGGTCTTTACCGTTTTACCCTTCGCTGCTTGCACTTTAATCGCCTCTTCATGCGCCAATTTCCGCGCTTTGTAAGCATTGAACCGCTCGATCCATTTACCCCGTTCCGCTGCATTGAGTTTTTCCAAACGGGCGGTCGTCAATTCAATTCTTTCCTTCAAACCAGCAGGCGCCTGATCGATGAATTTTTTCCGCCCATTTCCAGTTTTAATCAATTGAAACTTATCGTACAAATCGCCGACAGTAGTATATGCCTCGTAAGTCAGGGTATCCTTATTGACATGCACCAATTGGTACAATTGCGTTTCTACCGCTGCCCGATCAATCCAGGATAACAAATTGGACAAGTACATCTTCGGGCCACTTACGGACACTGCGTAGACTGGCCCCGTGGAGTCAATCACCGTGGCACCGCTGGGCAAATTGTTGCCACCCCGGGCATAAGTATGGTCGTGCCCCTGGAGCACTACATCCACGTTGTATTTGTCAAATAGGGTTTTGAAGCCGCTGCGCAAAGCCGGGCTGTCCCGATCTCCGGCTGGCGAAAATACTGGGTGGTGCATGGTGACGACGGTCCATTTGTTGGGATTGTTCTGCAAAACCTGATCCAACCACAACATCTGGCTGATGCTGTCTTTATCAAAATAGAGGTAGGCTGTCGAGTTAAGCGAAATCACCCGCGTGCCTTGGTAGTCGACGTAATAAGCACTTTCTTCCAGCCCGCTAGGGCCATTCTCTGGCAAAGTGAAGGAAGGCCGCCAATGTTTGCTCAGTGCCGTTTGGTTATTGATGCGTGGATACTCGTGGTTTCCAGGGGTAATTATACTGGGGATGTTTTGATAAATCCAGCCTCCAGCATAAAACCATTCACCCCATTCCTGGTCGCGTTGGGCTATGTTGATCAAATCTCCAGCGTGCAGCATGAAGTCGGCTTTGGGCAAATCGCTGAACGCCTGCCGAATGGTGCGCGACCATTTTGACTTTAAATCATTTTGAGCATCGCCAAAGTAAATGAAGGAAAACGGCGCTTCTTTGGCCTCGGCCGTGCGAAAATGAATCCATTCACTCCAAATATTCATGCCGTCTCCAACGCGGTAGGCATAGAGGGTATTGGGTTTTAAACCTGTAAAATTGAGTGAGTGGTAGTTTGCTGCACTCAAGTCGCTGATCAACAACTCGCTAACAGCCTCCGTCATTTTAATGCTGTCAAAATCGGGACTAGCACTGGCCAAGGCAATTTGTCCTGCTCCTTTGCTCACACTCACCGCAGTGCGCCAGTTGACTGAAAAGGAAGTGCTGGGATCGGTTTTCCAACTGGTAATGATGCGATCGGGTACCGGGCTGGGGGGGTAGTAGTCTACGGGTATACTTTGGGCATTCAACAAGTAGACACTGAGCAAAAAAAGTAAGCTGAATAGATTTCTCATGAGAGGATAGATTTGGGTAATTGTTCCATTATTCTTAAAGTGATTTGATAATCAATCAATTGATGTTCTTTTACTTTGGTAAAGCGTTTTTTGAGTGACGAGTTCCGAATACATGACTTACGAGTTTTGAAGTGAGCTACCGCAGCGGCTTTGACATTGCCATGCCCAAGTCGCTGCGGTAGCTCACTTCAAAACTCGTAAGTCATGTATTCGGAACTCGTCACTCAAAAAAATTATCAATTGCCTAATTATCAATCTGCTTCAAGTCTATTAATTCTTCTTGTCTAGATTCGGCAACAAAAATGCATCCAAGGGACTCGGTTGGGCCATCATTTTTTCAATGTCCTCAACAGTCCGGGGGGCAGATTTTGACAGCAATTCATAGCCATCCTTGGTGATCAGCACATCATCCTCGATGCGCACCCCAATGCCCCACCACTTGGGATCACAAGGGCTGTTGGGTGGAATGTAAATGCCCGGCTCAACGGTAAGCACCATACCCTCAGCCATTGGCGCACCTGTGCTGCGGTCGTGTACATCCAGGCCAATGTGGTGAGAAACCCCGTGGGGGAAATATTCATGCTGTGCGCCGGGTTTGATCAAACCCAATTCAGCCAAACGTTTATCCGCAATTTCCCGGCAAATACGGGTCGTTTCACGCATAGCCGTGCCTGGTTTACATACTTTGAAAGCAGCTTCCTGAGCCTCCAAGACAATATTGTAAATGGCCTTTTGTTCTTCCGAAAAAGTGCCATCGGCAGGAACGGTGCGCGTAATATCGGCGGTGTAGCCGTGGTATTCAGCACCCAGGTCCATGAGTACCAAATCGGTAGAAACCCGTTGGCGATTGTTTTCGACGTAGTGCAATACACAGGAATTGTGGCCGGAACCTACGATCGAAGGGTAGCCCTCATATTCCGAACCGTAACGGCGGAAAACAAACTCATGGATGCCCCGGATTTCCATTTCAGACATTGCAGGGTGCATGGCTTTCATCACTTCCACCTGGCCCTGGCAGGATACCTCCACAGCTTTGCGCAGCAATTTTAGTTCCGCATCGGTTTTGACCATGCGCAATTGGCCCATTTTTCCTCCCAAAGAACTTGGATCCAGATTTTTGGGTAAAACCGGGATTTTGGCGACAATTTTTTTGGCTTCTTTGCCTGAACCCGCCTTGATAAAAGCTTGCAGGTGTTCGTCGTTGCGCATGCCCGGGTTGCGGCCATAGCGGGCAAAGACGCTTTCCGCCACCTGCTTGTAATTGTCCTCGGTGACTTCGCGCAATTGGGCGTACATGGTTTCCCTGGCGCCGTTGAACTGGCTGGGAATCCCCGCTTTGTCCCTGAATTGCTGGATCAAATCGTACAAATCAGCTTCTCCACCGGCGTCGCGTACGTCGTTTTTGAAGTCAAAAAAGAGCACTTTCTCAAAGGCGGCAAAATCGATTTTTTTATCCTTAAATTCCTTGTGGTCAAAGGTATTGGCGATGCCTAATTTGGACTTGACACCCTCCGGCCCCAGGCGTTTGCCATCCCAACGCTCACGCAATGGATCACGGCTTTGGGCAAAAAACAACTCGGTGTACTTGTTGCCTTTGTCATCGGTTTGTTCGTCGGCAAACAAAATCAACATGGCGTTGGGCTCTTGATACCCAGTGAGGTAGTAAAAATCGGGATCCTGGTGGTAGAGGTAGTCGACGTCGTTGGCGCGGTTGCGGACCGGGTTGGCGAAGAATACGGCAACGCCTTTGGAGGGCAACAACTTGCGCAAGGCTTCGCGGCGACCGAGGTGGAAGTCGGCGGGGAGTAGGTCTTGGGGCTCATCTTGGGCGAAGATGCTTGCACTCAATGAGCAGATCAGGAGGAGGAGAATCAATCGGGTCATGGTTGTTTTGGTTGAGGGTGGTTGAATGTGGAGGTCAAAGTTAAGGTGTAGGGGGGAATTTTTTGAGGGGGATTTTTTTTGGGGGGGGGATTGGACAGGAGAAGTGACGGAGTTATAACTAAACACGAAGGCTAGAATTTGTTCGGAAGTTCGAGTGGCTGGGAAATTTAATATGTTAATTGTTTGTTGGATCAACTATGCATTGCTATATTGTTGCTTGAAATAGTTGGCTTGTTTCACACAAGTAAAAAAGAGATGAACAGCAAATCAATCGCAATGAAGAAAAAAATAAATATTAAATTAGAATACTTTTGCCTGATTTTTATTTCAATATTTCTGTTCCGATGCCAGGGGAATGTCCAAAAAAATAAGGATTGTTCAAAGTTTGCAAACGAAATATACCAAGAAGTTTCAGATACTTCATTGGCAAAAGAAGCATTCGAATTTCAAAAATACCTGCTTGAAAAATTCAGTGAAGAATCGGTGAAAGGATTAAATTATGAAGCATATCACCTGCAATTTTATTCTTCGCATGGATATGGAGAATCGGTGAAATTCGTGAATAAAAACGGTGTTTATTCAATTGCTATAAAATGTAGATCCAAAGAAGAGTGGCTTCCGGATTGTAAAGAATATGAAATCAGGATAGACAAAGAAGAATGGAATGAATTAGAGAGAATGATTTATGAATTCAACTTCTGGACAGAAGAAGATTTTAAGACAAACAAGGGTGTGTTGGATGGATATGCGTATATTTTAGAGGGCAATAGACCTGAAGCAAAAAAGTGTAATAAAAAGGCCTACAAATTAGTTGGTCGAGGTTCTCCAAGATATGATAAAATTGGGGCTTTGTGTGGTAACATTCTTGATTACGAAGACCAATTGAAGTTTAAATACGAGCAAAGGAATAAAATAAAGTAATGTAAAAAAGAAACCTGATTCCGATGATTTATACCTCCCAATCCATCTAACATATTGTAACCCCCGCCTTTAGTCGGGGGCTCAAGGCCACCCACATCTAACATCCTTCCAGAGGCCCGCATCTACTACAATTTCATGATGTTAGCCTCTGGAAGGATGTTAGATGTAAAGAGTGGGGGCATCTGGATCCACCCGTTGAAACGGGCGGTTACAAGATGTTAAATGTGGTTGGTGCCAATACCTTATGATGAATTTGTATTCAATGCTTTTGAAATCCGCTCGCTAAAAACATTTTACGCACCCAACCCTACAACACCGGATGTTCCTTATGATGCACCGTCGCCTCCTGATACACCTTCGCCAAGTTCAAAATTTTCCCTTCCTCAAACAACTTCCCCGTAAAACTCAGACTAGTAGGCCGTCCATTCCGAAAACCATTCGGAATCACCACACAAGGATGCCCCGTATGGTTGGTGATGTTCAAACTGCGGCCACCCCAGGAAGGATGTACGTACACGTCCACTTGGTCGAACACCTTTTGCATGTCCTGCATCAGTTTGGTACGCAAACGATTAGCCTTGATGTACTCTACGGCGGGAATAAAGCGCGACTCCCGGAAAGAATTGGGCCAGGCATTTTTGATTTGACGACGCATCAAATCATCCCGACCACTCAGCGTCAATTCATCAAAGGCGGCGGCGGCTTCGGCAGAAAGAATGATGCTCAAATCGGGTGATTCCGGCAGTTCAATAGGGATCAATTTGAAGCCCATTGCTTTCATTTTTTCCAAGGCCACACTATCCTGATCGTGAAAAGCATACCGCCGATCAAAGTCTTTTTTCAAATAACCAATCTTCAATTGCCGTGGATCAGCGCTGGCATCGTACTGGAAAGCGGCAGGAATGAGCGATACGTCCTGTGGGTCTGGCCCCTGGATGGCGTTGAAGACAATCGCACAATCCTCCACTGAGCGACAAATCGGGCCAATTTTATCCATCGACCAACTCAAAGCCATCGCCCCGTGGCGGCTTACCCGCCCATAGGTAGGCCGCAGTCCCGAAGTGCCACAAACGGTGGAGGGAGAAACAATCGATCCCAGTGTTTCAGTCCCAATCGCAAAGGGCAACAAACCCGCCGAAACCGAGGAAGCCGAACCTGCCGAGGAACCGCTGGACCCCGTTTTAGTATCCCAGGGATTGCGTGTCATTTCCCCAAACCAGACGTCGCCCCAGGCCAATTCGCCCATGGTCAATTTGGCGCAAAGCACTGCTCCGGCAGCCTCCAATTTTTTGATGACCGTGGCATCGTAATCCAGTATTTGATCCTGGTAGGGCACCGAGCCCCAGGTGGTTTTGTATTTGCGGGCAGCCAAGAGGTCTTTAGCACCGTAGGGAATGCCGTGGAGCAAGCCACGATACTTGCCTGCTTTGATCTCCGTATCGGCTCGTTTGGCTTGTGCAATCGCCAAATCCTCGGTCAAAGTGATCACACAATGCAGCTGTGGATCATACTTTTTGAGGCGATCCAGAAAAAATCGGGTGAGTTCCTCGGAGCTGATTTGACGGGTACGCAACAATTCGGCCAATTCCCGCACGGTATACCAGGCCAGTTCATCGCGGTTTTGGGGCAAACGCACCAGGGGGGCTTTTCCAAAGTTGACTTTATCTGGCCCCGTGGGGATTTTCATGCCGGGAAGCAGCGGGTTAAACCAAATCGCTGGCCCTAAATCATTGGGGATGGTAGTTTTTCGGTTGGCAATATAACTGCTACGCGCATCTTCCAAACCGGGCAACAAGGAATCAATTTCACTTTGTGTCAGCTCAAGTCCGGCAATTTTTGCGGCCCCAATGACGTCTTCACTGCTGATTTTATCGCTAAAAAAACGCCCAGTAAAGGCGCCAAGGACAAAAATGATGCTCAATAGTAAAAAGAGTCTGAAAGTTTTTTTCATCTGATCCATATATTTGCAGCTTTATTTCGGGTATGCTCCCGAAGGGTTAACAAACATACAATGAATCAGCGCAGCAAAGTGTTCAAGTTTGGGGGTGCATCCGTAAAAGATGCCGAAGCGATTAGAAACGTAGCCGATATCCTGCAAAAATATCGACAAGAGACACTCATGATCGTCGTATCGGCAATGGGCAAAACCACCAACGCCCTGGAAAAGATAGTCGAGGCGCACGCCCATCAAGACGGGAAAGCCCTGGAATTGCTGGAAGAACTCAAACTCCAACACTACCGCATCATGGCCGAGTTGTTCGAGCCAGATGATGAAGTGTACGCCCTGGTGAACGATACCTTTGTGGAAATTGAATGGGTTTTGGACGATGAACCCCACGACAATTACGACTACATGTACGACCAGATCGTATCGGTAGGGGAGTTGTTGTCCACCAAAATATTGTGCGCTTACCTCAATAATGTTGCGCTACCCAGCCAGTGGCTGGACGCGCGTGACGTAGTTCAAACCAACGAATTGTACCGCGAAGCTTGGGTGCAATGGCAGGAAACCGAAGAACGTTTTTTGAAAAATGCCCAGCCGCTGCTCGACAAGGGTGGTTTTGTGGTTACCCAAGGCTTTATTGGGGCTACGCAAGAAAATTTCACCACCACTTTGGGTCGGGATGGATCGGATTATTCGGCGGCCATCTTTTCATTTTGCGCCAACGCTGAGAGTATGACCATCTGGAAAGATGCGCAGGGGGTGTTCAGTGCTGATCCAAGGTTTTTTGCCGAGGCAAAGATGTTGAGTGAAATGTCTTACGATGAGGCCATTGCGATGACCTATTACGGGGCAAAAATCATTCACCTAAAAACGGTTGGCCCGCTCAAACGCAAACATATTCCGCTGCACGTCAGGTCTTTCCTGGAGCCAGAAACCGGCGGAACCCTGATCTCCGAAAATGAAGTGGACGCGTATCCACCCTTATTGGCCGTAGAGGTCAATCAAGCCTTGTTGAAAATCACCAACAAAGATTTCTCCTTTGTGACCGAGCAGCATTTTAGCGAAATATTTGCCGCCATTTCGGATTTGCGCATGCAGGTTACTTTTATCCAAAATACGCCGCTGACCCTTTACCTCTGTGTGTTTAATCAAGGTGAAAAAGTGGCTCAGCTGGCTGGACGCATTCAGGAAACCTTGGGAACTGAAGCGGTAACTGGCCTGGAATTGATCAACGTACGCCATGCTACGCCTGAATTGTTGGGTCAATTGCGTAGCACACGTAAGGTTTTGGTGGAGCAGACGAATGGGGCGACGGCGCATTTGGTGGTGGAAATGAGTTGAAGAGTTTAGGATTTCCCTCCGGCGCTTCGGCTTCGCTCAGCGACCGGAGGGAAACCCTAAACTTTTCAACTAAAAAATCCCCCCAATCTAAGCCCAATTGACTACATTTGTTTAGGTCAGCGAATTTGCTCAATCAGCTGCTAAACCGCCCCCAATGAATAGTATTGTTACACAGCGCTTTATTCAGTGCCATCACCAACTTAAACAAGAAAATCGAGTGCGTTCCAGTCGGCAATTTGCGCTTGCACTGGATTATTTGCCACAAAGTTTGAGCGAAATATTGAAAGGGCGGCGAGATGTAACGATTGATTTGTTGCGCAAAGCGGTTGAGGTTTATCAGGTTAACCCTATTTTTTTGTACACTGGAGAAGGTGAACTATTTCTCAAACCCGGTGAAAACAAAGAATTGCGGATTCTGACCATAGTTACCGACCAACATCATGACGAACGCATCTTGCACATTCCCTGTTCGGTCCAGCCTGAATACGTGCAAGAAATTGGAAATCCTGAATTTATTCAATCTCTACCTTCTTATTCCTTGCCATCGCTGAACAACAAAACTGCTCAAAGGTCTTTTGACATCAATGGCGACAGCATGGAGCCCACTTTTTTTGAAGGAGACAAGGTAGTTTGTAGTTTCATTGAGCCAAACCAATGGGAACAAGGCATCAAAAACCAGCACGTTTATGTATTGGTGTCCAAGGCAGCCGTTGTGGTCAATCGGGTGCGCAATGAATTGAAAGAACACCAACACTTAAAGCTGTACGCTGACAATAGCTTTTACGAGTCGCATACTATACATTTGTCTGACATTCAGGAAGTATGGCAGGTGCACACCCAAATCAGTGCCTTTTTACCCGCCCGTCAACATCATCATTTGCCCGTGCAAGAAGACGTCAAAGCCTTGCGTCAAATGCTGGGGGAACAACAACTGATGATTCAGCGTTTACACAATACCATTGAAAAACTAGTTAATTCATAAAAAGATGCGAAAGAAAAAAATCAAAGGAAAGGTGGTCTACCTCGAATTGGAAGGTGGGATTTGGGGCATTGTAGATGAAAAAGGTGGCGATTGGCTACCGATCAATATGCCTTTCGAACTCATGAAAGATGGACTGGTTGTAGAGGTTGAAGCCCATAAAGTAAGCGATTTTATGTCAGGAGGAATGTGGGGCATTCCCATCGAAATTTCCGATTTTCAAATTTTGCTGTCGTAAATTAATCTGGAATTATTCCAGTCTAGTGGCAAAAATGCACTAATTTTCCGCCCTAACCAGAATCCAGAATCCAAATATTAAGGGAGTTGAGACGTTTAGGAGTTGAGACGTTGAGCACTCGACTCCCCATGTTCTCAATGTCTCGAAACTAATTGCTAGCAAACTTATAAGCAATGCCGAATATTTCGCAGCGGGCCAACAATGTCCCGTTATCACCCATCCGCAAGCTAGCAGGCTCTGCGGAACGTGCCAAGGCCAAAGGGCGGCACGTGTATCACCTCAACATTGGCCAGCCGGATATCGCAACTCCAGAAGCGGCCATGGCGCGTTTGCGCGAGGTGGATATCAAGGTACTGGAATATAGCCCAACGGAAGGTTGGGCGAGCACTCGAGCGGCATTTGCGGCGGCAATGAAAAAATTTGACGTTCACGTCACCAAAGACGAGGTCATGGTGACCACGGGCGCTTCGGAAGGCAACCAGTTGTTGTTCTTTGCCTGTTTCGACAAGGGGGATGAGGTCATCATTCCGGAGCCTTTTTACGCCAATTACAATGGCTTTGCCCAGATTGCCGATGTGGTGGTACGCCCCGTAACCAGTACGATTGAAACGGGTTTCGCGATGCCTCAGATTCAGGATTTTGAACGGGTCATCAACAGCCGTACCCGGGCCATTTTTCTGAATAATCCTAGCAATCCTACCGGGGCCTTTTATCCGCGTCAATTGCTCGAACAACTGGCCTTATTGGTCAAACAATACGACCTGTACCTGATTGTGGATGAAGTCTACCGCGATTTTTGCTACGATGGTCAGGAGTTCTTTTCGGTTTTGCGGCTGGAAGGATTGGAGGACAATGTGATCGTCCTGGATTCAATTTCCAAAAAATTCAGTGCTTGTGGTGCCAGGATTGGTACCATCATCACCCGCAACCCGGATGTGATGGTGGCGGTGAGCAATTACGGCAAACTGCGGCTGAGCCCACCCGCATTTGGACAATGGTTGTCGGAATTCCTCTGTGAGCTGGATGACGAATACATGGACAATGTCCGCGAAGAATACCACCGCCGCCGGGATCTGGTGTACGAACGACTGACTCGCATGTCGGGCGTCGTATCCTACAAACCGGGCGGAGCCTTTTATTGCTTTGCCAAATTCCCGGTAGAAAATGCCGATCACTTCTGCCAATGGATGTTGGAGGAGTTTGAATACAACGGGGCTACCGTGATGCTGGCCCCCGGGGAGGCATTTTATGCCACTCCTGGCTTAGGAATCGACGAAGTAAGGATCGCTTACGTACTCAATACCACTGCTTTGGATGCAGCAATGGATTGTTTGGAGCAGGCACTGGCCGTTTATCCGTATAAGAAGGTACGGGATATGGCGGTGATTGGATAGAATTTTCGAGGTAGAGACGCACGGCCGTGCGTCTCTACATTCGGCAATGTCTGTCCGCAATCAACAGCAATTCCGCCTCCTTTCCAATTTCCCCCCACACCACCGCATTCTGCGCCCATTTTTTTCCCAAATCCAGTGCCGCATTCCGCTCAATGCCCGCCACCCAAAAACTCTCCTCTGCCAGCCAAGTGCCATCTGCTCCGATTCCCCAACCGATTAAATAAGGCAATTGTAGGTTTTGAATGGTTTCTAGCAAGGCCAAATTCTGCGCTGCATTTTGACTCACCTCCAATAACTGCGAATGAGGATTCCAGGCCGTGATGAACAACCAATGGGCATACCCCACTTCCAACAGATGCTGATCCAACTCAGGATGTTTTTGACCTATGTGGATGTCCAACCTCGATTCGGGAGAAAAACACACCCGATAACAAGTACTCAAATAGGCTTGAAGCAGCCGTCCATCGAATGGAATCGAAGAATTATCCATCATTTGTGCAATTACAGGTACAAAGTAATTACCTTTGCTGCGATTTTTTACACCTCATTTTTTCAACTGAGATAAACAGTGTCTCAAAGGATTTTGTAATCTGTACGTCTGAAACATGGATAGAAATAACATCATCGGGATAGCCCTGATTTTCATTCTTTTTTTGGCATGGCAATACTTCCTCACTCCGTCAAAAGCGCAAATTGCCGCGCAGCAACGCACGCAGGACTCCATCGCCAGAGTAGAACGACTCCGCGACAGCTTGACCATCGTTAAAAAGCAGGAAGCCAAGAAAAAACTGGAAGCCGCAGCTGAAGTGCCCGATTCTCAGCGCGCACAAATATTGGGGGGACAATTTGGTACTTTCGCTGCCGCTGCTGTTGGCAGCGCCGAAACAACTGTGCTGGAAAACGAGCTCATCAAAGTTACTTTCAGCAATAAAGGTGGGCGCATCAAGGATGTGTTGATGAAAAAACACTTCAAGATGGTGCACGGCAAGGATCGCAAAGACCGGAAAATTCCCTTGCACTTGTTGGAGGACAACAAAAACCGCTTTGAGTACATCCTGCCCGTACAAGGTTTGCGCAATGGGGTCAATACTGCTGATTTGTACTTTACTGCTGAGGAAAATGGCAACTCCGTAACTTTCCGGGCGGATGCGGGCAATGGCCAGTATTTTGCACAGACCTATACGCTGACTGCCAATTCCTACAAGTTGGACTATGCGCTTGATTTTACAGGAATGGATAAAGTCTTTGCTTCCAATGCCAAGACGATTGAGTTGAAATGGGTGAATTATTTGGATAAAATTGAAAAATCCACCCAATACGAGCGCCAGTACTCGACCCTGAATTTCAAACCAGTGGATACCCGTGCCGGACGTTGTTCGCCCACCAAACAGTATTCTGAAAAAGATGCTGAAGGAGCACCCATTCAATGGGTTGCGAATACCAACCAGTTTTTCAACAGCGCCATAATGTCGGAAAAAGGTTTTGCCAGCGCCAAAATGAGCAGCAAAAACCTGCCCGAAGAGTCAGAAGACTTGAAAGAGTTGGTTAGCACCATCCAGATTCCATTCGGAGGTGGCAGCAATGAGCAGTTTGCCATGCACTTTTACATCGGACCGAACGAATTTGACCGATTGCACAATATGGGTTACAGCATGTCGGACATTGTTCCCTTTGGTCAGAACATCATGGGGACGATCAATCGTTGGATCATTCGCCCTTTGTTCAGTTTTTTGACTTGGCTGATTAGTAGCAAAGGTATTGTCATTCTGATGTTGACGCTCTTGGTTAAATTGATTTTGTTTCCCTTGACCTATCGCATGATCTATTCTCAGTCGAAAATGACGGCATTGAAGCCCGAAATCGACCGTTTGAAAGAACGCCATGGAGATGATCAGCAAAAGGTACAAATGGAAACCATGAAGATGTACCGCGAATTTGGGGTAAACCCACTGGGTGCTTGTTTCCCGATGTTGCTGCAATTGCCCATCTGGTTTGCCTTGTACCGCTTCTTCCCGGCATCTATTGAGTTCCGCCAGGCCAAGTTCCTGTGGGCAGGTGACCTGTCTTCTTACGACGAGTTTTTCCAATTGCCATTCAGCATTCCTTTTGGGTTTGGCGACCACATCAGCTTGTTTGCCCTCTTGTGGGTATTGTCTACCTTGCTGTATACCTGGTACAACTCCAAAAACATGGACTTCTCTGCTCAACCGGCGATGTTGTACATGCAGTACATCATGCCAGTAATGTTCATGGGCTTTTTCAATAGTTCTGCTTCTGGCTTGTCAGCTTATATGCTTTTTAGTAACTTGCTGAACATTGGACAAACCCTGGCTACCAAGTACTTCCTCATCGATGAGAAAAAGATCAAAGCTGGGATGGATGCCTACCGCAAAAAGCCCAAGAAAAAAAGTGGCTTTGGTGAACGAATGGAAACCATGCTGAAAGAACAGCAAAAATTGGCTGAAGAAAAAAACAAAGACAAAACCAAACCAGCTAAACGTAAATAATTTGCTCATTACTGAATCAAGGGCAATGCGCTCTTGATTCAGTTATTTGTCCTTAAAAATACAACACATGTTACTTTTACAAGCAGCAACCGGAGCTCCGGGAATGGGTTACATGAACCTACTTTTTATCGGTTCCATGTTTTTGATCATGTACTTGTTCATGATCCGCCCACAGGCGAAAAAACAACGCGAACAAGCTAACTTTGGCAAAAACTTGTCCAAAAACGACGAAGTAGTGACCAACAGTGGGATGCTTGGGCGTATCAGCAAAATTGAAGATGACGTGATTACCTTGGAGGTAGGCACCAAAGTATATGTTCGGGTATTGCGCAATGCTATTTCAAAGGAATTGACTGATGCCATCTATGGAGCAAGTAAAAAGCCGCAGGTGGTTACGACTACCGAAGAGTAACCTCGTCCCTCGTGCCAGGGAAGACCGGGCTATTCTAATGCAATGCATTGGAATAGCCCTCATTTTTTGGGTAGGGGTACGGATGTCTCAAACCTATGTGTCGACCAAAAAAATTGAACTCCATTTTTTACTGCCTCCCAATCAGGCTTTCCGCCAAGCTCCGCCCCGCAATATGTCCATCCAACTCAAAGGCCGAGGCTGGGACATGCTGTACGATTATTTGCTGGGGGCCAGAATCCATCTGACTTATGATCTTACCCAGCGCAATAACATTCGTTTGGATGAAAAAAGGCTGCTCAATGACATTCGTGAGCATGTAAATGCGGATGATTTGAGTTTTTCCAATCTTAGTCATACCGATATTCGAATTAGCCTGGAGCCTAAAATGCAAAAATGGGTGCCCATCCGACCTATTTCTGATTTGAGTTATTCACCCGGCTATTACCTTTCAGGAAATGTAAAAGTGAACCCCGATTCTGTCAATATTTCCGGGCCAGCATCTAAAATTGGCCCAACTTATGAATGGCCAACGGCTAAACTAACTTTGCACGATTTAAAAGATGATTATGAAGGCTTAGTGGAGCTAAAAACACCACCTGCAGAAATCAACTTAAACCTTCAGCGGGTTAATGTTCAGGTCCCAGTGGAGCAAGTGACGGAAAAAACACTCTTTGTAAAAATTCAGGTAAAAAATGCGGATCGGGAATACCGCTTGTTCCCCAGTCAGGTGCGCCTGACCTGCAATGTAGGCTTGAGTCATTTTAACTCGCTCAACTCAGAGGATTTTAAAGCAGAGGTAGATTTGTCGAATGCTGCGCTACAGGAGGGCAACACCGTTCCGGTAACAGTGAACCTTCAGCCAACCATTGTGAGCAATGTGCGCTTTGTACCGAAGGTAGTAGAGTTTTACGCCGTTAAAAAAGAAATCAATTGAGGAGACTAGGGTCTTTTTGTAACTCTTCAATCAGTTCTGCTTCTATTTCGAGATCAACTTCTACAATAACATCTTCTTCTTTCCATTTTTTAAATACGCCTCGAATCTGTGAAGGCAACAAGCTCACTCGATGCCCCAACCAAGACTCTAGAGTGACCGCCAAGACCATATACCCTTCCGTAACGCCAGGCAGTGGAACAGCAATACACATAAAAAAAGGCAGAAATTTAGGTAAGTCTTTGAGCTGCTCCCGGGCTTGTTGTAATTCTTCGGCAGTGGGTCCATCTTTTGATTTGGAGCGAATGATTTTACCCCTCCCATGTTTCACGAAAGTTTTGACCATTTGCTTGGTTTCGACTCCTTCCATCCAGAAGGCCCAGAGCATCATTTTAGGAAAACGGGCAATTTTGCGTAATCTCATAGGAATAGAGGTATGGTGTAATGGAGAGGTAACGCAAAATTACGGTAAAATGGTTCCAATTGCAATTAAATCGACCATGACAGTGACAGGATCGATATATGGGCGGCCGTCGTAGGGGCGACCCTACGTGGTCGCCTTTTTTTCGGCCGAAGGCCGCGTACGTCCAAAAGGGCGACCACAAAGGGTCGCCCCTACGGTTATTTATTTCCCGCGTTTTCTTTTTCCTTTTTGTTCATTTCGATGATCTTATCCATCACATCTTCCAACTGATCGGCGGGAACCTGCTTGGAAATGATCTCTTTCTTGTTGTCCAAAATGTACATCTGGGGGGTGGTTTCTACATTGTACTGGACATAATAACGCCCCGTTGGGTCAAAGGCATTGTACCATCCGGTCAAGCCATTTTCCTGAATGTATTTGAGGCATTCGGGTTGATCCTGGGCGGGTTTCACACAGATGGCTACCAGGGTGATGCCTTTGTCTTTGAATTTTTCAAAGAATTTTTTCATCGCGGGCATCGATTCTTTGCAGTGCCCACAATCGTAGCGCCAGAAGTAAAGCAGGGTATATTCTGACTTAAGCTGGCTCAACATTGTCCGGGCACCATTGCGTTCGAGTACGATGTCCGGTGCCGTTTTGCCAATCAGTAGTGGCTTGAGCTTTTTGGCATTGTCCACAATTTTTTTCACCTGTTCCTGGTTTGCCCAGTTGGCTTGACCCGTGGCGTAGTACTTTTCGGACATGTGCACATATACGGCGTCCATGCCCACAAACTTGGATGCGGCAAAGCTGTTCAAAAAGTGAATCAGATAATATTTAAAGGCCTCATCGGCTGGCCGCAAGCGCTCCAACACCGTATCAATGGCCACACTGATCGAATCGGGGTGTTGTACACTGAGTTTGTTGACATAATTATCGAGGCGTGAGAACAAAAACGGGGTGCGCAGCAAGCGGTTGTCACTCAGGTTGAGGTTGTCAAAAAAGTGCTTGCGCGTCCAGAGCCACAATTGGCGGTTTTTTTCTTCTTCAGCTAAATTGTCAAAGGTTTTTGGGGGCTCTACATTGATATTGGCATTGATGATGGCGGCGGCAAAAGTACCCTTGTATTTGACCACGTAGTCTTTTTGGTATTTTTCCACGTCCTCATTCAGCTTGTCCATTTTTTTCTGGGCAGCATCTTTGGCAGCCTGATTGTCTTTGGCTTCTGCAATTTCTTTGCCCAGGGCTTCGGCTTCCGGGCGTTTGGCGTTCAGGTAATTGACATAGTCGTAGAACAAGCTGTTTTCTTTGCTGCCCTCAAACTTGACGTTTTCACCCGGTTTGTCTTTGGTAGTCCGTACAAAAAAAGATTGTTCCTTATCGGTTACCAAGACTTGAAAAAAATCATTGCTTGGGGGCAACACCACGATGTACATCCCACCTTTGAGTGCTTCGGGGCCGCTGAACACAAATTCTCCTTTGGCGTCCACCAAAGCCGTGTCCATCACATATTGCTTGTCGCCCATGTAGTAACCCAGGAAGAGTTGTTTTTCGGTAAAGCCATCAATTTTTACCCGGATTTGATAAGCGTTTTTAGCCGTTGTCTGAGCAAAAACACTCGTGATCAAAAGGCTGGCAAAAAGTGAAAGAAAGTATTTTTTCATCTTGTCTATGAATTAATGCTGTTCAAACAATGTGATGAGATAAAGGGTTTCGGAACATGTTTAAATTTAAACATGCTGATATGGATTGATTACAACTTGTTTTTTTTACGGAGTTCAATGATTTGGTCCACCACTTCCTCCATTTTTTCATCCACAATTTGTTTGCCGATGATGACTTTGTTGCGGTCCATTAAATAGACCTGCGGGGTTGATTCTACATTATAGGTCTTGATATAAGCCAATTTGGGGTCATAGACGTGCAGCCAGGATCCCAAACCATTTTCATCCACATACTTCCAACAAGCCGGGATTTCGTTTTCAGTAACGTGACAAAGCGCGACTAATTTCACCCCCTTGCTTTTAAACTTGTCGTTAAACTTTTTCCAGTACGGCACCGAATGTTTACAATGCCCACAATCGTAGGCCCAAATGACCAGCATAGTATATTCCGATTCCAATTCGTGCAGGTTGAATGTTTTCCCCTGGCGATCTTTCAAGACCAGATTGGGCGCCACTTTACCCATCAACAAGGGCTTTCGTTTTTGCGCTATTTCAATCAACTTGTTCTGTTGCTCCACGTTGGCTAGCTTGACTTGGCCCGTTGCCAGGTAGGTTTCCACGAGGTGTACAAACATGGCATCCATGCCCATCACCTTGGATTGCAAATACTGCCGCATCAACAAGACAATGTAATATTCAAAAGCTTCCGGATTGGGCCGCAATTGGTTTAAGACATAATCGATGCCGACTTTAAGCGAATCGGGGTGTTGAAACAACAACTCGTTGACATAAGTAGTAACGGCCTGGTAATAATGCGGCGTGCGCAAGAGCCGAAACTCCTGCAAGGGCACATTGTCAAAACAATGTTTGCGGGCATAATACCAGGTTTTGTACATTTTTTCTTGATCGGTTCCCGTAAAGGTAGGGTAGCGAATGGGCAAACTGGCTTTGATGACCAAAGCTGTATAGGTGCTGCGGTTTGCGCTCAAAAATTGTTGCAAGTAATTTTGTACAGTTGAATCCGCTTTGAGCAAGTCCTGTTTGAGTTTTTCCTTTTTGGGGCCTTCTGTACTGCGTTTGTACTGCGCACGAAGTGTGTCCAACTTGGGATTGTTTTCACTGACGTAATGGATGTAACTTTGAAACAGCTCATTTTCCTTGGATCCAACAAATTTTAAACTGGCAAAGGGGCTGTCTTTTTTGGTCAGGACGCTGAATTGTTGTTCTTTTTCTGAAACGATGATATCGATGCCTACGTTACTCGGCATCATCACCAGGGTATAAATTCCCGGAACCAAGGCAGTAGCACCACTGAAGGTATAAGTCCCATCTACCCCCATTTTTACCGTATCCTTGATGTATTGTTGATTGCCGAAATAGTAAGTCAAGGTTAATTTGCGTTCCCGATAACCATCAATCTTCACATTGATGTTGTATCCCGCAGTGGCGAATACACTCAGCGTGTGAAAACAGAAAAGGACCAGCGTAGTAAATGCTATTTTCATGGATACAGATTGCTTTGTTGTGGGGCAAAAATAAGTGTTCCTTTTTCCTTTTGCCAAAGGATTAGATAAGACACTTGAAATGAACCATTTACTTATCTAATCTTTTGGCAAAAGGAACACTTATTTTTTTATCGCCCCTTTTGGGACGAAGGTATAAAACCTTGGTTACATCATCGGTGGCACAAAATTCGCAACTCTTTCGTAATTGCTTCCAATTGCCGTCAAAATTAACGAGTGCTTAACAGAATTAAGTGTGGAAAGGAGATTTAAGACTGTATTTTCAATATAACTCTAGCCCCACCTTCCGAGGCATTTTCAAATTGCAAGACAATTCCCAATTTTTGGGCAAAATCATGCACCACCTGTAAGCCAAATCCACTGAGGAAAATCTCGTTTTGGGCTTCATTGGAAGCATTGAGAATGTTTGCCGGAAACCCAGGGCCATTGTCGCTTATGCTCAGGTGTTTTTGCCCTGCTACACTCCAGGCCTTCCAGCTGATTTTTCCATTGCTTTGGTTTTTTAGTGCTTTGCTGGCATTGGAACTCAGGTTTTGGAGCACAATCCAGAGGTAGTTGGGATCGGTATGGATCACAAAATCCGTAGGACACTCGAATTCCCACTGCAACTGATCCTGTACCGAAAAAGTAGCCTGTAAGCGCCGAAAAAGCTCAGGAACCGATACATCCTGTAGCTCCACGCTAGCTTGATTCATTTGTTCCTTACTCCAGAGTAGCATGTTTTCGAGGTTCTCTAAGAGCACTTCGGTATTGGTAGTGATCCGATTTTGATTTTGGGTGGCCATCTCGGGGGTCAACAGATCAGGAGCATTTTTTTGCAAATGCAGCAGACTGATCAAATTACTCAACGGATGCCGCAAATCATGGCTCAATACCGCCAGCAACTGTGCTTTTTGCCGATTGGCACGATCCAAGGACTGGTTGAGTTGTTGGAGTTGCTGATTGGATTTACGCCGAATCTGACTCAAACGGTAAAACAAAAAGGCAATCACCAGAAACAAAAGACTTCCCAGCGCAAAAGCCAATTGAATTTTGCGTTGATTGCTGATTGTGAGTTTTTGGATGGCGATTTCAGCGTCTTTTTTTTCGAGGAAAAAATTGCTTTCTGCTTCAGCGAGTTTGTTTTTGTTCTCCTGGGAATAAATTGAATCGTATTGTTCGTGGTATTTATACAAGGCCTGATAAGCAACAGGGTAGTTGCTTTTGGCTGCTTCCAGTTCTGCATTTAGCCCAAGCAAAAAATGTTGATTGCCATGATCCTGGGCCGAATCTGCCCGAGCCTTTGCTAGTTGAAAATATTTCGTGGCTTTTTCCAATGCCAATTTTCGGAAAGCTGTGTTGTGTTTTGCACTATCGAGAAAAGACCAACCAATGTTGCCCAGGTTGGTGATCGACAATTGGTGTGCGGGAAAAGTTTGATCCCAAATGGCCTGCGCTTTGAGTTGGAGTTGAAGCCTTGTACGCAATTGTTTGAGCAGAAGTGCCTGGTTTTGATAAATCTCAGCCATTTTGGTTGGTGTGTCCGAGAAATGCAACAGATCAATGGCTTTTTGATAGTATAGTATGGCTTTAGCTGTATCCCCGGTTAGTTGGAATTTGTTGGCTATACCCGCATGCGTAGAGGCGATACCCAAGGTGTCGCCAATCTCCTGGTATTTGCGGAGCGCTTGACGAGAATAAGATAATGCTTTATCAAAGTGGTTTTGATCAAAATAAACGATTGCGATATTGTCCAAGATAATGGGTAGCAAAGCGTTGGATTTGGACTGCTCAGCAATCCTCAATGCTTTCAAGTAATTTTGTAGCGCTTGGGTGTGTTGGCCTTGCCTTAAGTTAAGCGTACCTAATGAACTATAAGCACTGGCAATATTGATTGAATCCTGATTCTGTTGATGGACTTTCAGTTCTTTGATGATGTAGGGTTTTGCTTTGGCATATTCTGCATTGTCGGTATATATCCTGCCAAATAGACCATTAAAAACACCAATTCCTTTGGACCAACCCATTTTTTTCACCTGCTTCATGCCCAGGTTTGTATAGTAAAGGGCTTTTTCAGGCTGGTTGGTAAACTGTTCTATGATGGCTTTGTACAAACGTGCACGTGCAGTATCGTTTTTTGTTTGAGGCAAAAGCTGGATCAGTGAATCTGCAGTGCTTTGAGCAGGAACGCCCCATGAGCAAGCAAGCAGCAGATACAGCAAGTACAAAAAACGATTGGGCATAAATTATTTTTTTGGCTCAAAAGGAAAGATTCTGCTTGTATTTCCTACCAATGGGCAAGGAAATGCCACGCACCACGATTTCCGAAGCACCAATTTTTTCAATAAAAAACTTCTGAATCGCGTAACTGCGGTGGATGCGGGTGAAATGACCAAATTCGGGCATCGACAACATGCTCCCCAACGTAGACAAAACGCAATGATTCTTCTGAGTTGTCACTATTTTGGTATAATCACCCAAGGCCTCCAGGTACAATACGTCCTTGAAGTTGATGCGTTGCTGTTCGTGGCCTTCTTTGATGAAAAAACTTTCGGATCCGATAAACTGGTCAAATAGCCCTGATTTTTCCTTCAGCAAAAAATGTTCCTGCAAACGCAGCACGCAGCGCTCAAAACGTTCCGATTTTAGCGGTTTGACCAGAAAATCAAAAGCAGCACTTTCATAACTGTCCAATGCATATTCAGGGTGAGCAGTGATGAAAACACAGATCGGCTTAGGGTCGAGGCTTTGCCAAAACTCCAAACCGGATTGTTCGGGCATGTCAATGTCCAAAAAAAGTACTTCAACCTTGTTTGTTAGCAAAAATTGAACTGCCTCAAGACTGGAAGAAAAGGTACCCCGCACATCCAAAAAAGGCACCTTACGTACCATCGATACATTCATCAGCAAGTCTACAGTGTCGTCGTCTACAATGATACAGGTGTGTTTGAGCATGTTTCTCCTTCGTTTTCACTTCTAGAGCTTATTTAAGGTTTTACAAAAGTAGCCATCTGAATTTGGTTCTGGTGTCGTTTACCGATAAAAAAAGTAGTTCATCGAGTAGCACTTGAGAAGGGTGGGACAGGGGCGTAGTTTTGAATTATCATTTAAACAAGCTCTAAAGCTTAAAATCGTCAATGGACTATGAAAAATCGAATTGCCCTTCCGCTTATATTGGCTTTTAGTTTTGTTGTCAGTTCTGCCTTTATGTGCAGCAAAGATGATACGGAGATCGCCCCCGTCACTCCTGAATTCACCTCTTTGATTGGTTATTGGAAGCTAAAAAGCGGAGCTTCCTTCGGCATCAATGAAAAAGGTGAAAAGAAACAAACCGCAACCATGAAAGAAGGTACAGTTGCCTACGAGTTTTTTGCAGATGGTACTTTTATCAGCCATGTATTGGTCGGAACACCTGAATCTGAAAAGGGCAACTGGAAATTGGAGGTCAAAAAACTGGTCAGCAAAGACATTGAAGAGGGCGTTTTAACACTCACCTCAGCTGGCACCAAAGCTAATGCCGGCGAAGTTTGGATAGATCAAGATGGCTCAATGCGGCAGCAAATCTCCAGTCTTGATAAACCGACTGGTGCCACCAAGCCCCGCATTTATCTCGTTTCGAAGCGCATTGAGGTGTATCCGTATAAAGAAGCTTGGGTGGAGACAACTTATGAAAAACAATAGTCTTTTTAAATAAAAACAAATCCACAACCTTAATCCCTAAACATGAAACATATCTTAATGCTTTTGCTTTGCACCATAACCTGGGCGCTACGAGCAAAAAACCTTTACGTTTCCACCACGGGAAATGACAACAACGCTGGAACACTAACTACCCCCTTTAAAACCTTAAGCAAAGCCATTTCCGCTGCTGCTTCTGGGGACATTATTGAACTACGCGGCGGCAAATACACCTCCAACGAAATTCGCATCAACAAAAGCAACCTGACCATTCGCTCTTACGCCAATGAATGGGCCATCATCACTGCCGTAACCAACGTGGAGGACATCAGCTCCTGCCTTTGGTACAACGAACCCGAAACCGACGGCGGCACCCTCGAACGCCTGGAAATTGTCGGTGGTTACTACTATGGCCTCAAATTTGAAAGCAATTGGGATTGGGACAACTCCGTACCTTTTTCCAAACGCCGAGGCACAAGCAACATCACCGTGCGCAACTGCATCATCCACGACACCGGGAGGGATGCCATCAAACTCACCCCGGCTTGCAAGGGCATCAAAATCCTCAACTGCGAAATTTACAACAGTGGCAAAGGCCCCGGTGCTCAATTGGACTTCAACGCCGAAGGCATCGACAACGTCAATGCGCCGGATATGTTGGTAAAAGGTTGCAAAATCCACGACATTGCCACTACGGGCATCTACGCTAAGGGCGGCGCCCGCAATTGCCGCATCGAAGGCAACACCATCACCAATTGTGGGGAAGGGGGGATTTACCTGGGTTTTTACACCGATGCAGAATGGTTTGATTCCCAATCCAATCCCGAATACTACGAAAACATTGATGGCATAATGATCAACAACCTGATCATGAACACCAAGCACGCCGGGATCGGCTTATGGGGGGCCAAAAACGCCCAGATTTACCACAATACGGTAGTCAATACCGGGCAAAGTGAAATGGCCACCCTCTTTTTTAACGTTGGTGACGTCTGGTTGAGTGACACAAAATCTGCCCATCCTGGGAACATCAACGCCAAGATCCAGAACAACCTTTTTGTGCAAACTTCAACCCAAAACCTGCCCATGTTCCGAATTCGGGACAATGCCGGCTCCAAAACCAATGTTATCGACAACAATGTGTATTTCCGCAACGGGGGCAAACCCGTTTTTATCAACGATGCCATCACCTGGGAAGACCTGACGCTGGCCCAGTGGAAAACGCAAAATGGGACGGATCAAAAAAGCCTGGAGGTAGACCCCAAGATTGACGCAAAAGGCCACCTGATCACGGGCAGCCCTTGTATCGGCAAAGCCATCCCCGTTCCGATGATTACCCACGATGTGGATGCGGGTTTGCGCGACAACAGCCCGGACATCGGTGCCGATGAGTTTAACATCGCTTCAAGTGTAAAAACTACACCTGCTAAAACAGGCTTACAACTGCACATCAAACAAAACCCCATCCAGGGTGAAACCCTCTATTTTGCCTTGAATACTGAACAAAAACTCAATGCCAACCTCCATATTCTTTCCACAAATGGCCAGGTACTCAAAAGCAAAAGCATGAGCCTATCCTCTGGTGAAACAGCACAGCAATGGTCAATGGCCGACCTGCCCGCTGGCGCTTATCTGCTTAACATTTATGGTCATAGTGCAATTTTTGTAAAACCTTAAAACACCTAAACTTAACTTCATACTACCATGAGAAATCCAATCTTTCGATTTTGGATAAGCCTATTGCTGTGCTTATCCCTCAACACCTTTCTGGATGCCCAACCTGTTAAAATCCAAACCCAAGTACCCAGAAACACCAACACCATCCTTCAACGGCAACCCATCGCCGACGGAGTTTATTACCTTAAAGTGCTCAACTCTGCAAAACACCTGGGTGTAGCAGGAGTGGATACACGCAATGGAGCAGCACTCATTCAATGGGATTTTGCCAATCAAGCCAATCATAAATTTGAGCTCAAAAACATTGGCAATAATGTATTTACCCTCAAGGCTTTGCATAGCAACCGCTACTTGAATGTGGCCGGACAGTCCCAAGATGACAATGCACCCATCATCCAGTGGGATTACGTCAACCAAGCAAATTTGCATTTTTCGCTTGTGGCTAGTGGCAACGGTTACAGCATTCGTTGTGAACAATCTCAAAAATATTGGCACCTGCAGGGTGGCAATGGACAAAATGCAAATGGGATAGCAGTTGTACAATTTTCAGGTCAAGGCGCTATCTTTTCGCTGGAGTCCGCTAACCAAACTTTTATGGCACCCGTAAGTCCTGCGATAAGTGGCATCATTGAAAAATCTCGCCAGACGGCAGATGGACACACGATCGTCTCAAAATACCGGGTTGCTACGCCGCTTAATTCGACAGGTTCCAAGTTCCCAAAAAAAGGACTTGTTGAAAAAGAAGTATCCAACCAAGGCGGTGGTGGTAATTGCCAAACAACTACTGTAAAAATATCGCTGGAAGATGATTCTTTCATGAGTGCTGATATTGCTGCACAATTGAATGAGATTGTACCAGGTACAATTTTTGATGTGAATGACTATTTGAATGGCTCCTGGAAAAGACAAGAAACTTTTCTTAAGCCCATTACACTTTCGGCCGATGTCGTAAACCTTCAACAAGGGGGCGAGGTGGCTCGAACGGTTTCAAATCCTACCAAACCATTTTTACAACAGGCCGTGGCACAGTTGTTTGGTTCGTTTAGTACTGATCCCAATCAAGCGGCCAACCTTACGACGAGTGTAACCATTCGGGAGGTAAACAATGAGGCTGATTTTCAAATGCAGGTAAGCGCAGGGGCGCACTATTTTGCATATAGCGTGAACAACTTATTCAGCTTTCAAAATAAATCCCGGAAAACCCGGCTTTTAATCGACATCATCAAGCCGATGTTCATCATCGAAGCTCATGCTCCGCAAGGTGGTTTCTTTACCGATCCAGCCCTGAATCAGGCCGGTAATCTGGTCTACCTGAAAAAAGCCGAATATGGCATGCGTATCTTGGCGAGTGTAGAGTCCAATGAGTCGATTGAAACCATCGCCAACCGCTTGGACATAAGTGTAGAAGCCCTTTTTGCCAGCGGTAGCGCTACGCTGGATGTGATGAGCAAAAATGTGGATCAGGATTTGACCATCAAAATGTACGTGGTGGGAGGCCAATCTCGTGATGTGATCCCCGCTTACGACGCCAAAGATCTAAAAACGAAAGTGGAGCGCATGGCTGGATCGCTAACTTACCAAACCTGCAAACCCATCCGTTACATCATTGCCAATACCCGCGACAATTACATTGTAAACTACCACAGTGCCACCGATGAATTTGTAAAGCAAAACTGTGGCGGTGGCATTTCCTTGCGTCAACTGAGCATCGAAGGTGGTCCCGATGGAGGCGATTTAAAAATGTACGGCAAAGTATGGGCGATGGCTTATCAAGCCGATGGTAAGGAAGTACCTGCCTTGAATGGACAAAACATGCTACTCGATTTACCCGGTGGGCAAGGCGTAGACCTGGATAACAAGAACAATCGAATTAGTTCCAATAGTTTGGTTCGTTACGAATTCCCGCCTGGCAGCATAGAAAATAGTTACATTGAAGTTCATTATGCTATTTTTGAGGAAGATGCAAACCCCGATTACGCTTACGGTGACGGAGATGATGACCATTTTACCTTCCGCAACTTCGACCAATCTAAAGGCTGCGAAACTGGCAAAATGAGTCGCCGGGTATGTACCCAGCGCTTTTACCTCAAAAACCTCAATGGAAACCTGGTTCGGGAAGAATTTGCAGAACAGGGGAGTGATGAATCGGTAGTCGTTAGCTTTCAAATCAAGTAATCATGCAAAGAATCACCATCATTGGTATCCTGATTATGGGGCTGTTACAGGGTTTGACGGCGCAGTTACCCGTTTGGGCCACTTTAAATGGAGAAACCCGCCGCGAACTTGACGTTCTGAGTCTGGGGCAAAACCAGCTGGCCGTGATTTCGCAAGACCCCAACTACATGATGAAATGGAAACACTGGAATGGATCAAGTTGGAGCGCCTGGAAAAATATGTTCTGGAGTCTGGCACCCACACTTTGTCCACCCAAAGTAGTAAGTTGGGGACCCAACCGCATGGATGCCTTTGTAGTGGCTTCCGAAGACAGGAAAATGTATCACGCCCATTGGAATGGTGGGGAATGGAGCGATTGGGAAAATCTTGGAGGTAACTTTAGTGGAGATTTTGATGTGGTAAGTTGGGGGGCTGGTCGACTGGATCTCTTTGCTAGAGATTATGTGGGCGGTCTGCAACATTTGTGGTACGATCAAAAGTGGGGTCAATGGACAACCATTCACTCGGGAAAGCTTCGTGAAAAGCAGAGTGTCACGGCAGTTTGTTGGGGACCCAACCGCATCGATGTGTTTACCGTAAAAACAGATGCAACCATCCAACACTTTTGGTACGACCAAAAATGGCAAAGCGCCGAATTTCTGCCCGGCACAGTGGCTGGTGATCTGACTGCGGTTAGTTTTGCCCCCAATCACCTCGATATTTTTGGCGAAGGCCACGACGGGGCAGTTTGGCACCAGTACTGGGATGGGAATCGCTGGAGTGATTGGCACTCCCTGGGTGGGAAGCTTGCCAATCGCGCTGAGATTGAAGCCGTTGCGTGGGGTGGGAACCGACTAGATTTGTTTGTCAAAGGAGCAGATGCGGGATTGTACCATGCCTACTGGGCTGGAGGCAACACCTGGAGTGGATTTGAAAACCTGGGTGGAAAAATGCTCAATGGCCCGGCAGTTTGTTCCTATGGTCCGAATCGCCTGGATATTTTTGCGGCAGGAACCGACCAGGCAATCTGGCACCTGCCCTGGAATGGACAACAATGGGGATACCGATAAATAACTCAATCAAATATGAGTACTCAAAAAAACCGTGGCCGTTGCCTCCTGCTTTTTCTTGGACTCGCTCTACTCAGTTGGGGCCTATACGAATGCCAATACCAATACAGCTATTGGCGCGACTACCAAACCCGCCCCTGGGCCTACAGCAAAGACAAAAATGCCAAATTGCTGGTGGGAGAGTGGCAGGGCAGCTACACTGACCCCGACGGAATCGCCAAATCCATCAGTTTGGAAATTTTTGAACCCTTATCCGACAAGGAGCGCCGTAAACAAGCCAATCGCAGTAGCCGCAGGCGCACCCGCGGAGGCCTGGGCTCCCGCAAAGACAAACGCCTATTTGAAGGCGTAGCCAGCGTAACCAGTCGTTTAGGCCAAGAGGATTATGTCCTATCTGGCTCCGTCGGTGAGGATGATTTCCACCAGTTGAAACTACAATTCGGCGCAGCCGACGAAGCCAAACGCCTGCAACCCAACTTCGCCCTCAACCTCAGTGAATCCGGGCAGTGGGCCGAAGATGCCATGACTTTGCGGATGGGTTTCTCCTATTTCAAAGCGGATGGCTCCAGTTTTTCGAGCAGCGCTGACCCACGTTTTGACCATATTGCAACCCTAACTTTGAAGCGAAAGTAGTGACATACTTTGATACCAATAACTTACAACATAATCCCCTTAGGTGCCCCTTAAGTGTCTTAGGTGGTGAAAAAGAAAAAAGCCCTGCGTAGCAGGGTAAATATTCACCACCTAAGAAACCTAAGACACTTAAGGGGCACCTAAGACTCGATAGTATTAGGCCATAACCCTCAAAAACGCATCAATTCTCTTCGCAACTCCGTGGCCAAACCCGCATACACCAGCAATTTAAACTCCTGCCCACTCATATTCATGACGTTAGTATATTGCGTACGCAGGTCGGTCAGGGTGCGATTACCATCGTACAAGCGGATGACCTGCCAGGTATTGATTTTTTCGGCCACGGGTTTGATATGCACTCGGATGGGAAGTGGATTTTGATGCGCGAGGTAAAACAAATGAATACCCGCTTCACTTTGTAGCAATGGCGCAATCCCATAATCCTCAGCTACAATCAGCTGTTCTTCAGGGTAATAATCAAACTCAACATTCAAGTGCTCGAGTAAATCCTGATAGCGGTCGGCCAGGTATTCCATTTCGCGTTGCCCTTGCCCAGCTACCAGCGACTCCATTTTGATCTCCACCTTATCCAGTTCACCGCGCAAAAAGGCCCGCCCCGCCAGGCGCAGCAGCCCAACATTGAGGTAATGATCCACAAATTCGGTATCCATGGCGTCATACACCCCATTGGCAAATTGGTAAGTTTCACTCACCTCCTTCAAAGCCGCATCGTGGAACAAACGCGCTTTCACATCCTCCAGCGATTCAGGATTGCGCGAATTGCTGCGATCCCGGAACAGTTCGGATTGTTTCAGACGCAGTGGAGTGGGTAAATTGCGTACAAAGTTGTTGTTGTTGAACGCAATCATGAACGTGGCAATGTTCTCTTTCATCTCATCCAGGCGGGTGATGAAATGGTAATAATGCCAGTCCTCCTGAAGGCTGCGTCCATCGTAATAATCAGGGCCAGTGTTGCGGTTGCTGACTTGTTCGTTCAACTCATCGACCAGATTGAGCAGGCGGCGGTAAAAAGCACCTCCACTATCAGGTTTTGGTGGTTTGGGGAAATAAGTTTCGCCGCTCGCCGTAGCAAATTCCAGTGGGAAAATGTTTGGAATCAAGCGGTCCTCATTCAGGTGAATGTCCAGAATGATCGGGCCTGGGGTGCGGATTTTCAACAACTGATCAGCGGATAAGCTGGTCAAATCCCGCTCAATCTGCCGCCGCAGCGCCCTGCCACCCATTTCTGGATCATAACCCCGGTTGGCTACCCATTCCAGGGCTTCTTTTTGGATGTTCAAAATGGTGGTACGGCGTACAAACCCATCGCGTTGCAACAATTCCTTGATTTGCAAACGGGCGATGCCCAGGATATGCTCCCGTTCCAGGGGCCTGAAGATGACGATTTGTTCAATTCGGTTGACAAACTCAGGGCGGAATTGTTTTTCCAACGCGCTCCGGTACACCTGAGCTTGTCCCTGATGTTGTGGATCATTGGTCAACGAAATGCGGAAGCGGTTGTCATCGGCCCCCACATTGGAAGTCATGATGATGATGCAGTTGGTAAAATCTACGGTGCGCCCGAGCCGATCGGTCAAACGACCATCGTCCAGCAATTGCAAAAAGAGGTCGTGGACCTTCGGGTGCGCTTTTTCAATCTCATCCAACAACAATACACTGAAGGGCCGATAGCGAATTTTACCCGTCAATTGCCCTTCTGGATTGTATTCGTCCCCAATGAGCCGATCAATGGCGTAGGGATCGAGGTATTCGTTCATGTCAAAACGCACCAGCGCTTCTTCCGTGCCAGTCAGGTAGCGGGTCAGAATTTTCGCGGCATGCGTTTTACCTACTCCGGTTGGCCCGATGAACATGAGCGAACTGATCGGCCTGCGGGGATTGTTCAATTTGGCTTTATACAGCTGAATCACGTTGTTCAGGGCCATGGCAGCCTCTTGTTGGCCGATCAACTCCCGTTGCAAGCCATTGAGCACTTCGTTTTTTTCAAACCAATGCCCTGAACTAAAAATTTCCTCCCTCAGTCCGCTGACCATCCCAAACTCTTCCCGCACATTTTGAGCATCAACGTAACCGTAGCGGTGTTTGATTGCCATTTGCCGCAGGAGGCGGATGACCGCGCCCGGCAGCGCCTTATTGGACTGAAAAATTCGGTGTACGTACATCAACTGGCTGAGGGCCGAGATGGAAATGCGCAGACCGTTTTCCTGTTCCAGAATTTTTCGTTGCTCCAAAATGATCTTCAACGCCGTCGAAGGATCCGGCTCATACACTCGGATGACCTGAAACAAATCGCTAAAAGCCCGGTCTTTTTCCTGAATCAATTGCCATTCCTGGGGCGTGGCAATGAGGATACTTTGCAAGCTGCGTTTTTCCAGATAGGGCTTGAGCACATCGCTTAAAGTCATGGAGTTTTGCCCCGATTTGCCAATGCGCAGGAGTGCCACGGGGTTGTCGATCAATAATTTATGCCCCGGATTGGGTTTGATTAGGTATTGAATGATGGCTTCGGTGCGTTTTTGCCATTGCCCCACGACCGACATGCCGCTGATGATGCGGTTGGGATCCAGGTTCCACACGCTGACAGGCAACTCTTTTTCATCATCAGAACGTTGGGATAAATAGCGGTGCACTGCATTGGAAATCAAATTGTGCCTGCCGACCCCTTCTTCACCTACCAATACAAAGGGGATGGGGTCGCGTTGGTACATCAAGTCGTGCACTTCTGCAGCCAGCTCGTCGCGGAAAAAACTTTGTTGTAAGGCGTGGGGGAAACTTTCATTGAGGTCGTTGCCCGTTTTGGCAGCTTCCTCCGCGCCATCAAATTCAGTTTCCTGGAAAAAGCGGAAAAAAGGATTGGTATCCTGAACGTCTTCAAAACGATTGGGGCCAGCTTTCAGGTCTAGTTTGACCGAGACATCCACTAAATAATCGCGCCGATTGGCATAATATTCCTCGGGCTGGAACTCTCCCCCCTGGTATTCACGTTCTTTCTGCAACAACTTTTTGATCACTTTTTCCAACTCCACGTCACTAATTGGTGTTTCTTCTGTAGCCAAGAGTTGCATGGTGTTGTTAAAAGCAGGCAAATACAAGATGGGCAAGTCGTTTACAGTGAATTGTAGCACCAAAAACAATCCATCAACCTGGTGTTTGCCAAAAGAAAATTGAACCTTGCGTTTTTGAAACGAGGGTTTGGGTTGGAAAATCAACCAAAGGGTTTGATCCAACGTATTGCGGCTAATTGGGTAAGCAGATAGATGGTGCCTTACTTCCTTCCGAAAACCCGCCACCGCCTCCTGATACCGACGATGAATGGAGATCGGACCGGGCCAAAACAGCGGTCTTAGGCTAAAATAGGGCCTTCCATCTACTTGAATGTGTTGGACTAAGGTGGGTACTTTGAATTCTTGCTGGGACATTAGATGACTTTGTAGTGGGGCAAAATTTTTTTTGTCGCCCCTTTGATGCAAGAAAGTTAAAAACTTTGTACAAAAAGCAGCATATTAGCAGAGCGAAAACAAAAAATTAAACAAATCTTGTGTTCTGTGTGTGCATAAACCCAGAGTGATGTTATGACGGAAGAATTTGCAAAACCAGGATTTAAGCGGCATAAATTCAAAGAATTGAAGGTTTATGCCTCGACGGAGTGGCTGGCTGATAATAAAAAGAAGTATCGGCAGGTGTTTGATCGTTTGGAAACTACTTACATCTACGCAGAACTCTCTTTTTACAACAAGTACTTCGACATCGAAGATTGGGAAATCGACGTGGAGTTGAAGTGTTATTCCCTAAAAAAAGGCCGGAAAGAGATTTGTGATTTGCCCTTGCGCAAAAAAGTGAGCAAATACGACAATGTCGTTTACATCCGCGAAGGCTGGGGCAACAAAACCGAAGGTTCTTTTTGGAAAAACGGTACGTATTATTGGGAGGCCTGGATCGAAGGGGAAAAGGTAGGTACCAAATACTTTTACATCGAAGACGCTGGCCAAGACTTTTTGCGCGGTGAAAATCCCTACCTCGCCGTAAACTCCCTGCGCTTGTACGAGGGGCCTTACGACGATGTTCCAGAGCTGGATCGGGTGTATTACAAATCCTTCAGCGGCGAAGAAACCCGCTACATCTACATCGAAGTAGTGCTGCAAAACCAACACATTTCCAAAGCCTGGCAATGTGAGTTGTTCGCCAAATTCTACAACGATGCCCGGGAGTTGAAGGGGCAAGTGGTGCGTTTGCACCGGGTGGAAAAAAAGGACGAGTTCATCAAAATTACCACCGGCTGGGGCTCCAATGTCAAGGGTTCCTGGCGCAAAGATCGCTATACGGCCGAGTTGGTCTTTATGGATCGGCTCATTGCGGTGATTCCTTTTGAGATTGACGAAGATTTTGTCGAGGGCATCTCGCCAGTTTGGTTGCCCGATCGGGGTCAACAAATTGTGCCTAGCATCCAACCCGATGACCGCCAGAGTTTTGACGACGCCATGGCCCAGTTTGACAACCTGATTGGCCTCACCGACATCAAGCAACAAGTCCGCAATCACGCGGATTACATCAAGTTCCTGCAATTGCGCAAAGAAAGGGGCTTTGATGAAAAAGAAAACGTCAACGTCCATTCGGTTTTCATTGGTAATCCTGGCACAGGCAAAACCACCGTGGCGGGCATGATGGGCCTGTTGTACCGCAAAATGGGCTTGCTCAGCAAGGGCCATGTTCATGAGGTAGATCGGGTAGATCTGGTGGGTGAGTACATCGGCCAAACTGCACCCAAAGTTAAAGAAGCCATCGAAAAAGCCCGGGGCGGCGTCCTGTTCATTGACGAAGCTTATGCCCTGGCGCGTTCCAGCGACGATACCAAAGATTTTGGCCGGGAAGTGATTGAAATCCTGGTGCGGGAAATGTCCAATGGTGCTGGTGATCTGGCCATCATCGTGGCGGGTTACCCCAAGGAAATGAAGCAGTTCCTGGATTCCAACCCCGGCCTGAAATCGCGTTTCCAGTTCAATTTTGAATTTGCGGATTACCTGCCGCAGGAGCTTTCCCAAATTGCCCGTTTTGTGTGCAAACAGAAAGGGGTCAAACTGGGCGAGGAGGCCGAAAAAAAGGTAGACGAAGTCATCATCGACGCCTACCGCAAACGCGACCGCACCTTCGGCAACGCTCGTTTTGTGAACGACCTGATCGAAAAAGCCAAAATCAACCTGGGCTTGCGGATCATGCGCAATGAAGACCCGCGTCTGTTGTCGCGAGAAAACCTGGAATTGCTCGAATTGGCCGATATCGCCGCTATTGACCTGAAAGCCCGTCGGCCATTGCCCAATATCCCCATCGATGAAGTACTGCTGCGCGAGTCGATCGACGAGCTGAATCGCCTGATTGGTATGGACAAAATCAAGGCGCAAATCCAGGAAATGGTGCGTTTGGTGCGTTTTTACCGGGAAACGGGCAAAGATGTGTTGAACAGCTTTTTCCTACATACCGTCTTGATTGGCAACCCCGGCACGGGTAAAACCACCGTCGCCCGCATTTTGACCAAAATCTACAAATCTCTGGGCATGTTGGAGCGGGGCCACATGGTGGAAACCGACCGCCAGGGACTGGTAGCGGGCTATGTGGGGCAAACAGCGATCAAAACCAACGAAAAAATCGAAGAAGCGCAAGGTGGTGTCCTCTTCATCGACGAAGCTTACGCGTTGACGGCCAAAACGGGCGGCGCACACGGCGACTTCGGCGACGAAGCGATCCAAACCTTGTTGAAACGCATGGAAGACCTGCGGGGCCATTTCTTCGTCTTTGTGGCGGGTTACACCGACAACATGGAGACCTTCCTCAAGGCCAACCCGGGCTTGAACAGCCGCTTCGACAAAATGCTGCGCTTTGATGACTACCTGCCGCAGGAGCTCCTGGAAATTGCCATGTTCATGCTCGACCAAAGTGGGCTGATACCGACGCCGGAAGCAGAGGAATACCTGAAGAGCTACCTCACCTTCATTTACGATTGTCGGGACAAATACTTCGGCAACGCCCGCACGGTGCGCAACATTGTGAATGAGGCGATTAAAAATCAAAACCTGCGCCTGGCGGCTTTGTCACTCGAAGACCGCCAAAATGTGCCGAATAACTTGCTGACCTTGGATGATTTGGAGACTTTCAAGTTGGACAAGAGTACGTTTGCGTTTAATCGGCAGACGATAGGGTTTAAAGCCAGAGGCTAAAAAACCCTGAGGTGTCCCTTAAGTGTCTTAGGTTTCTAAGGTGGTGAGAAGAAAAGGCCTGCTGCGCAGGTAGGGTATTTTTTCACCACCTAAGAAACCTAAGACACCTGAGGGGCACCTAAGTCGGGTTAAGTTTTTAGATTCGTACCAACGCGAAGGCAAGTCGCACCCCAAATTTTCCAAAGCGGCATTTTTTTTCACAAAGGACACCAAGTCAGCACAAAGGGCACAAAGTTAGACGTTGACGGCCACGCTGGTACAAGTCTCCAGACTTGTACCCGTATCTGCGCGTCTCCAGACGCAGGAGTATGCAATATTTCTCAACTTTTCCTGGAATTTATTATTTGAAGCAATGGCTTGATTGCTGTGCGTTGAGGCACGTCAGAGGCGTGTGGATATTGGTACAAGTCTGGAGACTTGTACCAGCACGAAGGTACTTGTACTAGCAGAAAAACGCTACTTCCGCAGTTCGAATTCATCTACTAGGCGGAAGCAGAAATGGCTATTTGATCTGTACTGAAATTCCCATACAGATGCAGGATAAGCAGACTGGACAGCAGAAGCCTCGCTACCAGCATCCATCCATAGATAAGACTGGTATTCCGGGAATTTGTCGGCTGTATTGGCAAGACGGAAACCTATATTATTGTTGCGGTTATCGGGATTGTTGTTGTTGCGATTCGCAACCCGCGCGTTGATCGCGTTGTTGTTCCACGATCCGCCACGGTTAACACGGTTGGAGCCTTATGCCTGCTTAACCTCTATTTTAGTGTGTAGTTGATGCCAATTTCGAACGCAAACCAAAAGTGTCTCCAAACGAAAGGCAAGCCCAATAGCTGTTTAAAGAGGCGAGATAGCTCTCCTCATTGATTTCACCCTGCTTCCATTCCAACTCACGCATGGTCATTCTGCGGAGCATCCGTACGAGGTTTGGCCTGGCCAATCGGATCATTTGAGAGTAAATTCTTTTGCCTAAAAAAGTGAGCCCATTGCTCGCTTGATTGACAAAAGTAGCCGAGGGTTTGAGCCGCAATTCCAAATCACTGGCCAGGAATTGCTGGATTGCGTGCAATTGTGTTTTTAGCACCTGTTTATTGGGGGCAAAAAGCACAAAATCATCCATGTAGCGAATGTAGTGCTTGACCTTTAGTTCCTTTTTTACGAAGGAATCCAGTTCGTTGAGGTAATTTAGGATCGTAAATCTGGATGTATCGGTAAGGCTGGGGCGCATAGGTCAAACTTTGCAATTCTTCCTGTAGCTGCAACAATTCCGCTTCCAGATTGACAAAGAAAAAGCTGTTCTCCTGATTGCGGCGACTACCCTTTCTGGCTTTGTAATAAGCCTGGAGCAGATTGGGGAAAGCGACAAACTGCTCGAATAAATTCCCGATCCTTTTCATGCTGCTTGCTGATTTTTGATCCAACCACCACACATTTTCCCGGCTTCATTGATCTCGCGCGAAATGTACTCGTATTGGGGGAGGGTGAAATAATGGCGGTCTTTGCAGAGCCGACAATACAAACGCAGCTTTTCCAATTGCAGGTTGATCGATAACAATTTGGGTGATTTTTCCTTGGCGTAGATGGCTTCCAGCAAGAGTTCCGCTATATCGGTGGCCATGGTGACCATTCGGCCACTGATGGTGAAGCGGAGGTGTTTGGGCATTCGATCACAACGATCCAGCAACCAGTTCATCGTTTTGTACCAGTGCTCGTACAATGGATAATAATTGGGTGTAGGCATACCACTTATTGTTGTAAAGGTTGTTTATTAGACTTGATGTGATTTGATTATCAATGAGCTATAAACTTAGAGGTAACGACCAGCGGCAGAGCCGCCAAAACGTCTGTAGCATTTAGACCAAGCAAGGCTGTCAAGGTGCAGAGCACCGGAACAAAAGGCAACAGTTGCGGTACTACGTACCTTAAAATCTATCGTCATTTCTTGGGCTACAGACGTTTTGGCGGCTCTGCCGCTGGTCGTTATGCCTAAGATCACCCAATTTCTTGATAATCAACTCGCCTCAAGTCTATCCGGCTTTTTTTCCACCTGCTCCTCATAAAACGCCTTCACCATCCCGATGATGGCTTTGCCATAATTCTGCACCCGCTTTTGCCCAAAACCCTTGATTTGTTTAAAACCTTCCAAGGATTGCACCTTCAAGCGCACCATACTGACCAGATGCTGATTGGTGGCAATGATGAACACGGGCATCCCCTCTTTTTCGCCCTGCTTTTTGCGCCACTCGCGCAGGCGATTGTACAAGAGCTGCTGCGCATCATCCAAATCCCGCACTTTTTCCTCCCCCTTCACCAGGGTTTCGTACTGCACCGCTACTGACCAAAATGGCCGTCCCTCGTGTACGAAAAACTGCGACTGCACACTGTACACCTTTTTATTGAGGCAAAATTGCGTGACAATTTCATCGGAAAATCCCTCTGAAATTGGGTCAAATGGCAAGGTGAAAATTCTAAAATCCATATATGCAAATGCTATAGGTGTACAACGAAGTTTGAAAATGGATTATTGTAACATATATAGGCAATTTTTGCACCAGTATATATCCTGGTTTCAAACCAGGATATATAAACTAAAAGAGCTAGCGCACTGCGCTAGCTCTTTTAGAAAAAAACCACCTTGTAAAAAGGTAAAAAGGACAAAAGGCTACTGCTGCCTGGCAAGACGGAAACCTATATTATCGTTGCGGTTATCGGGATCGACGTCGTTGCGATACGCAACCCGCGCGCCGACCGCGTCGTCGTACCACGATCCGCCACGGAGAACACGGCCGGAGCCTTCTTTGGCTCCCTGGGGGTTCAGTTTTTGCTCAAGGTCATAACTGTCATACCAATCCCAACACCATTCCCAGACGTTGCCACTCAGGTCATAAAAGCCCCAGGGATTTTTCTTTTTTTGTTCCACGGGATGGGTGCGCAGCACGCCATTGATGAGCGAATTGTCATCGTACCAGCCCAATTCGTCTAGCTCATTGCCCCCACTGTAAATGGTCGACTGCCCAGCTTTGGCGGCGTATTCCCATTCGGCTTCGGTGGGTAGGCGAAAGCCATTTTTGTTTTCCAGTAAAGTGACCAACCAACCACCGCGGTCTTTTTGAGTTGTAGAATCAACAGCGTAGACTGGCTCTAATCCAAATCGAGGGCTCAGCCAATTGGCATACAAACAAGCGTCAAACCAATCGACAATAACCACTGGATTGTCTCCATCAATGCCCCAGTTAGGAGAATAATCACTCAGTTTGAGCCCATTGGCGGCACAATACAAGCTCCACTGCCAAAAGGTGGTTTCCGAGCGCGCCAGGGCAAAACTGCTGACTTGAACATGGTGGAGATCCTCTCCGTCACGGCATCTCTGATCGAGCATCGTATCACAACCCATTTGAAAACCACCTCCTTTTACCACAAGCATCACTGGATAATAGCGCTGCATCAAGGCCGTGTAGTGGGCATTGTCTACGCTTTGGAGGGCTTGGCGCAGGGCTGGGGCGGATTTACTTTGCGGCCCTTTTCCAGCTTGGCCTTTCAGACGGCGAATCTGCTCGATCAGGTCAACCGCCTCCGCGAGGTTTTGGCCTGATTCGACCTTTACAAATGCAATCTCTTGCAGTGCTTGGGCAACTTTGTCCTTGTTTTGTTCCAACTTTGCCGCAGCCAAAATAGAAGGTAAGGCTTCATCGTACTTCACGTGGTAAACGGCGTCTTTGGCTACCTGAAGCAAGGCGTCTACGGCTACTTTGGCATTTCCATTGGCTTGTTGCAAAGCCGTAGCCGCTTTTTGTTCTGCTTCGAGGGCTTGTCGCTCTTTGCGTAGGGCAATGGCGGCACTGGTATCCGCTTTGGTTTTTTCCAATTGTGCCAGGCTGCGCTGTTGCTGCGCCACCGCTGCACTATCCAGCGCCTCCGTTTTAGCCTGCTCCGCCTGGCTGCGCGATTGTTCGGCTAGTCCAGTCTGTCGCCAGGCCCACAGCGCCGCCACCAGCGCCACCCCCGTCAGCACAAAACCCGCCACCGCCAGCCATGTTGCCCTTTGCCTTTTACCCCGCTCTTCGGCCAGTTCCTGTTCCTTCGCCAGCTGTGCCTGTTCCGCTGCCTGGATGGCCTCCTGCGCCAGGCGCTCCTGCTTCGCCCTTAGCACGGGTGCCACCAGCCGGTCGTGCGCCAGCTCGTAGGTATAGCCGCCGCGCAGGAAGGGTTCGGCGCGCAGCAGGCGGCTGTTCACCAGACGCTCCAGCAGTTCGCTGTCCACACCGTACTGGTGGGTGATCTGGGCTTCGTGTAGGGAGAGGCGGATGTTTTCGCCCTCCAGCACCAGCCCTTCTTCGATCAGTTTGCGGGCGGCGGAGCGGCTGTGTGCATTGGGCAGTGAGCCCAGTTTATCGTGGTAGTAGTTTTCGATGATTTGCTCGAACTCGCCCAGGTGCCGGGCTTCGATCTGGGTGAGGCCCTGTTTTTCCACCAGTTTTTCTTCAAAATACTGGCAGAGCAATTGCAGCAGGATGGCCTCCACGCGGTTGTCGTCGTCGGGGTCTTGCAGGTAGCCCAGCAGGTTGCTCAGCGCCGGGGCAGCCCAGGTAAAGCTGGGGGTACAAAATTCCCCGGCTTTTTGGGCAGGCTCCACAATGGCGGCGCGGGCATCCTCGGGGCGCAGGGCGCGGAGCTCGTACAGGTGGCGCAGGATATTGGGCAGGGTATCGGCCAGTTGGTGCAGCAGGTGCATGCGGTCGGAGCGGATGGCGAACACGATGCGCGCTTCGAGTGGGGTTTCCAGAGCGTCTTCTTCTGCTTCACTCAGCTCTGGAGCAGCTCCAGCGTCCAGCAGGCGGCGGTAGCGCAGGGGGAGTTCGGTGTGCAGTAGTTCAGCCAGTTCCTGCCGAAAAGCCTGAATGGCCGTTTCGGGATAGGTGAAAAGTTCTTCAAACTGGTCGAAGAGCAGCAGGGGGCGGCCTGCGCCGTTCAGTTGGCGGTTTTTGGCGCAGCGCCAGAGAGAGTCTTCCTCGGGCAGCAGGGGTTGCAGGGTAGGCGAGGGGGCCTGGCCGGCGTTGAGGTAGGCTTTGGTGAGGTCGAGCGGGGTGTCGGTTTTGCCCTCCGTCCAGGCGCCGAATTTGATGACGACGGGTTCGTATTCGGCGGATTGCAGGCTATGGGGCACGATCCCGGCGTTGAGCAGGGAGCTTTTGCCGAGGCCACTTTTGCCGTAGAGGACTACCAGGGCTTCGCGGCGGATGAGGCGGTAGAGGTCGGCGATATCGAGGTCGCGGCCAAAGAAAACTTCGCTTTGGGCTGTTGTAAAGGGTTGTACGCCGGGGTAGCGGTAGGGGCGCCCGGAAGGAGTGGATGGGTATGGAGGGGTGTTGGTCATTGGTGTCTATTAGTTATACCTCGAAAAGTGTGTTTGTTGAATTTCATTTGGCTTGAAATGGGTTCGTTATCAGTGAATAATGCTTTTGCGTGAGGCCCTTTTGAGTTAAGAGTTAAGAGTACATGACTTACGAGTTTTGAAGTGGGCTGCCGCAGCGACCTGGACCAGGGCTGTGTCTAAGTCGCTGCGGTAGCCCACTTCAAAACTCGTAAGTCATGTATTCTTAACTCGTCACTCAAAAAAAATATACCCCAAAATCATAGAACGAAGCATCAATTGCCTAATAATCAATTCACCCTAATTCTCCTGCTTTATCAATCAACACAATCAATCGATCGGCAATCTGATTCTGCTCCACGTTGAAATCCCGCGAATCAATCGTGCCCCGCAACTCTCGCTGCCGCAGCAAATTGTACTGATTGCGCAGTACCACCAGATCATTGGCGAGGGCGTAACTGCGCGGCTTGCGGCGATCCAGCAAGGCTTTCAGGTGCAGGAATGCTTCCTGGGTATGCGCCTTAGCCACCAGTTCCTTCAGCGCATCAGCACTCAGCTCGGGTAGCCCGGCCAGTTTTGGATCGGGAGCGGGTACTTTTTTCAAGGTGCCTGCCTTGGCACAAGCCTGGTACAAATCCTGGATAAAAACTTCTGGATTGCTGGCAAAAAAATTGATCTTGAACTCCTCGGTGTACAACTTCTGCAACTTGGGGTTTTCAAATTCCTCCAGGGCCATCCGCTCTACGTCTTTCAGTTTTTCGGAATGCATGGAGAGGACCCGTAGCAGGAGTTGGAAGTACCATTTTTCGTAGGGCAAGCCCAGGAAAATGTAGCGTTCGGCCTTTTCCAGTTCCTCCTTCAGTTGGGGGTGCATACTTTTGGCCATAAAAACCGATTCGAGGTAGTCAAAAAAATCGCTGTGGGTCAAAACCAGACTTTCGGGCTCCTCGATATTGCCCAGGAGGTTGTAAATGAGTGGCTTGTTGCGGCTGGGTTTTTCAAAGTCCTTGGCGTGGGGGCGATTGCGGAAGTACAAATCGGGTTGGTAGGCCAGGCCCAGTTCATCAAAGGTGCGCGCCAGGATGTTGTCAGGCATCAGCGAAATGATGATGTTGAAGGGGATTTGGGCCAGTTCGGTAAAACGGGTGCTGGTTTCCGGGAAAGGCTGGTTGTAAAAACTTTTGATTTGTTCGATCACCTTGCGCTTGTGCCGCCGTTCGTTGCGGAAGAGGAAAAAGCCATCGTCGTTGTAGAGGTGGATGGCGGGGTGGTCGGGTTTGTTGACTTCCAGCCATTGCTCCAGGGCGCTCTGAATGCCTGGGGCTACGGGGGCCTGGTAGATGCCGCTGCCGAGGAAGATGACGCATTTTTCGGCTTCGAGGCTGTCGATGATGTCTTCCCAATCTTGTTCGACGCGGGGTGGAGAAAAGGTCTCAGGCATAGCTTACGGGGTTGAATCTGGTTTTATGCAGATTTCAAAAATATAAAAAGTCAGTGGATATATCAGAATGAGATGATTTAAAATATTAGTGAAAGGTTAGTGGGTCGCCTTCGGCGACGTGGAGCGATAATTTTTTACCCGCAAATCACACAAATTGAGGTACAAATCTTACTGCTAATCGCCAACCACACATTTAAGCAGCTTCGCTGCTTGTTTTTAACACGACGGCACAACGGGACGACGACACGACGATTAGCTACCGCTACAACCCAACGCCAGGCGTTGGGACACTCAGCGCCTAGCGCTGAGGACGTCGTGTCGTCGTTTCGTTGTGCCGTCGTGTTAAAAAAATTTGGCGAAGCCAAATCCAATTGTCCGTAGTATTTAGCCGCAATCGACACTCTGTAAAAATCTATTGCCTCAAAAATACTCGCATCTTGTTTTTCTCCCTATTTTTAAGCATCACCAACATCAGATTAAACAAACATGAAACAACTTGCCTACTGTGCACTGCTCGCTTTACTGGTGGCCTGTGCCCCCAAAAAACCTTCAATCGACTTCGACAAACTGGACGAACCCGCCAAACGCCTCGCCGCCAACGCCGTCTACGGCATGGAAGTAGCCGACGGCTGTGAAGTCACCCTCTTCGCCTCCGAACCGATGCTCATCAACCCCACCAACATGCATGTGGACGAACGGGGCCGTGTATGGGTTTGTGAAGCCCTCAACTACCGCAATACCCACAATCCCGAAAATCCCGAGCGCGTGGAAGGCGACCGCATCCTCATCCTCGAAGACACCGATGGCGATTCCAAAGCCGATAAAAGCACTGTGTTTTACCAGGGCACTGACGTCAACGCCGCGCTGGGCATCTGGGCGGTGGACAATCAAGCCATCATTTCCTGTAGCCCTTACGTATTCCTTTTAAGTGATACGAATGGTGATGACAAAGCCGACAAAAGAGATACCCTGTTCACGGGTTTGAGTGGAGAGCAATCCGACCACGCCGTACACGCCTTCGTACAAGGTCCGGATGGCAAAATGTATTTCAACTTCGGCAACAACGGTAAACAAATCATGGACCGCCACGGCAAACCCGTGATCGACCTGAGTGGCAACGCCGTCAATGCCAGTGGCGCACCTTACCGCCAGGGAATGGTCTTTCGCTGTGACCCCGATGGCAGCAACCTGGAAGTACTGGCGCACAATTTCCGCAACAACTACGAAGTAGCGCCCGATTCCTACGGCACCCTCTGGCAGTCCGACAACGACGACGACGGCAACCTGGGCGTACGCATCAACTACGTCATGGAATACGGCAACTATGGCTACACCGACCAAATGACTGGCGCCTCGTGGAGCGATCGCCGAATCAACCTGGAGTCCGAAATCCCCTTGCGCCACTGGCATTTGAATGACCCAGGCGTGGTGCCCAATTTGTTGCAAACGGGTTCAGGCTCCCCCTGCGGCATGGTGGTGTACGAAGGAGACATGTTGCCAGAGGCATTTCGCAATCAGCCACTCCACGCCGAAGCTGGGCACAACGTCGTGCGGGCTTACCCCGCTAAATCGAATGGTGCGGGCTACAGCGCCGAGATGCTCAATTTGGTCAAGAGTAAAGACCAGTGGTGCCGCCCTTCTGATGTGACGGTGGCTCCAGATGGATCGGTCTTTTTTGCTGACTGGTACGACCCTGCCGTAGGTGGGCACAAATTTGGTGACACGGGTCGCGGACGAATATTCCGAGTAAGCGCGGGCAAAAAAGGCCGCAAATACCAGCCGGCCAAAGCCATTGCTGGTTTTGAAACGGAAGACCAATTGTTGGAATCCCTGCAAAATCCCAACCTCGCCGTACAGGCCAAAGCCTCCAACGCCTTGCGCAGCAAAGGCACTAGTGCAGAAGCTGGTTTGCTCAAACTCTGGAATGGCACCAACTCCCGGGTACGCGCCCGCGCCTTGTGGATTTTGGGCAAAATGAAGGGCAAAGCCCAAACTTACGTGCAAGCAGCCTTGGACGACATTGACCCCGACATTCGCATCGTGGGTTTGCGTTTGGCCCGACAAGTACTGCCCAATCAAATTGCGCAACTGGCCAAAAGTGTATCCAATGACCCTTCCGCACAAGTTCGGCGTGAAGCAGCGGTATCCTTACGTTTTGCCAAAGGGGCAGCAGCAGACAAGGTTTGGGCGGATTTGGCCAGTCAATACGATGGGCTGGATCGTTGGTACCTGGAAGCATTGGGCATAGGTTCTGATCTACAAGCCGACAGCCGTTTTTTAGCTTGGAAAAAGAAAGCAGGTGCGAAATGGAATACAATGGCGGGCAAAAACCTGGTTTGGCGCAGCCGTTCAAAAGAGGCGCTACCCTTGTTGAAGGAGATGATCCAGGATCCGAAGATCAAAGCATTTGACCTGCGGCAGTACTTCCGGGCTTTGCATTTTCATGCCGATTCTGCTAAGAATGAGTTGATCGAGAGCCTGGTACAAGGCAAACACCCCATGCAAGATTCGATCAATATTTTGGCCTTGTTTTCTGTTGATCCCGCCTATTATCAACAATCGGCTGCACTAAAAACTTTGGCAGAGCAGGTATTGCCCAAACTGGAAGGCAGCGTGGAGTATCTGGATTTATTGGGTCGTTTGCAAATCAAAAACCAAAATGACAAGTTGTTGAAAATGGCCTTGGAGAACAAGGATGAAGCATTACGTGGCCAAGCCGCCAGCCTTTTGGTGGCCAATAAAGGTATGTCGCTGTTGTTGCAACAACTCAAAGGTGCCGATGAAGCAAAAGCTCAACAAATCCTGTATGCCCTCGCCCCAGTCAACGATCCCGCTTTGTTCAAACTGTATCAACAATACTTGAGCGAAAACAATCCACTTGCGGTGCGCCGGGCGGCATTGAATTGCCTGACTAGCAACTGGGACGGACAAATTTATCTATTGGGCTTGTTTGAAAAAAATCAGGTACCTGAGGTGTTGGCCATGCAAGGTTTGGTGTCCTTGGCAGGCGCCTGGAACACCGATGTACGCAAAAAATCGCGGGCTTTGTTGACCAAAAAACAAAAGGAAATGGGTAGTGATTTGCCCCCAGTAGCGGTGTTGGAAGGCCGGAGTGGTAAGGTGGCCTCGGGTAAGGCGGTCTTTTCGCAGCATTGCGCAACTTGCCACAAAGTGGGTGCAAGCGGTGTGAATTTTGGCCCCGCCTTGACCGAAATTGGCTCCAAACTGGACAAGGGTGCATTGTACAATGCCATCATTTACCCTTCTTCCGGGATCAATTACGGTTATGAAGGTTTTAATGTGGCTTTGAAAGACGGTTCAACAGTGCAGGGCATCGTGGAAAGCAAAACGGCGAGTGATTTGAAATTGCGCATCATGGGCGGTACTTCTCGGTCTTACCCTATTGCAGATGTTCAAAAAATGGAAGAAATGCCACAATCTCTGATGATGGAAGGCTTGTACCAAGGATTTAATGAACAGCAATTGGTGGACTTGGTGGAGTATTTGGCGACGCTGAAAGTGAAAAGTGAAAAGTGAAAAGTGAAAAGTTTAATAAGCGCCGCAGGCGCATCCTTTCTAAGGTGACCCCTAAGGTGAGCTAAGGTGTCTTAGGTGGTGAAAATAAAAAAAGCCCTGCGGAGCAGGGCATGTATTCACCACCTAAGACACCTTAGGGGTCACCTTAGAAAAGGATAATCCTAGAATATTGTAAAAAACAAGGGGGAAAAGCGACACAATCGCCATTCCCCCTTATTTTTTCGATTTTCGCTATTCGCTATATTAGTTATTGAAAAGATTACTGTAATCATTTCCATCCCCTTTCGCTTCTTTCTCTGGACGGGTTTTGAAGCTATCCAGATCCAGGGACTCGGCAGAAGAAGACTTGCCAGTACCTTCCATCAGCATCAGGGTGCTCTTTTTCTCCCAATCCTCCAACATGGCCATGCCTTGTTCTTCGAACATGCCATTTTGCAGGTCGATGGAATCCATCAATTTAGAAGACATGTCCATGAAGTTTTCCATCTCACCTACCTTGTTGGCAACATCTTCGGTGATGGCATCCATGGCAGCATCAAACATTGCGCGCTTATCGGGATCACCGCTAATGACGCTCATTGCCGAACGCATGGCAGAGTGTGAAGTACGGATGGCTTTGCGTTCAATTTCTTTCACCTTCACCTGATCCTTGGTGTCTTCCAACAGGACTTCGGAGTTGCTGTGCATCTTGGATAAGATGCGGTACAGGATCTCCATTTTTTGGTGTAAGGCGGCGTATTTTTCGTTGCTTTCGCGCAAACGAGCAGCTTTACGGGAAGCCAATAACATCTGCTGGTCTTTGTCCTGGTCGCGGGCGACGGCAGCAAGACGCATGTTGGAATCAATCTCTTTGTTGTTATCCTCGATCAAGGTGGTCATTTGACGCATTTGACCACGCAACACACCAATTTGTTTGCGCATTTTACCCAGGTTGTCCTCCAGGTCTTCAATGTAGTTCTTGAGGATACCGATGGGGTCAATGGTCACAAACATACCGGTCACCCAGCGCATCACACTTTTGTACATGTACCAAACGAGGGTGCGCATTTTGGGATCGAGCACCATATAAAGTATGGCTACCAATGCAACAATCATCAGTGCCAAAGTAAGTGTATTGGCAGCCAATCCGATGAGGAAAGTAATATTGCTTGCAATAAGGTAACCTACTCCTGCCAAAATAGCCAGTCCAAAAAGAGCACCAGTAGTGCCTTCTGGACGAGACCAGAATGATTTTGTTTTAAATTCGGGATTTTCTAACGCCATAATAAGGTATGTTTTGGTGGCACTCAATTCTGAGTACGCTCAAAATTACAAATATTGTTGAATGTTCAGAATATCGCGGTCAATTTCGTTCATCAAGGCACGCAGCGTAGTATCGAAACCATTTTGGGTGTTTTCGATTTTGGCCAACTCGGCTTCGATCAAATCACCGGATTGATCCACGGTAGACTGATCTGTAGCAACTTTGGCTTCTAATTCTTTGATCTTAGCTTGATAGGCTTCAATTTGCTTGCGCAATTTTTCGACCTCCATTTGCTTCGTTCGCACCTTTTGTTCCACCTGTTTTTGCACCGCAGCATCAAAGTCAGATTTTTCCTTGGTTAGGATTTTTTTGTAATGTGCTGCGGTATCCAACAACTTCTCCTTGGTCAAACCCACCGTTATTGCGGTAGCATAAGCTGACTTAAACATGGTTGGTTCATCCATCCCCAAATTAACCAGGTTACCAATGGATTGTTTGAACTCAATGTAGTCGAAACCAGGAAGATTGTTCTTCTCTAAGGCTTGGGTTAAAAAATTGACGCTTTTTTCGTCCAGCCCGTGGTGAACGCCAAAAAGCGCTTTTAAACTTTTCTGCATGTGTCTTGACATTTCTGTTGGCGCAAATTAATAGTTTTTGCGCATAAAAAAGCTTGAAATTTCGATTTCCCTGGATATAACTTGGATGAAAGTTGAGAAAGTTGAGAAAGTTGAGGAAGTTGAGGCTACCGCGAACGACTTGAACAAGGTCGCATCCAAGTCACTGCGGTAGCCTCAACTTTCTCAACTCCTCAACACCTTTTACTTTTTCTTCAACTTCATCGCCACCGGATCCCAATTGATCACCTTTTGCGCAAAATAACTCTCGTTACACGCCAGCGCAGGCCCGGCAGCCCGGAAGCCAACAATCGGATCTTCAATCGTTCCTTGGCTGCCTTTGCGGATGTTTTCGAAGAAATTGCCGAAATGTAAGGCGTGGCCATCTTCACCCTTGGGTGCTTCAAACTTGATTTCTTTGACCGGCTCGGCCTTGCGGCTATCTTCTGGGTACTTGGCATCGTACTGTTTCACAAAATCCTTTTGGGTTCCCTCCGGGAAAGTGAAATAGCTGTCATAACCACCATAACCTGGTGCCTGGGCCAGCTTCTTTTTGGTCAACGTGATTCGACCATTGCCAAACAGAATTTCCCCTTCGTCACCGATGATGCGCGTGCTGTTGTTGATGGAGCCCGCGTTGGCAAAATTGACGCGGTACACGGCCTGGAAGGCACCATGTTGGGCGGTTTGGGGGTAATCCATCACGGAAACCAGTACATCGGGCACATCCCGGCCATCTTTCCAGTGGTACAAACCGCCAGAAGAATAAATCCGGGTTGGGCCAACCGAATTGGTGATGTAATGGGTGCTGGTTAGGAGGTGTACAAACAAATCACCAGCTACCCCGGTTCCGTAATCGCGGTAATTCCGCCAACGGAAAAAGCGAGTGGCATCAAAAGGACGTTTTGGTGCATTGCCCAGGAAGGTATCCCAATCCACGGTTTCGGTGGATGCATCGGGTGGGATGGAGTAATTCCAGGCACCAATGGCGTTGAAGCGGTCGCTGTTGGATTCCATATAGTTGATGGCACCAATTTCACCGGCAGCAATCATCCGGCGTGCTTCGGCGGCGTCGGACCCACTGATGCGCTGGCTGCCAACCTGCATGGTTTTGCCCGATTTTTTCCAGGCATCGATCACGCCGAGTCCTTCCGAAATCTGTTTGACCATCGGTTTTTCGCAGTACACGTGTTTGCCTGCGGCCAGAGCGTCGATGGCAATTTTGGCGTGCCAATGGTCGGAGGTCACAATCAAGACTGCATCAACATCAGGGCGTTGTAAAATCTCGCGGTAATCGCGGGTGGTGAAAAGCTGTTGCCCAAAGTCGGCTTTGGCGCGTTCCAGGCGACCTTTGTACAGGTCAGCCACTGCGACCAATTCTACATCTGGATTTTTTAAGGCCGAACGGGTGTCATAATGCCCCTGGATGCCCATGCCGATGGTGGCGATCCGAATTTTGTCGGCGGGGCTAACCGTCATGTCTTTGATCAGGTGGAAAGGTTGGATCGCAGCAACGGGCGCCACGGCAGCCATTTGCTGGATAAACCTCCGACGTGCTATTTTTTTCATCGCTTGTCTTTTTGTAGGTAGGAAAACTAAACAAGCTCTAAGATGAAAAAAACTGCGGATTATTTTCAAAAATGGATTTAAACAAATGGATAAAATCGCTCAATGACCTGATTCTCCATCTGAATGTTTGAGGGGTAGCGCGATTCCGATGCCCAACAAAGGGCCTTGGTTGTAGGCAGTTTTTTCTTCGGGCAATAAATCCGTCAATCCGAGGTAATAGCGGAAATCGATTTGGATTTTGACCCCATTGCGGCCAATGCTTTCGATGCCGATGCCTTGGTAAGTCCCCAATTCCCAACGGCGAATGCCCAATTGTTTCCAGGGAATCACCGCCTGATGAGCATCGCCATTTTCAAAAGCGACCAAGGCTTCTGCTTCCACGCCGCGTGATAAAGATGGGCCAAATAAGGCGAAAATGCGCAATTGTTCAAACTTGAAACCGAATTTCAGCAAGGCACTGGCTTCTATCGCACCTATTAAAGGCTGGAAATAATAGCTGCCATCAGGAAGTGGTTTGCGAATGGTGACGTTTTCGCGCCGAACGTAGCCAAATTCAAGTTGTTTTGCCAAAAATTTTCGCTCCCAGGAGCATTGAATCACCCCGCGAACTTGTAAATTACTCGGCCACCCGGAACCATTGAATCCTATATAGGGTTGACTTTGAGCGAGCAGGGTAGGAGCGGAGCCTGCAAAAAGAAATAGGGTCGTCATTGCGGCACATAAACGGTTCATGGGATATGATTGTGGGTGTATAGGATTACAACGCAATAGAAGAAAGCTTATTTTGCATTTTAAGCTTGAGACTATTGTGTCGTAACCCTATATACCCCTCAATTCACCCGATTACTCTCCTCTTCCAAGCCCGTGCTCCGCTTTCTGGCTGCTTTAATTTGTTGACTGCCAAAATTGTAATTCAAATTGAGTCGGAATTGTTGGCTTTCCCAGCCTCCGCCAGCGTCGATGGTCAAGCCGCTGAAACGGCTAATGGCCCGCCACTGCATGCTGTTGAACACATCGCTAAAAGTGAGTTTAAGCGTAGCTTTTTCTTTGAACAAACGTTTTTGTAGCCCTAGATCCATGCCCCAAAAGCGCCGATTGGCATAAGTGCCCTTCCAAATGGAAGGAGAATTGTAGAACCCCGACGTTTCAATGCGCCAACCTTTGGGCAAACTGAAGGTCTGCTGGGCGTAGAGGCTAAGGACAGTCGCTTTCAGGTTGAGGAAACGACCTTCGCCAAAATTGGCCTCATACACGCTGCGGTAGGCATTCACATTGGCGTAGATACTCCACCATTTGGCCACATTAAAAGGATAACTAACGTTGAGGCTGATCACGTTTTCGGTAGCCAGGTTGCTGGTCATGATGAAACTGCGGTTGCCTTCGGTGGTGTCGCTCAGTTCACCAAAAAAATCAGTGGTGCGGCTGAAGCGCAAAGAAGTGGTCAGGGTGTATTTGTAGGTGTGGGACAGTTCCAGATTGTTGGTGTATTGGGGGCGCAAAAAAGGGTTGCCTTTGCTGTAGGTCAGTTCATCCAAGGGGGACACGAAAGGATTGAGGGATTGGTAGCCGGGGCGATCGATCCGGCGACTGTAGTTGAGCGCCACACTATTGTTGTCATTCACTGTATGGGTCAAACCAGCGCTGGGGAACAAATTGGTATACTGGCGTTTGACCAAATCGTCTTCATTTTGCTGTACACTGTTCAGTTCTCCTCTGGAGTTGGTGTTTTCCAGGCGCAGGCCCGCATTGAGGCTCCATTTTGACCATTGCTGTTGATAACTTGCGTATGCAGCATTGATGTTTTCCGCATAGTCAAAAAGGTTACTGCGCTGGGTATTTAAAAGCTCACTTCCATCCACCACGTCGTAAAAATTGAAGGTGTTGTCGGTATTCACCAGGGAGGCTTTGATGCCCAGGCCCAGTTTGCCTTTACCGAGTTTTTGGATGTAATCTGCTTTGAAGGTGTAGATGTAAATTTCCGCCGGGGTGATCATTTGAAAAGTGCGCGAGGAAAGGATGGATTTTTCAGCTGCATCGTAATAAGTATTGGGTTGTAGGCTGCTGTTGTCGCGGCTGAAGCGACCAAAGTCGGCATCCAGGTTCAATTCGTAGCCCGAGGTATCGGCAAAACGGTAATTGAGGTTGCTGTTGAAGTTGTTGCGCACGCTGGCCGAAGAGTTGTTGGCTACCAGTACACTTTGTGGCGTAATGGTATTGAGTGCAAGGATGGGCGTGCGGCTGAGGCTCAGGTTGTCGCTGTCGTTCAGGTTGCCATTCAGCACAAAACCTAAAGTATGTTTGGGGTTCAAAAACCAATCGGCGCCTACTTTGAAGTTGTTGTTGTCGCTTTGGCTGCGGCCCACGGTGCGTTGTTCATAGCGAAACCCGCTTTGCTCGCGGAACATATTGATGAAGCTTTGTTCCAGGGCCCAGCGGCCAGCGTAATTGCCAAACCAGTTGCTGCTTTTGTTGCGGTGATTGAGGCTTAGCCCGCTGTTCCATTTGCCGAAAATCCCCTGGGCGTAGCCCATGTTGATGCTGCCATTGGTGCCCAGGCGTTTGTCTTTTTTCAGGCGAATGTTGATGATGCCTGCATTGCCCGCTGCGTCAAAACGGGCCGAAGGTTGCGAAATGATTTCGATGGCCTCTACTTCGTTGGATTGCATGGTTTTGAGCACCGCGTTGAGATCGCTGCCTTGCAATTGCGATTGGCGCCCATCAATGTAAATGATCACCCCGGATTTGCCTTTGAGGATGATGTTGTCGTCTTTGTCTACCATGACGCCGGGTGATTTTTGGAGCAGCTCCAACACATTATTGCCGGTGGCATTGATGGTGCCTTCTACATTGAAAACCGTTTTATCTGCTTTTACTTCAATCAGCGCTTTGCGGGCACTTACCGTGACGGTTTTTAGCTCGGTATTGCTTTCGGCGAGGGCAATGTCGGGAACTGTGGTGTTTTTATCCGTTTCTACCTTAAATTGGGGCGACTCGAAGGAGGAAAAACCAACCATGGAAACCGTGAGAAAGTATTCAGAGGGTGCAACATTCTGAAAGGTATAAGCACCATTTTCATTGCTGTACTCGACCTTGACGAGGCTGGAATCCTGGCTTTTTTTCAATTGAATACTCGCATAAGGGAGTGTTTCATTGCGGGTATTGACAACCCGGCCCATTATCGAACTTTGAGCGGCAAGGAATGTTGTGCTGAGGAAACATAAGGCGATCCAAAAAGGGTACTTCATCATCTTCGGCTGATTTTGAGTGATTCAATTCCTCAAAACTAGGCCCAGGAGGGGTGGATAAAAAGGCAAAAAAGACCAATGCACAAATGCGGCGTTGAGTGAAAGTAGATTTCCATTCATCGGGTTATATGTTCATTCATCGGAAAATTGTGAACCTTTTTGCCCGGAAACATTTATCATTGAAGAAAAATCAAAGGCATGTTTATAGGGCTACATCGGTACCGGATTTGGGGTGTTTCATTGGCTGAACTGATCGTTTTGCTCAGCATGTACGTGTTTTCTGCCCTTTTTTACTACTATGCGGTGTTCGTTTCTGCCAATGGCGAGGGCGAGCCCTATGAGCGCTTTATTTTTGAACAAATTATTCGCTTGCTCTTCTCGATTCCCATTTGGTGGCTGATGATTCGGAAACTCAAGGAGTGGCCGATTTGGATCAAAATCATGTTGCACTGTGTGTTATTACCCATTTATGTCAAGGGTTGGCAACAGACTTATTACTGGGTGGCGGATTATTTTGGCCTGGGGCACCTCTGGGGGAATGGCGAAATTTGGGACATTTACATTACGACCTTGTTGTACATCATCCAATTTGGGGTCATGCATGGTTATAGCTACCACCTCCAAGTAAAAGAACAACAAGCCAGAGAAGCCGCATTGAAACAGTTGGCCTTACAAAGTGAACTCACTGCACTGAAAGCTCAGCTCAATCCCCATTTTTTGTACAATGTATTCAATACCATCAGTGCCTCGGTGCCGCGTGAATTGGAGCATACCCGGGAAATGATCGCGAGCTTGGCGGACCTTTTTCGTTATCAATTGCGGGCAACCCAGGAAGATTTGGTGCCGGTAGAGGATGAAATTGCTTTTGTGAAAAAATACCTGGAACTGGAGAAGGCCCGTTATGGCACCCGCTTGCAGTTGCAACTGGATATTGCCAATGATGTGTTGGACAAAAAAATCCCGCCGATGATTTTACAACCTTTGGTAGAGAACGCCATTCGGCACGGCATTTCGCCTAAAATTGATGGGGGGCAGGTGAGCATCCAAATCCATCGGTTTGGTGAAAAGTTGCAGATTCAGATTGCGGATACAGGTGTTGGTGTCGTGGACAAAAAGGCCATTTGGAGTAAGGGAATAGGTTTGAAAAACACCGCACAAAGGTTGGAAAAAATGTACGGCACGGTCCTGCGACTGGAGGACAATTTACCCTCGGGGCTAAAAATAAGTTTTGAATTGTAAGGGGCGATGAAAAACAAATGTTCTTTTTGCCCCACTACTAAACTGTAACATGCAAAAAATCATCATCATTGACGATGAAGCGGCGGGTCGGCAATTGCTGCGGGAGTACCTCGAAGATTTCCCCGATTTGATCGTCATCGGCGAAGCCAACAATGGGGTGGATGCCATTCGGCTGATTCGGGAGTTTAAACCTGACTTGATTTTTTTGGACATTCAAATGCCTGGTTTGAATGGTTTTGATGTTTTGACTCGTCTGGACGAAATGCCCTTGGTGATTTTTTCTACTGCTTACGACAAATATGCGCTCAAAGCCTTTGAGGTGCATGCCCTCGATTATTTGCTCAAACCCTACACAAGGGATCGTTTTTCGATTGCGGTGCAAAAAGCCTTGAACTCCCTGCAACACAACCTGAACAGTGTGCAGTCTCTTACCGAAAGCCTGCTGACCCCCGAGAGCAGTTACCCTGAAAAAATTCTGGTTCAAATTGGTGCAAAACTGGTGACTGTCGACTTGGCTGAAGTCATCTGGATTGACGCCGAAGGAGATTATTCCAAACTCATCACATCCAAACAACGCTACCTGAGCAATTATGGCCTGGGGGCTTTGGAAAAAAAGCTCGATCCACGCCGCTTCATTCGGGTACACCGCTCGGCCATCATCAACCTGGCTTTTGTACAGGAAATTCAAAAACAAATTTCCAGTTACGATGTGATTTTGCAGAATGGGGAGGTGGTACGGGTGAGCCGGGGGTATATGGAGAACATTAAGCGGTTGACGTATTGAAAGACAGCTCAACCCCCATTCAAAATCTCCGCCACATGCAGCACCTGCACCTTACTTCCGCTCCGCCGCAAAATTCCCTCCATGTGCATCAAGCAAGACACATCAGCGCCCGTGATGTACTCTGCCCCATGTTGTAAATGATCAGCCACCCGATCTTTACCCATTTTGACAGATACTGCTTCCTCCATCACACTGAACGTGCCGCCAAATCCGCAGCACTCATCGGTACGGGTCAGTGGAATCAATTCCAGGCCTTGCACCTGGGCCAGCAACTGGGCGGGTTTGGAAAAAGGTTCGGCCATCAGTTCCGACATTTGGGACAAGCCCAATCCCCGCTGCCCGTGGCAACTTTGGTGAAAACCCACCCGGTGTGGAAAACTGGCCTGCAAATTTTTCACCTGCAGTACATCCGTCAAAAACTCACACAATTCGTAGACCTTGCCTCGCAGGGCCGTAGCTTCAGTCTCCCGTTTTTCGTCGTGCAAGTGTTCTTTGAGGTGCAGGATACAACTCCCCGAAGGGCCTACCACATAATCGTACTCCGCAAAATTCTCGATGAACAAGCGGTTACAATCCAGGCTCAAATGTTCAAACCCGCTGTTGGCCATCGGTTGCCCACAGCAGGTTTGATTCGTGGGAAAACCGACCGTGCAGCCGCATTTTTCCAACAATTGCAACGTTGCAATGGCCACCTTGGGGTAGAATTGGTCAACGTAACAAGGAATAAATAAACCAACTTTCATTGCTTTTTAGCTTCAGATCCAGGGGGCAATAAAAAAATAAGTGCTCATTTTGCCTAAGAATTAGATGAGAAAACGATTCATTTCAAGTGTCTTATCTAATTCTTAGGCTCAAGAAAAATGAGCACTTATTTTTGCCCCACTACTTAGTTGCAAATCAAACTACAAAGTACGGATTTTTATACTCCGGTAGTGCACAGTATTGCCGTGATCTTGCAAGAGGATACGCCCCTTGTCATTCAGGCCAAAATTTTCAAAAGTATTGTATTTGCTGCGTGCCACCAGGGCAGCAAAAATGTTGCTCTTGCGCTCGTATTCCAACACTTTGAAGCCATTCAGCCAATGTTGTACGATGTTGTTGGGCAGTACCACGATGCGGGCCTGGCACCATTCGCCAATTTTGCGCTTGAAACGGTTGTCCAATTTGTACGAAGGAATCAGGTCGTACAAGCTGGCCAGGGTACGATTGCCCGCTGCGCCCATTTTGGCGTCAGGATGTTTTTCGTCGTCCAACAATTGGTATTCCAAGCCGATAGCCGAGCCACCTTTGCTGTCAAATTTTTCACTCACAAAATACTTCACGCCTGAATTGGCCCCAGGAGTGAGTTTGAAATCAAAAGTCAGTTCAAAAGCGCTGAATTCTTCTTTGCTCACGATGTCGCCGAAGCTGCGCGATTCCGAACCATCACTGCCCTGGATGCTCATTACGCCATTGCTAACCAACCAACCCGCTTCGGGCGCCGTAGTTTTGAAAGCCGAGCGCCATCCATCCATATTTTGCCCGTTGAACAACAAAAGCCAGCCTTGTTTCTTTTCCGCTTCGGTCAGGGAATTGGGCTTGAGGTTGACGATGGGGCAATTGTTGATGGGTTTGGCCACGATGTCGGCCCCGGTTTGGATGCGGATGTTGCGCCAGCGGATGGTTTTACCCGCTAGTTTCTGGTCGGTTCCAATGGAGTGTACTTGGAGTGCGATGAAGCCTTTTTCCACCAGGGTGTCCATCAAGTTGGCGGTAGGAATGTCATTGATCCAGGTACGGATTTGGCCGTCGATGGCTTCGATGCGGTATTTGTTCCAGGCACCATTTCCTTTAAATGCTTTTTGACCTTCGGGGTTAAAGTTGAGGTTGTACAACCATTGGCGACGTTGTTCGTCGTAAATGCCACCCGACCAGGCACGAGCGGAGGGGTCCACTTCGCATTGGGGGCCGTACACGACCTCTTTGCCGTCGTTACTTTTGCGCACATTGCTGCGAAACTGGATGCCTGAGTTCATCTCGCCACCGAGCGACAGTTCGAGTTCCAGTACAAAGTTGTCGTACAATTTATCCGAACACAAAAAGGTGTTGGGGGTATTCTCCAGCGTAGTACCCACTATTTCTCCGTTGGCTACAGCGTAAGTTGCATTGCCCCCTTTTTTGTTCCAGCCGCTCAGGGTTTTGCCGTCAAACAGGGAGGTCCATTTTTCTTTTTGAGCTGAAACACTCAGGCTGATGCCCAGTATAAGTCCCAATAACAGCGTTACTTGCTTCATGATTGTGATGCAGTCTATACGTTTACACAAATGTATTTCAAAGGTAAAGACTCGAATACCTGCATCCACCCTGAACTCACCTGTTGAAAAAGGAAAATTTGGCGTGAAAATTAGCGAGGCTGATCCCAAACGCAAGTTTTGAATCAGCCTCTCTAGGAAATAGAAGTGAGCTAAAATTTTTTCTACTTATTCACCACCAGCTTACCAAAGGCAATGATTCTGCCACCGTTTTTCAAGCTGTAAAAATACAATCTTGGTGGCAAATGATTTACTGTCCAGCGAATTTCACCAATGTTGTCATTGAGATCAAATCGTTGAAGCGCTTTTCCAGTAAAATCAACTACCTGCAAAGTGCCCTGACGGATTTCCTGGCCTTCCAGGTTGTATTTGAAAGTTACCTCGTGAGTAGCTGGATTGGGCACTACTTGAACAGAGGAAGGAGTTTGCAAAACGGCCTTTTCTGCAATGGGCACTACATTTTGAATTTTCGAATCCACTTTTTCAGCAGGGAAAGGCAATTGTTGCGTAACATACTGATAACCATAAAAGAAATTCAAAATGCCTTTTGCTTGTTCAGCAGCGCGACCGAGGTTGCGGTCTGCCAGTTCTACCAAAGCAAGCACCTCTGTTTCATTAAAGTCCGCTATGCTGCGTCCTTGCTCCATCGCTTTTACTTTCAAATCGGTTATTTTCCGGTAGTCTTCATGTATTTTCTGCTGCTGATCAGTGAATTTGAATCGATTACCAATATCATTCAGCGCTTTCTGAGCTTCCTGGGTATTTTTCTCTTGTAGCCAGCTTTCTACAATCTGGTAAGAAGATTCCAGATCGTTTTTGTTGTACAACCATTCCCGCACTTTTTTCAAATCCACTGGCGCTGTAACCAAATAATGATGAACAATGGCATTAGTGCTTGTGCTTACAATCGTTCCTGCCTGGGCTAAACGGCTTTCCAAAGCGCTGCGCTCCGTGCTGTTTGCTTGTGCAGTCTTTACCTCACTTAGTTGATCAGCAGTCAATGTTTTTTGCATCTTCTGTTGTAAGGTGAAGTTGTAGAGGGCATCAGGGTTGGCGGCTAATATTTTTTGGATGAAACTTGCTGTGAAAGCATCTTTTTTATCCAAAACTCTTTCTAATACCTCCGAAGAGAGCCAGGGTGAAATGTTCAGTAGTTTTTCCTCCAATGCTGTAGAAGTTGTGCCTAGTGCTTTATCTACTTCAACGAGTAAAGCTTTGGTGTCACCATTGTCTATTTTACTGTTTCTGATCTGTGATTCGTTATCGTAGCTTGCCTTCCCTGCATTGTATTCATTTTGGAAAGCAAGTAACTCATCTGAAGCTAAACTACCGCCACCTCTAGCAAAGGAGCTTGAGCAGCCTGGATTACCACTTGTCAAGATTTTGGTAATACCCGTTGTATTTGCTGGATTCTCCCCACTCGTGCTTCTATAGTAATATTGAGTAGTGTAACTACTGAAATTACTAAAATCTGAACCAGTGGGTGTAGAAAGTAGGCTAAATTTATTGCCAGCTCCAGCAGAAGAAGAGCCCTGAGGGGTTGCAATTCCTGATAAAGTGGAACCAATGAGAGGGTCTATAGATACTAAAAAGTCGTAACTATGGTTGCTGGTATTGAGATTACATAAATATTTCAAGCCATTGGCAGGGTTGCTATTATTCCGGTTGTCGCCATCAGATTTATTAGCAGCATATAAGCCAGTATAAGAGTTATCCCGAATGATATTGGTTGCATCTCCGGTATTAGAGCACAGCACACCTACTGGCTGGGGCGTAAGGGTGGGCGAAGAGCCGCTGAAACTATTGTTTTGTACAATGTATCCTGTACTGATACTGACGAACACCCCATGATTGTACGTGCCAGTGCGATACTGTCCTACATTAAAAGTGTTATACGTTGCTGACATATTATTGACACTACCCGCATAGATACCCAGAGCATTATTGCTAAACGTAGACGTGCTAACCGAAAAAGTACGACTCGTGCTGCTATTGGTGCCATATATACCGCTAGTGAAGCCATTAAAAGAACAACCTGTTAATGCCTGATAACCTGCATCAATGGTGTAAATTCCGTATTTTTTGTCTGTTACACTGGCGCTTAGATTTCGGAAAGTACAAGTCGTGAAAGGAATGCCGTAATTGTCCCAAATGGTAGCATGACCAATGTAAGTAGTTTGAGGATAAGTCGTAGTCAACTCAAAAATACAATTGCTAAAATAACTGACATTATCAGCAATATTGTACGACACAAACTCAACCGAACGGCGATTATTGCGAAACGTGGTATTATCTGCCTTGATAATGCCGCCACCTTCCCAGGTGATGCCATTTGTACCCGTAGTAATGGCGTTATTGGCGAATTCTATGATGGTATTGTTTTTGAGTTCCAGGGTGCCTTGATTGGCGGCAGTTTGAGATAATGCGGGGTTTCCAATAACCTCTATTCCAGTCCAATAGTTGGTGCAATTTTTTGTAATTGTACCTCCATCTACAACTAGTTTCCCCCCTTTCTCAATGATTATTTTACCTAATTCGGGCATCCCTATTTTACATTTGATTGTCAAGGTGCCACCAGTTTTTATTCTCAGGTTGCAGTTTAATTTTTTCTCTGAATTCCATGTTATGTTCTCTCCAGAGTTTATACTCATTTCTGGTTGACTTACTGAACAAAAATCTTGAACTAGTGCCTTATGTACTGTAGGACACTGACTTCCTAAACATTTTCCTTCTAGTATCCAGTGCATTCTCCCTAGTTGATCTTGTGTAAAAGAACATCTATTAATCCCTGCGTAGCTCATATAATTATTTGGGGTATTTCCAAAAGCGGGATCGTCATTCGTATCATTGCAATAGTCTCCGTCAAAAGGATGGAATAATCCTAAAGCATGCCCTACTTCATGTGTGAAGCCATTTAAACTTGATGCAGGTAGTGCACCCCCATTGGCCGTATATTCTGCAAGCCTAGCTGTGAGCATAATATAATTCCTTCCATTTAGATTTGCTATTCCTGATGCGAACCCGCCCCCAGTTATTAGTGTTGTCCCGTCGTCCAGTGTACTTGCTTCTGCAAAAAATACATGGAGTGCATCTTTCTGTGTGGCTGTTAATTGATTATTATTAGTAACATATTCATCAAAAACATCACAACTCCTCTGAAAATTAAAAGGACCGTTAGTGGAGCCGTTATTACAGTAATAATGGCCACTTGCCCACGCGTCCGAGTCCTGCCAAAAAAATAAATCGGTAGTAGGATTGAAACTAAATCGAATCCTACTGTCTGGAATATGTGCCGAAGGATTACCACTAACTACGGGCAATGGAGAGCATAATCCGCTAAATTTGGCATTTAGCCCCAAAGTAGAGTGATTAACCCAGCCATTTAGGTAATTAACATGCGCTGTAATGTTCTGAAAATTTTGAGGATTTCCAGGAGTAGCATTCTGAAAAACATGAAAAATTAATCTAACTGTTTTTATAGGCGTAAATCTAGGATCAAGCGGGGCATAATTTTCGGAATTGTTACAAGCATTAGCCGAAGTCAAGTCCCCCAACCCACTTATGCAATCACTAGGACTCGTACAAGTGCCTCTTAGTGATTGACGTAAAAAAGGATTAGGCGTTTGACAATCTTGTCCTGTTAAAGGCAAACAAAAATAAAAGTTTAAAATGTAGAAAAAGAAGAACGATAAAGATTTGGTTCTCATGATTATTTAGTTTTTGGTTAAAAGTTGTAATGATTTTAGTTCAGATTCTAGGACAGAAGTGCCCTGATTAAGAGCAAGCAACTTGAATTTTAAACCCTAGAAGAATTCCTTTTTGATGACATGCCATGGTAATCTTTGCATAAAACTTCTACTGATGCAAATGCTGATTCCAATGTGATCTACCTAAAAAGAAAAGCCCTGTTTTAATAGAGACAGATGCTAGTATTCTCAGAAGTATAGAGCCAAAATCAACATAGGATATCTATGCGAATAATGGGTTGAAAATTGGTGCTGATTTTCAGTAAGTTGCAACGCGAGTTTACCGGATTTTTCAAAACTGAAAAAATTAGACTATTGATTTTTAGTTACTTGCAATGTTCAACCCATTATTCGCATTATCTATGTATTTCTGTAGTGGGTTACCTCTTAGGCACTGTTCAATTTGATTTTATTATTTTTTTACAAACACTTACTCGACCTTCTTTAGACACTATTTGGGCGAAATAAATCCCAGGGGATATATTGGAAATATCTAATTGAACCAGTGAAGCTTCCAAGGGTTTTTTCAAAACTACCCGTCCTACGACATCAATCAAAATAATATTGGTAGTGTTTTTACTCAAATTTAAATCATGCTGAATAAAAAGTTTTTCAAAAGTAGGATTCGGGTAAATATTTACTATGTCAGGATCATTCAAATCCTTCACATCGCTAATAATATCTACATAACAGTTGCCTTTGTACAAACGAGGATGTGTATAAATTAAAGTGTCATTTTGTTTAAAGCAAAGTAAGTCTAGAAAGACTTGAGGGGTAACCGGCAAAAACAGGGTATTACTTGGGTCAGGGAAAAAGCCGAGCGTACTTCCAATGCCCTCTATCCAAGAATGGCTGTAAACTCGACTGAGCGTGCCATTTTCATCTTTTCGTAACCAATTAAAATTATATCTTAATCGTTTGATATCATCATTATATATGACAGTGTCTATGGAAGTAAGCTGATTGAATCTGCATCCAATACTACTTGTATCACAATTACGGAAAGTTATGTAAACCCAGCCAATAGAAACATTGAAATTGTACAATAACCTTGGATTAATTTCTCCTTTGTCTAAAAAAAATACGCGACCTAATTCGTTAATATAGGCACCTATATATTGAGCAGAATCAATATTAAATGCTTTGCCCGTGTTGGTATATAATTTTGTAAATTTTTTGTTTTGTATAATTGTATCCCCTACTGGAGTATAGTGGTGAGTAGTATAGATTGGATCATTGTCGCCTAATACAGTAAGCAATCTACTCCATTCAGCATTTTCAGTTGGAAGAGGCAAAAAAGTTTGTGCTTTACCTTTAAAGAACACCAATAAGCAGGTCAGCAACAATAGCATTATTACATTCTTTTGCATAATAGTTAATTTAGATAATGAAAAAAGCTACGCTTGCCCTCATCATGAGGGTTATGTTATTCAGATAACCATCTTCCCTAGTAGTTATTAGGGCGGCAATCGGCAAAGAACCTTGAGACATTCAATAGCTGATAATCCGGAATATTGATTAGTAGGCTGTTATAACAAGTATAATGCAAAAATGCACCCTATTCAGCACAAGCACAAGAGCCAGGAGAAGCTTTAACCGCCAATAGCCGACAATTCAAAGAATTTAACATTCATTAAACGTAAATAAAATTGAGGATTTGTAAATCAACTCATTGAAAGTTTGATGACCTCGTAAATCAAAATTTATGTTTTTGTAAAAACAATGTTTTAATTTTGCGCTAAGTCTTGATCACCTTGCGGGAAATTTGCGCCCTACCATTGCTGATCTGAATAAAATACACCCCTTTTTGCCAGTTTTCGGTTTTTAATTGCAACTTGTTGAACGCGTTGCTACCCAGATTTTGGGCCAAAACAATTTTTCCAGCTGCGTCAAACACCTTAAGATTCCAGCTTGATTGCTGCTCTGGCGCTTCCCAGTCCAGGTTTAGACTAGCGCCAAAGGGTAGGGGATAGGCTTTGAGGGTATGTTGGGGCAGGTTGAGCTGAGGAGCGCTGGTCACTACATTATTGAGCAAAGACTGGAGTGGATAAGCCAGGATAGATTTGCCGTGGGTGCCAACCACCAGTTCGTTCCGTGCTACATTCCAGGCCAGACTGTAAGCGGCGATGATGGGCAGATTGGCACCTAAGCGGTACCAGTTTTTGCCTGCATTGACGCTAGCATATACCCCACCATCGGTGGCAACAAACATAACATTGTCCCGATAACCCGGTAGGACAATGAAATCGTTGATGGCGAGGGGTGGAAGATCTCCTGCTGCGGAAGACCAGGTTTTGCCCAAATTGCGACTGACATGCAAGTGTGGCCGATTGTCATTGTCTTTGTAGCCCGAATGACTCACATAAAGGGTGTTTTCGTTGCTCGGCGAAGCTTTCACCGCAGTGACGTAGCGCTCAGGAAGCCCGGGATCGATGCGGTTCCAGGAAGCCCCTGTATTTGAGGTGTACCAAACATTGCCATCGCTGGTTCCGGCCATGATCAAGTTTGGATTGAGCGGAGATTCCGCCAGACAGGAGATGGTGTGAAAATTGCGTCCAAAAATCTCCCCGTCCGTCAAATCAGGACTGATGGCTTGCCAAAATACGGCTAACCCGGTACTGTTTTGGTAGACTTTCTGAGTGCCAGTATACAGTATTTCAGGATCGTGGCTACTCAGAATGAGGGGGGCGTCCCAATTGACCCGATCACTCCGGTTGATGCCCTGCAGTGCCAATTGGAAATAACTGCCTCCATTGTTGCTGACCCGCAGCGTGCCATTTTGGGTTTGTGCCCATACAATTTGTGGATCAAAAGGATGAAAACGCATTTGGAAGCCATCTCCACCTTCGATGCGTTGCCAATCCTGATTCAGGGCACTGCCTTGTACAGTGCCGTGATCCTGGGCGCCACCGTAATAACGATTGGGGAAATGCGGATTGTAGTCGATGCGGTAAAATTGGGTAGTGGGAATGGATTCAATATCGATCCAGGTTTTACCGCCGTCATTGCTTTGATCGAGGCCTCCGTCACTGCCTACGATTACATTTCCGGAAGGCGTGAACACCAAGTCGTGTTTGTCAGAATGGATGTCACTTTCACCAATGGCTTCCCACATTTTGCCTCCATCACTGCTTTTCCAAAGTGAAATGCTCAACAAATAGAGTTCAGCAGGATTTTTGGGATTGACTTCAATTTTACCAAAATACCAGCCCAGACCACCCATTACAGAGCTTGGGAGGTTGGATTTTCCACTTACAATCAATGCTTCCCAGGTACTGCCCGCGTCGGCGCTGCGGTAAATGTTTTGCAAATTTGAGTTGATATCGATGTAAATGGCGAAAACCAAATCTGGGCTGCCGGAATAAAACGCCAAACCAATGCGCCCCATACTGCCAGTGGGCAAGCCACCACCGCTGAGTTTGCTCCAGGTTTGGCCGCTGTCTGTACTTTTGAAAATACCCGAATCTGGCCCGGCGATGATCGATTCCCGGTTGTTGCGGATGCGGGTCCAGGAGGCAGCATACAATACATTGGGTTTGCGGGGATCGATCACTACATCGATGATGCCCGCCTGTTCGCTGACAAATAAGGTCTGCTTCCAACTTTTTCCGGCATCGGTACTGGTGTACAAACCCCGTTGACGGTTGCGCTCAAAAGGCAGGCCCATGGTCCCTACATGGATGCGTTGCGGGTTGCTGGGATCAATCACGATTTTGGAAATGATGCGGGTATCGTCCAGGCCAATTTTGGTCCAACTTTGACCCCCGTTGATGGAACGGTATAGGCCATCACCCAAAAAAGGATAACCAGTGATGTTGGGGTCGCCAGTGCCTACGTAGATGGTCTCAGGATTGCTGGGATCGATGGCGATGGCACCAATGGCCAGGTAAGCACGATCGTCAAAAACGGGAAACCAGGAGCGACCGCCGTTGGTGGTTTTGTAGAGACCACCGCCTGAAAAACCGGCGTAGATGATTTGTTCGTTGCCGGGATGTACCGCAATGGCGTTCACTCTGGCACCGATATTGCCTGGGCCTTTGGTGTTCCAGGCTTCGCTAAAGCCCACCGGAGATGTGTTGCGTAAATTTAACTGCTCCCTTGCTTCAGCTAAGGCAGCAGCATAAGCGCGATCTGAAAAATGGGTTTCAGGGTAGGCTCTTTGTAAAAAAAAGTGATCGGCAGGGGCGTGTTTTACAGCCACCACACTAGATTCAGGAGCTTCAGTATTTTGTGGTGATTTGTTGCAAGCGCAAAGGAGAACCAAGGCAGCAAAGCGTAAAATTTTCGGACAAAAGTGGTAAAGGTATGTCATGGGTGTTGGGATTACATTTGTATAGTTGTAACTACTTCGATGAAAACTGCTTAAAATAATCTTTCAGATCTGTCGCATCTTCCGGTTTCATTCGCCCGCTCAGGATCAGGCGAACTTCACGTCGGCGAGGTGCACTGTCGTAACGTTGCTGCTCAATTTCGGTAAGGGGGATCACCGGAGGAACGCCGATGGGGCTACCATTGGCATCATCGAGGGCAACAAAGGTGTAGTAGGCATGGTTGCAGCGCCGTGCATTTTGGCCCTTGATGTCGGCTGCAAATACTTCCACGTACACTTCCAGCGAGCTGTTGAAAGCCCGGGTAACGCTTGATTCCAGCGTTACCACATCGCCCACTTTGATGGGGCGTTGAAAAGAAACATGGTCAACGGAGGCAGTCACTACGTGTCTTTCGCAATGTTTCCCCGCGCAAATGGCACTGGCAATGTCCATCCAACGCAATAGGTTGCCGCCCATGAGGTTACCCATGGGATTGGTGTCGTTGGGCATGACCATTTCGGTCATTACCGAACGGGATTCAGTAACACGTTTGGGCTCTATGGCTTGCATTGTTTTTGGTATTTGGAATGGGTAATGTTGGCTTCAGCCTAAGCGCCCGGTCACCGAGCGTAGCCGAGGTGCAAGGGTGCTTAGGCTGAAGCCAATATTACCGAATCATCACTCCTTTTTTCTCCAGAAAAGGTACGGTAGTAAAATGGTCTTTGGATATACTCCCATGGACAAAAACATACTTTTTGTCGTACATCAGGTCATCGATCACAAAGCTGACCCAATATTCGTTGGCCAGTGAGAACAATTTGTCCTGAATGGGTTCGATGAGGGTATATGATAGGGGGGGGATTTCGTCAAAAAAGTGGCGCAGTGTGGTAGTTTTTACCTTTTCTCCCTCGATTTCACCATAACCAGTCGAATTGATCAAAACAGTGGATAAAGGAGAAGGTTTTAAATTCAATAAATATACGTCCCATAGGTCATCTTCCGCTCCCGGAATGATGGCAATGGCCAGGTCTTCTACTTTAGGAATTAAAATGTCTTTTTTCATTCAATAGTGTTTACGGGAATAGCAAATGTAAAACCAAACAATTGGGCGAAATGATTTTTAAGGCGCGCTTTAACTTCCTCAATGTCCATTTCCCGACCTAATTCTTTGGACAAGGAAGTCACCGTTTTATCCTCGTCGGTGATGCCGCAGGCGATGATGTTGTTGAAGTGCCCGAGGTTGGTGTTGATGTTGAACGCAAAACCATGCATGGTCACCCAACGACTTAGGTGGACGCCAATGGCGCATATTTTGCGCAACGGTTGATCCGCAGTTGCTTCCAGCCAAACCCCGGTGTATTTCTCCACGCGGATTCCAACCATACCGTAATCGGCCAGGGTCAGGATGACCGCCTCTTCCAAAAAACGTACATAGCGGTGTACATCGGTAAAAAAACGATCCAGATCAAAAATGGGGTAACCTACAATTTGCCCGGGGCCGTGATAGGTGATGTCGCCACCGCGGTTGATTTTAAAAAACTCGAAGCCAGCTTGCGCCAGAGCTTCATTGTCCAATAATAAGTTGTCGATAGAACCACTTTTTCCAAGGGTATACACGGGAGGGTGTTCACAAAAGAGGAGGTAATGCAGCCCGGAACTGGATGCTGGAAGTGTTTGATTGGCTTTGCGTAGTGCCAATTTTTGGTCCACAATTTCCTGGTGCAATCTGGTTTGAAAGTCCCAAGCTTTCTGATAACTCATGCACCCCAAGTCCTTAAAAATCACTTGCTCCATACCCTTTCAGAAATGTCGCGCAAAGGTAATACTCTGTGTGGAATAAATCCAGCTTTTTTTACACTACAGGAAGTGCCTTACTTTTCGGCAGGATATTCAATTCTGGCGTGGTAAACCGAGCGCAAAATTTGCAAAAAAACCGCCTTACATTTTTCCAGGTCGCTAAAGGTCAGGGCAGAATCTTCTAGTTGTTTTTTATTGAGTTTGCCCGCAATGATGCGCTCTACCAGGGCTTGGATGTCACCTGGCGCCGGGTTTTTCAAACTGGCTTTAGCCGCAGCTTCAATCGAATCTGCCAGCATCAGGATGCTTTCTTCCTTGGTACGTGGCCTGGGCCCAGGGTAACAAAAATCGGATTCATTGATCACCTCGCCGGGAAACGCTTCCTGTTCTTTGCGGTAAAAATACTCCACCATGGTGGTTCCATGGTGGGTCAGAATGAATTCATTCAGTAGCTTGGGCAAGCGGTATTGTTTGGCTAGCTCTACCCCTTGGGTGACGTGGGCGATGATCACCTTGGCACTCTCGCGGAAGGGCAATTGATCGTGCGGATTGACGCCGCCCTGATTTTCAATAAAGTATTCGGGTTGGATGATTTTTCCAATGTCGTGGTACAGGGCGGCTACCCGTACCAACAAATGATTGGCACCCACACGTCGGGCCGCAGCCTCAGCTAAATTGGCTACTTGTAAGGAATGTTGCAAAGTCCCGGGCGCCTTGATGGCCAACTCCTGCAAAAGTGGACGATTGAGGTCTGACAATTCAGCCAACCCCATCGAGGAGGTATACCCAAACATCCGCTCCAGCAGTGGAATCAAGGGATTGGCCAACAAGGTTAAAAAGGTGCTTAAAAAAATCCAGTTGAACATTGAAAGGTCGATGCCACTGAAACTGCCCTGCTGGACCAAACTCAGGCCCAAATACCCCAGGCAAAACGCCAAAAAGATGTAAAGAATGGTGAAGAAATATTGATTCCAATCCCGAGTATCCACGTTGGTCAACAAAATAACTACTCCAATCAGGGTTTGTAAAAATGCAAACTCAAAACCCGAGGAAGACAAAAAGGTGGCCAACAATACAATCATCGAATGGGTGAACAAGGCCAGCCATTTGTCGTAAAAAGTTTTGACCAAAATGGGGACGATGCCAAAGGGAATAAGGTAAACACTCAAAGCATCGATGCTGGTAATGATGTACACCAGGTAGGCAAACACCGGAAACCACGCCAATAAAAAGGTCAACTCGTACCAGTTGTCAAACAAAGGCCGACAATACAAATACAAAAAGGCCGCATACAACCCAATGACCAATGCCGTCAATAAAAAATACCCGAAATATATCCCCCAACTGCGCTGGGCAATTTCAATTTCGAAATGCTCTTTTAAACTCTCCAGTTTCAGTTGAACGGTTTCGCTGATCACGCCAAAACGAGGCACGATCAATTCCCCCTTACGCACCATACCATTGAATTTCACCACGCCATTGATCATGTCATTGCGGGTTTGTTCGGTATTGAGTTTGTCGTACTTCACATTGGGTTCGACACATTCGGCGAGTACGGCGTACAAAAAATCGGCATCCGACAAACCGCTGCTTTGCAGCGTATCGGAAATGATTTGATTGATTTTATGGGTAGTAAACAAACCGCCCAGCGTTTTCTCCTCGGAAGTGTTGCCTTTTAAGAGGTGAATGACAAAGTTTTTATCCGCGTTTTGATGGCTTGGGTCAAGTTCAACTACCCCCCGCTGGTAGTTTTTTTGCAGGTACTGCGTACCAAAATTGCGGTAAAGTTGAGGATTACGCCGCACGTCGTTGAACTGGCCTCTTTCCAGGTTTTGGAGTTGCAGGTCAAATCGCTCCTCAAATTTGCGCAGACTGCGCACCCCCACGCTGTCATCCATGCGGTAAAAAGGCGAAAAATCGGAGAGCAGAGAGTCCGTTTCTGCCTTGAGAATGCGATCGGGTTTTTTGATGGCAAAATCGAAGGGGGCAACGAGGTCTTCGTAATTCCAGATTTGATCTTCCTCGTAGCTGTATTTGAAACGGGTATGTGTCGGAAACAAAATGCTGATGAAGACAATAATGCCTCCAATAAACAGGTGCTGCAAAGTGCCCCGCAAGTAGCCACGTATGTTTTGCCATGCAATCATGGGGTAAAAGTAAAAAAAAGTTGAAGAGTTGAAGGGCAACTCTTCAACTTTTCAACTCTTCAACCTACTTCCTAGGGTGCCAGCTCACTTCTGTCACTCCCAAATCTTGCGCCATTTTACGCGACAGTACAAAAAGGTAATCGGATAAACGATTGAGGTACCGTAGCAGGATTTCTTCTACGGGTTCATTAGCCGCCAAAGCCACCACCTGTCGCTCGGCTCGGCGGCAAACCGTACGGGCAATGTGGCAATAGGAAACGCTGGGATGGCCACCTGGTAAAATGAAATTTTTCAAGGGTGGCAAATGGGCGTCCATCTGATCCATTTGTTGCTCCAGGGCTTGTACGTCTGACTCAAGCAAGTCGGGCGTATCCATCGATTTGTCGGGGTCGCTGGCCAGATTGGCACCAATGGTGAACAAGCGATCCTGGATTTCCTTCAGAAAATCACGGCTTGCTTCTTCGCTCAAACTATCGCGTACCAAACCTAGGTACGAGTTCAACTCATCGACGGTACCATAAGCCTCAATGCGCAAATGGTATTTGGGCAAACGTTTGCCACCAAAGAGCCCCGTTTCACCCTTGTCACCTGTTTTGGTGTATATTTTGAAAGCCATGTTTTTTTCGCAAAAATAGACCTAAACTTTTAATCAGTGCTTAGAATTTGGAAAAATCATCCACCGCCGCCGCCGCTTTGTAGTCGGCTTCACCAACTTTGCCGCCTTCATCCGAGTCGTAATCAGTTAGAATTTTCCACACCCCATTTTCCTTGCGCAGGAAAACGTGAAATTTGCCATAGGCAACATTGGGTGCACCTGCTTTTGGATAACTGGTGTATTTAAAGTAACCCCGTTCGGAAGCAGTAGTTGCAGAGGCAAAACGTTCGAAAAATCGGAACTCAATGCCGGAGCGACTACCGTTGTCAATGGCCCACGCGAAACTCCGTTCGGATTGGGCGGCATACCCAGCTAAGTCGAGGCTACTTTTATTACCCCCGCTGGCCCGAACAAATTCTTTGGAATGCAAACTGATGTACTTGGCCGCGTCGTTGTTGGCGTAAGCTTCGGAGAAGGGGGTCCAGATGTCGCGGTTGATGTCGCGCAGGGCATTTTTGGCTGCCTGAGCCTCCGCTTGTTTGTTTTTCCAGCGTTTTTCGGTTTCGATGACGTCCATTTCCAGCGCACCGAAGACTCCTTTTTCCTCCTTATTGTCGCCTTTGGCCAAGGCCCGAATTTTTTCAGTGCTGGCAAAAGCACTTTTGTAATCCTCTTTTTTGGCTTGCCAGAGGGCTTTTTTCCAGAGGTTCCATACATGTTCACCCGCTTTCAAGCTTTCGTCCAGGTATTTCTGGGCCTCCGTGAGTTTGCCCGCTTCGGTGAGTAGGTCGGCGGCTTCGGCCTGGAGGTACCATTTTTGTGCTGCATCGGCTTTGGCAATCAGGCTGTCATATTGGGCAATGGCGGCAGGGACGAAGTCGACTCGAAAGCGGACATTGACTTTTTTGTTGTCCCACAACAAGCTGAGCTGGCCTTCTTCCAGACTGAGTTGTTCGATCTGATAGGTAAGGTGTTCGAGTGGTTTTTCCAGGGTTTCTACCCGGGTACCTACCCGCAGTGCGTCTTTGGCTTCATTGTAAACAAAAGCGCCCCATTGTTTGGAATCGGTGTTGAAGACAGCGGTCCAGCCCTGATTTTGGCGAGGGATCAGGAAAAAAGCATAAGTACCCGCCGCCAAGGTTTTGCCCTCCATCTTTATGGGCGTGCTGAAGCTGATGGTGGTGGCGTTGTTGGCCCCAGCGCGCCAGATTTTGTCGAAAGGGACGATGCCACCCCAGATTTGGCGGCCACGTACAGCTGGGGCAAAGTATTGAATGTTGATGTCGGTAAGCCCGAGCCGGTAAGAAACACTGGCTTTAGCGCTTTTTTGAGGTAGGTTATTTTGAGCGTACAGACCTTGTAATCCACACAATAGTAAGAGCAGAAGAAATGAATTTTTCATATTTTTCATTTACGGTCATTAAATGGTGATCAAATACTTGGCTAAAAACACTAGCGCGCATCCCCATGGAAAGTTCGCCAACTGTGCCAAAACTCCTGATAGGCGTTGACTTTTTTCAAATTGCTCATGCCTGGATCCAAGGCTAGTCCATACCAGTTGTAACGAAAAATCTGGCTGAATAAGGTGTCATTACGCATGCTAAATTTTTCCAGATTGGGGCGTTCAAAAGCAACAAAACTTTTGTCGTCTTTGGCCAGTACAATCACAATGGGCGTATTGCCGACATGTTCATTCAGCACTCGTTTTACTTTTAATTCATTCCAGTCAAAAGCTTTGCTGTATGGCCCAATTTGAATGCCGACTACCCAGGATTTATCCTTCCAGGACGTGCTGTCAGTGCGGGTGAGTTTGCCTTTTTTGTTGCCATTTTCGTAGTTTTTTTGATGGGCGTATTCTTCCTTGTAGGTCGTATCTGCTTGCATCACCTTGCTGTTGGGATGGTATTTTAGCCATTGTTTTAAGGTCATTTGGGTGCAGGGCACTTCTGGTAAAACCTTCCCTTTGAGCGGCCCGGCAATGGCTTGCCCGTTCTCTTGTCGCCACCAGGAACGGGTACGCGAATCTTCAAACATGGCATTGAAATGATCCATGCCCACCAGGCGGAAAGTTTCATTTTTATCCTCCACTTTTGGATCAAACACCCTGCCTGTGCGGCACACATTGCAATAGGTAACCATGACGATTTGGCCACCCACCACGTCGCGCACCTGATGGTGATAGGCGAGGTACTGAATGGGGTAGGCACTGGCTTCCCCATTGATGCTAACCCCAAGTACGACCCGATTGAGTGAAACTTCGTTGTGCTGGCTGCTGTTCATCACCAATGTGGGCTGGATGAACATCCGTTCAGCGGTCATCTTGAAATTGAATTGGTAGGCTACAAAAGCCAAGGGCAGCAGGGTGAGTAGTGGAACCCATACCCGTTTGAAACGGGCGCGCCAAAAGCTAAAAAGAACCAGCAACCCCAAACCGATTCGGATGTACCAACGCCAGGAATACAAAAAATAAGCCAGTTCAATACTGTTCAGCTGCTGACTGCCGGGCAGGGGCATAATGAAGTAGACGTTGGCAACTTCGAAGGCAATCATTAAGAGGACTGCTAGATAAAACAATGCTTTCATGCGTAGGAATAGGGTTTAGAGATGCTAACATTGCATCTCTTGGTGTTAGAAAATATTGGGCAAAATAAACAAAATTGGGATGTGATGGAGGTAAAGAAGAAAAGTACCCTCTATCGCTCATTTTCCCCATCTCCATCACGTCGATGTTCGTTTTCATCTACTTTTTTTTGAAGCTGATGACTTAGAGGGCAACTTTGTGTTATCAAAATCAAGCCATGAAGAAAATTTACCCGATTCTTTCTTTAATCGCCCTCTTTTTTGTCACCCTGACGCCAGTGTTTGCACAATTTCCGATGGTGGGTGTCCCCACCACTGCAATTCAAAGCCCCAAAGGGAATGTAAAAATCAGCGGCATTCTCATCGATTCCAGCTCGCTCAAAGCCGTAGAGTACGCCAGCATCGCCCTTTACAAATTGTCCAATGGGCAAGCAGTAGACGGCACCGTTTCGGATGAAAAAGGCAAATTTAGCTTTAGCAAAATTGAAGCTGGAGAATACAAAGTGCTGATCTCCTTTTTGGGTTACCAAACCAAAACCATTGACAAACTGAATTTCACCAAAGGCCAGGAATTTGACCTGGGTGCCATCAAACTCAACCCCGTGGTGAAAAACCTGGACGAAGTAACCATCACGGGCTCAGTAGACCTGATCGAGGAAAAAGTGGATCGCCTGGTGTACAATGCTGAAAAAGACATTACCGCCAAAGGTGGGGATGCCACCGACGTGCTCCGCAAAGTCCCCATGCTTACCGTAGACCTAGACGGCAACGTTAGCCTGCGCGGCAGCCAAAACATCAAGGTGCTGATCAACAACAAACCCAGCACCATCATGGCCAGTAGTGTAGCGGATGCTATGAAACAAATTCCGGCGGATCAAATCAAAACGGTCGAAGTCATCACCAGCCCTTCCGCCAAATACGACGCAGAAGGCTCTGCAGGCATCATCAACATCACCACCAAAAAGAATAGCCTACAAGGGGTAAACCTCAACGTCGACGGCGGGGTGGGCAACCGGGGTTCTATCCTCTCGCTCAATGGCAATTACCGCAAAGGCAAAGCAGGTTTCACGTTGGGTGGTTTTGGTCGCGCCAATTACAACACAGTCACCAAATCCAGTCTGGAGCAAAGCAGCACGACTCAAGGTTTGACCACCACCGTACGTCAAACCGGAGACGGCTACAGTCAAGGGCTCTTTGGGCAATACAACCTGGGTTTTGACTACGATTTAGCCAAAAACCAAAGCATCACCGCCGGGGCTCGTTATGGCGTGCGCAACATGAGTTTTCAGCAAGACTTCCTGACCCAATTGTTCAGCAATGGCCTGGAAACTGGCACCTCCAGCCGGAATGTAGACAGCAAAAACCTCTCTGGCACTTTGGACATGAATCTGGACTATGTCCACACCTACAAACCCCAGCAAGAATGGAGCATCTCCACACTCTATAGCCGCAACGACCTGACCAACAACTTCGACGCTGATCTGCTGAATGAAAGTGGTACGCTGGCCGGTCGCCAACGCAACGACAACAATAACCTCAACCAGGAATTTACGGTACAAACGGATTACCAAACGCCGATCAAACGCAATCAAATGCTCGAATTTGGCGGCAAAGGTATTTTTCGCGAGGTCAACAGCGATTACCGGTTTTTGATCGCAGGCCCTTCTGGTGAATTCAACACCGATTTTAACCAACCCGCTGGTGCTTTGACTTACCATCAAAACATCGCCGCAGGTTATACTTCTTATACCTATACCACCAAAAAACGCTACACTTTTAAAGGCGGCTTGCGTTATGAGCACACCATGATCGATGCCAGCACGCAGGAGAATGGAGTCATCGGGATTGGGGATTACGGGATTTTGGTGCCCAGTTTCAACGCTTCTAAAACCTTCAAGGGGACTACGGTGAAACTGGCTTACAACCGCCGGATTCAGCGCCCGGGCTTGCAGCAATTGAATCCCAATTTCAACAGTGCCAATCAACAAAACATCACAGTGGGTAACCCTGAACTGCGGCCCGAATTGACCAACAATTACGAACTGACCCTGAGCAAAACCATCAAAAAAACCTTTGTAACCAGCTCGTTTTTTGTCCGTACCACCAACAATGCCATCCTCCAGGTGACCAAACCTTCGGATACCTTGGCAGGCGCGGTGATCACCACTTACGAAAACATTGGGCACCAACAAACCTATGGTTCCAATATCTTTTCCAACGTGGCGCTGACTTCCAAAATCAACGTCGGGATATTCCTGAATGTGCTCTATTCCACGCTGGATGGTCAGATCACCAATGCCAACGGGATTTTGGAAAGTAGAAAGAATTCCGGCTTCAATATCAGTGGCGGGATGTTTGGACAGGCTCAGTTTAAAAAAGGTTGGGGCGTACAGGCATTTGGATTCATGCAGGGCTCACAGGTGCAATTGCAAGGTCGCCAGGGTGGATTTGGTTTTTATACCCTGGGTGTCAAAAAGGATTTTAAGGACAAAAAAGCGAGTTTGGGACTTGCTGCCGAAAACTTCCTCGGCAACAGTTTCAATATTCACACTGAGTTGAATTCCCCGCAATTCAATCAGGTCAGCGACGTTTACCTTTACAACCGTGGTTTTAGACTCACCTTTAGCTACAAAATTGGCAAAATGAGCGCAATGGAAATGCCCCGTAAAAAAGGCAAATCCGTGAACAACGACGACATTAAAACCGATGGTCAAAACAGTGGTGGCAGCGTACCTGGTGGAGGACAACAGAATCGACAATAACTCAATTTTTCTTCTTTTTTAACTCAAAATCAAGAGCAATCATGAAAATGAAACTATTGTGTATGTTGGCTATTGCCACTCTTTCTTTTGCCTATGTACAAGCGCAAACGGTAGATGAAATTGTTGCCAAACACGTGGAAGCAATGGGCGGTGCAGATAAGTTAAAAACCGTAAATACCATTAGCACTGAGCGGGTCCTCGCCGTTCAAGGCATGGAAATTCCCAGCAAAAGTGTCATTGTCGTTGGCAAATCCTTGCGCTCTGAATCTACTGTGATGGGCAATGCGATGGTACAAGTGTTACACGGGGATAAAGGCTGGAAAATTATGCCTGCCATGATGGGCGGAACTGGTGAGCCCGAAGACATGTCCGCCGATGAAATCAAACCACTCTTCGGGCAACTCGACCCATTCGGTGCATTGTACAATTACCAGGAAAAAGGCAACAAGTTAGAGCTGGTTGGTAAAGAAAAAGTGGACAAAAAGGACATGTTCCATTTCAAAATCACCTCCAAAGATGGCGTAGTTATGGATGAGTACCTGGATGCCAGCACTTACCTCGTTTACAAAGTGGTGAGCAACGTAGGTGGCCAAGAAGGGGAATTGGTGTTTTCGGATTACGAAGCGATTGAAGGCATCAAAATGGCGAATACCATCGATATCACTAGTCCGATGGGCGCTTTTACGATGATCACCAACAAAACGGTGATCAATGGTCAGGTGGATGAGAAGATTTTCGCTAAGCCTGCGAAGTAGGGCTGGTTGTATCACAAATCTTTTTGACCAAAGCGACATTTTTATTATCACAAAGGGAAAAAAGAGAACACAGAGGACACAAAGCGAAGCGTCGTCAACGTCTAACTTTGTGTCCTTTGTGTTTCTTTGTGCTTTCTTTGTGAAAATTATGTCGCTTTGGAATTATTTTGAAAATTCGGGATGATTCATGCTTTTCCTCTTTGTGCTAATTAACATTGAGTGAATTCAGCTTTACAGTACAAACTTATTCACCCCGCTTTTCAACGGCAATATCTTCCCCTTCCACATCAAATTCCCCGTGGTCTTCCCTGGCAAATCAACTTGAATGTTCCACTTGTTTTGCACCCATTCATAACTCACCGCCAGGGCTCCATTGGGATGTGGAATGCTCCCACTGATCTTTTTGATCTCCCCGAGATGCGGCTGGATTTTTACTTTAGAAAAATTCAATCCGTCACTTTCGATGCCCAAAAGAGTGCGGAAAAACTCGATGTTTGGGCTCGATCCCCAGGCATGGCAGTCGGAGCGGGAGGTATTCAACTCGGAAGTTTCTGCCCAGGTACTCAGTCCCATTTGGATGTTTTCCCGCCATTTGTCCAACCATTTTAGGTAGTCATTGCCCATTCCCGCTTTCACCAAAGCTTGATGCAGGTAGTATTTGAAATAAATGGAAGCAGGTGCCAGATTGGTATCGCTGATCAATTTTTTTCCCAAGGGCGCAAGTTGCTCGGGTGCGAGCATCCCGGTAAGAATAGCCAGAGAATTGGTGTGTTGGGAAAACAGGTCTTTTTCCATCCGATCCGCGTACAGACCCTTGCTGGCATCCCAATATTTGCTTTGAATGGTCTTTTTGAGTTGTAAGGCTCGCGCCTGGTAAATCCCGGCGGATTCTTTGATGCCCAGCTTTGTTTCCAAATCAGCAGCCAATTGATAAGCCCACAACAATTGCAAATCCAACATAGCCGAGCTACCATCCTTACTTAGTGGCCCACGACCAGCCACCCAATCTTTGGCTGTCACCCAATCCGTGAACATCCAGTACGGAACATCGTGCAGGGAACCATCTGCTGCCTGGAATCCCCGGAAATAGTCCAAAATTTGCCGCATCCCGGAGAGTTTGTTTTTGACAAAAACGATGTCCTTGCCATAACGGCTGTAATCGTGCAACATGCCGATGTACCACAGCGAAAAGGTCGGGATATATTGTGGCGTATAAGAAGGATGTCGACTCAGCGTCACCCCTTCCGGCTGTCGGGATTGGTCCATCTGATCGAGGGCCTGGCGCAAAAGCCGTTCGTCACCACTGTTGTACAAGGACACCAGTGCCTGAATCCGGGCATCACCGATGTACTGCAACTGTTCGTAATACGGGCAATCCATATAGGTTTCAACGGCACAGAGTCGGGCGGTGCGCCAACCAATCTCCAGCATTTTTTGGATTTCGGTGTTTTCAGTGTTCAGGCTTGAATTCAATTGAAATGGATACCCCGTGAAGTTGCCAGAAATGTCGTGCAAGGTTAGCGTTTCGCCCTTGGTGATGATGCGCAATTGTACATAGCGGTAAGTCCGAAAATTGAGGGTAGTAAAAGTCTGGTTGGAACTGCCATCCGCGAATAAACTGTCTTTTCGCCCAATCATCTGTTTGCCTTCTACCTCATTCCGATTGCCTTTGTTGGGTGATTTGCTGAAGAGTGCTTCGGCATATTGCAGGGAAATGCTCCCGTCTTTCCCTCCGCTGAATTGCAAGGCAGGGTAGGCATTGGTCAGGTAGCCTTGATCCAGGAGAATGGTGGCGATGGTATTGGCGGGAATGTTCAGGTCCACTTTGGTATTCGGGAAACCAGCAGGGATTTCAATGCCTTGTACCTTGGCGACTTTGGCAAACCTTTCCGCTTTGAACTCCATTTGTGGCAAGGTGGAAGGGATGAGCATCCAGCCATAGGGAGTGCCGTATTGCCCCTGGATGTTTTTGGGATTGCCCGAGAAAATCGTTTTGGCACTTTTCCAATCCCCATCCGGGAAATCGAGGCTTTGCCAGTTCTTGGCTTGTTTGGCCAACTGAACCAATTCCCCCGGACCAGTCACGTAATAGCCAGGAATAGCAACCCTCAGCGGGGTATAACTGCTGTCGCGCTGGCACTTCCAACTGCTATTGGTGTTGATCACATTTAATGCTTCCGTGGCGCCTTGTACAATGAAAGCGGTTTGCAGGCTGATTTGGGCTTCTGGGCGCCATTCGGCTTCATTCCATACCTGGGCGGCGATACTGTTTTTTCCAGATTTCAGATAAGGTGCCAGGTCTAAGGTTTCGTAATGCCAGTGTTGCAGGTCGCCGCGCACTGGCCCCAGGGAGACCAGCTTTTCATTGACGAACAATTTGTAACGATTGTCAGCAGAGACATGGACAACAAAGGTTGCGGGCTGACTGGCGAGCTCAATGGTTTTCCGAAACAGATAAACACCATATCCATTGGGTGGCGCACCCGGAACGGTAATCCAGGAAGCCGACCAATATTTTTGTAAAATGGCTGGTGTAATGTTTTGGCTGGAAATGAGCCCGCTGTGTAAAACCGCACAGAACAGGCCAGCAGCTTGAATGAGGAATCTTTTCATCACCATGTTGTTTATAGCTGTAGAGACGCACTGATGAAGTTTTTTGAAATGACCGTTCTTAAACCTTAGGCTAGACGCCCATGAATTGCCTCCAGCTTTAGCTGGTGGATAGGCAGTCAACTCTAGTTTTTGGGCTTTAGCCCCATTTACAAATTTGAGGTTTGGGCTAAAGCCCATTCAAGATCTGACCTTCAAACCACCAGCTAAAGCTGGAGGCAATTCAAACTCCAGAGTCTAAAGGACGATTATTTCAAAAAACTTCATCAGTGCGTCTCTACTATCATTTAATGGTTTGTGCATCCACAACCGCAATGGCGATCATGTTCACAATTTCCCGGGTGGTACTGCCCAATTGCAAGACGTGGGCGGGTTTTTTGAGCCCCAACAAAACCGGGCCAATCTTTTCAATGTCCGCCACTTCCTTAACCAGGTTGTAAGCAATATTGGAGGCCGAAAGGTTGGGGAAAATCAAAAGGTTGGCACCACCACCCACCAAGTTACAGAACGGGTGGTTTTCATGCAGCAATTCCTGATCAAAAGGCAAGTGCGCTTGCATTTCACCATCTACAATCATTTCAGGATGTTTGGCTTTTAGCTTGCTGGTGGCTTCCCGCATTTTAACGGCATCCTCACCATTGGCCGTACCAAAATTCGAGTAGGTCAGCAGGGCAATGCGTGGTTGGATGTTGAATTTCTCGATCTCTTTGGCGGCCAACTCTGCTATTTCCACAATGTCATCCGCATTTGGATTAAAATTGACGGTGGTATCCGCTAGGAAAAGTGGACCAAAACGGCTCATCAGGATGTACATCCCAGAAATTTTGTTGACACCCGGCTGACGGCCAATCACTTGTATGGCAGGTCGCAGGGTGTCAGGATAGTTCCGGGTCATCCCACCGATTACCGCATCCGCTTCCCCCAATTCCACCATCATGGCACCATAGTAACTGCGGCGGCGCATCACCGCATGAGCTTCAGCTTTGTTGAAACCTTTGCGCTGGCGTTTTTCGAATAAAACATCGCCATAATGCTCCAATCGCGCGTGTTCTTCATCATTGTGCGGATGCATCGGATCAATGATGGTGAGATCCTTGATGTGCAAATGGTTGTCGTGAATCAGCTGTTTGATTTTTTTGACATTGCCCAGCAAAATTGGCTTGGCAATCCCTTCTTCCTGCACTTGTTGAGCTGCTTTCAAGACCGCGAGATTTTCGGCATCGGCCAGCACCACCCGTTTTGGTTTACGCCTAGCCTGGCTGATGATGGCTTTGGTGAGGGTATTGTCCAATCCCAGTCGCTTGGACAATTGGGTCTCATATGCCTCCCAATTTTGGATCGGGAACTTAGCGACACCAGAATCCATCGCTGCTTTCGCTACTGCAGGTGCCACGGCGGTCAGCAGGCGTGGATCGGTTGGTTTGGGGATGATGTACTCCCGGCCAAAAACCAGGTTGTCTTTGCCATAGGCCATATTGACAATGTCAGGCACAGGTTTTTTTGCCAAAGCAGCCAATGCACGTACCGCGGCGAGTTTCATTTCTTCGTTGATTTCCCTGGAACGAACATCCAGGGCACCACGGAAGATGTAGGGAAAGCCGAGCACGTTGTTGACCTGATTGGGGTAATCACTGCGCCCAGTGGCAATGATGATGTCTTCCCGGGCGGCTGTTGCCTCCTCGTAACTGATCTCCGGGGTAGGGTTGGCCATGGCAAAAACGATACAATCTTTGGCCATCACCTTGACCATGTCCTGGTCCAGGACATTGCCTTTGGAAAGCCCGATGAACACATCGGCGTTCACCAAGGCATCGGCGAGTTTGGTACTGGCTGGCGCATTGTCATTGGCAAATTCACTTTTTTTGCCATCCAGATTGGTGCGGCTGGGGTGGATCAAACCTTTGGAGTCAAACATGAACATGTTCGCCTTTTGGGCACCCAGGCTATGGTAGAGCTTGGAGCAGGAAATGGCCGAAGCCCCCGCACCGTTGACCACGATTTTGACTTTGTCAATCTCTTTGCCCACAATTTCCAGCGCATTCAACAAGGCCGCTGCACTGATGATGGCGGTACCGTGTTGGTCGTCGTGCATCACCGGGATGTTCAACTCGGCTTTGAGGCGTTCTTCGATCTCAAAACACTCGGGGGCAGAGATGTCTTCGAGGTTAACGCCCCCAAAAGTGGGCTCCAGAATTTTCACTGTACGGACAAATTCATCGACATCCTTGGTGTTCAACTCCAGGTCGAATACATCAATATCAGCGTAGATTTTAAAAAGCAAGCCCTTGCCTTCCATCACGGGTTTGCCCGCCGCCGGGCCAATGTCGCCGAGGCCCAATACAGCAGTCCCATTGGAAATAACGGCAACCAGGTTGCCCTTGGCGGTGTATTTGTAAACGGCTTCGGGGTCTTCGGCAATTTCCAGGCAAGGTTCGGCTACACCAGGGGAATAGGCCAGGGTCAAGTCGCGCTGGGTAGCGGTTTCCTTGGTGGGAATCACTTCGATTTTTCCCGGACGTCCTTTGGCGTGGTAATGTAGCGCTTCTTCTTTTAAGGTTTTATTTGTGTTCATTTCGGTAAAATAGGTTGAAAAAGATTCCAAGCTAAACAAATTAGCACGGCTCTGCAAATGTCTGCTTTGTTCCGCTAGGCTACAAATTTATGGGGTAGGAAATTCTGTGCAGAATTTGGGATTTAGAAGGTTAGTTATGAAGTTCCATGGCAACTCCAATAAAAACGACAAAGAACACCATCTTTATGGGGTTTACGATAGTGAAGAAGATGACCTTTTTGAATTTTGAATGTGTACTAATTTTTATCTATCAAGTGTTTGAAAATAAGGTAACCTTATTCTAAAATCTCCTATATTGCTGCTTCTAAGCAAGGATTCAGCAAAACTCCTTGCCGGGACTAATCGCTCACACCATGAGCAAAATCCATTTTTTCAACCAAAGTAGCTTGTTATGTCTACCTCTAATTCCTTTAGCAACAACATGCGGGTGATTCACCGCTATTTGGGCTTTTTTCTAGCTGGCATCATGGCCGTTTACGCCTTAAGCGGAATGCTGCTCATCTTTCGCGATACCGATTTTTTAAAGCAGAAGAAGCAGATTGTTCAAATGATTAAACCCAATGCCAGTGAAAAGGAGATTGGGGAACTATTGAAAATGCGCCAATTTAAAGTAGATAAGACCGAAGGTGATCTGCTCTATTTCCGGGATGGCACCTACAACAAAAGCACTGGAAAGGCCGAGATTACGGTAAAAGAACTGCCGACCATTCTGGAAAAAATGACCCATTTACACAAGGCAAAAACCGAAGACCCACTGTATTTCTTCAATATCTTTTTTGGGTTTTCTCTGCTGTTTTTTGTCGTTTCCGCATTCTGGATGTTTATGCCCCAAACCTCCGTATTTAAGAAGGGTTTGTATTTTACCTTGGGTGGAATCGTTTTAACTTTAATTTTACTGTTCGTATAAAATCGAATGTTTACAGGATGGGTAAATTAGCAAAATAGTGTTGTCATCTTTTTGTCACCGCTGTTTTTGCCATTTTACCCATTTTTTCGTAATTTGTTTTGCCTATCAAACCTGAAAATTTATCAACTGAAATGAGAAAACTGAATTTTTCTATCCTCAGCGCCCTCATGCTGGCGCTCGCTTTCTCTTGCCAAAACAATACGACTACTGATGTGGCCCAAGTGGTAAGCGTCGGCAGCCTCAGCCTCAGCAAAACGGAAGGCAAAGGTTGTGATCAACCCGACTCGCTACGTACCGACTGTGCCACCATTGACCTGAGTTGGCCCAATATCGATAATGGCTCAGAAGCCTTGAAAAAAAGTGTCAAAGACTGGGCCACTACCTATCTTGTTGGCATCTTGGCCCCTGAAACTGACCTTGAAAAAGCGGCTCAAGCCTCCATCGAGGAAAAGGCAGCAGAATTTATCAAAATGCAAAAAGACTTTGCCAAGGAGGCCCCTGATTCCCCAATGGCTAACTTTACGGCAGAAAGTAAATACAATGTCCTGCTGAACGACGGCAAATACCTCACCTTGGAAATTGAAGGTTATACTTATACTGGTGGTGCTCACGGAAGCCCGACCGCGGCAGTAGCTACCTTTGATGTGCTCAGTGGCAAAATGCTCAATTTGGACGACCTGGTGAAGGACAAAAAAGCCCTTGAAGCCCTCGCTGAAGCAAGTTTTCGGGCTGAAAGAGCTGATATTTTTGAACCCACCGATGGGATGGAGCCCTTCAATTTTGATGAAAATTTTCCTTTTGCACTGCCACAAAACTATGGCTTGGTTTCGGATGGACTTTATTGCCATTACCTGGCCTATGAGGTAGGCCCTTACGCTATCGGCAACACCCAATTTGTCATTCCTTTTGAAAAATTGGGCGCAATCGCAAAAATTAAATTCGCTGCAACAGAAACCATCGTGGTGACGTGTAGCGAAAAAGGAGAAATGGAATTGGCTGGCAAACCAATGGAGGACTTCGATGCACTCAAAGCGACCTTGCAAGCCCTTTTGGCCGAAAAACTAAAGAGTGGTGCCAAAGAATTCCCTTCTATTAAAACCGAAGGCTGTATGATGGGTGCCAGTGGTGAGATTCGCAGCATGTACGAAGAATTAAAAGCAGAACTTTTGAAAACGAAAGAGTAACTTTGGAATTGGTCCTTAAACATCTTTAAACCTTTCAGTATGAAATACCTATTGCTCCTTTGTTTGACCCTGTTAAGTTTGTCCGCTTGCCAAAACACGGCGAACAAGTCCAATCAAAGCACCGATACTGGCACCACACTAAATGACGCTGATCAGGAAGCAATTGCTGCTGTAATCCATAACTTTTACCAGTGGTATAACGATTCCATCAACAGCCTTCAAGGAATAGAATACATCAATTACGGCAAACACCTGACACTGAACATGGCCAAAGTAGACACATACTTTGAACAATTCCTCAAAACTGGCTTCATCAGCAAGGAATATGTCCAAGGTGAAAAAGGCTATTTGAAAGCATTGGAAGCCGATTGGGAAAAGACGGAATATGAAGATGGTCCAGTTGATGGCCTTGATTATGACCGCTTTTTCTGTGCACAAGACTGGGACATTAAGTTTTGGACTACGGCTCCGGTTAGTGTGGAAAGCCTTGGACCCAATCGCGTCAGAGCAATCTTGTCTGGAGATGAAGGGGGCGGCGAAAGAACCCAAAACCTTGTGCTGAAAAAAGAAAATGGCAAATGGTTGATTTCCAATATTGATTGTGGAGAATGAGTGGGAATGACAAATAATTCGAATGACGAATGACGAATTTTGGTGCGTTGCCTCCAAATTCGTCATTCGTCATTCGTCATTCAAAAATCGATGGTGGTAGGTAGTGGTTCCTTGATGTCTGTTGAAATGGTAACTGACAAATCGATGATTTTCATAAAGGACTAATTTTCAAATTTTAGGGAAAAATGCTCCACCGCAGGGGGCACTTCGAAAAAAGGGCCGATCAACGCCCGCCATTCCTGAAACAAAGCGGAACCGCGAAACCCTTCGGTATGGTCTTCCAAACTTGCCCAACGAATCAGCAAAACATAGCGAGTCGGTACTTCGATGCAGTGCTGAAACTGGTGGCCGAGGTAGCCTTTGGACTGGCTGATGACCGCTTGGGCCGCTTGTAGATTGGCTTCGAATTCGGCATTGCTGCCGGGTTTGATGTTGATGGTGGCTACTTCGAGAATCATGTGATTGTTTTTTTTGCAAAATAAGAAACTCCAAAAAATTGAAATAGAGCTTTCCATTTTTTCTTTACCTTCATAGGACTGGTGATGCCGAATTGTAGAGGCGCACGGCCGTGCGTCTACGTTGCGTTGCCCTGATTTTTTATGTCCCCTACCTACAAACCATCAAAAACATGGACATCAAGACCTATTTCAAAACAATACGTGAAGCCATAACCAATGAACAAATCCAGGACCTGCAAGCACTAGACCTGGATCAACCCGAAGCATTCAACTGGGTCATGGACGTATTTTGCCCCTTGAACATGGAACCATACCCCGACGCCGAAGCCCTCATCTGGCGGCATAACGAAAAAGAAAAACGATATACCTTCAAAAGCATCTACGCCACATCCAATCAATTCCTGAACTTCCTCCGCAAGCAAGGCGTACAACAAGGGAACTGCATCTATACCCAATTGCCACTTGATCCCGCCAACTGGATTGGCACTTTGGCGGCCATCAAAGGCGGCTTGATCCTCATCCCGGCTGCGAACAACCTGATTGAAAAAGACATCGCCTATCGCTTTCAAACCATCTTTCCGGAGGTAGTCATCACCGATCTGGCCAACGCCGGGAAAATCGAAGCTACGGAAAATATCCTGGGTCGGGAGGTCAAAGTGAAAATTGTAGTAGATGGTCGCCGGGCAGGTTGGCATTCCATCGAAGTGATCGCGCAGGAAGCGGAGGATGCAGACGCTGCTTTAACCCGTCCTGATGACCACCTGTTTTACTTTTTCACCTCGGGCACCACAGGATTGCCCAAAATTGTGATCCATACCCACTTTACCTACCCCTTCGGCCACCTGAGCACGGCCGCCTGGGTGGGCATGCGGCATGGCGACATCCACTACAACATTTCGGCGCCGGGATGGGCTAAATTTGCCTGGAGTAGCTTCTTTGCACCCTGGAGTATGGGGGCGACCATTTTTGCCAATCAGGTCGACAAATTTGACGCTAAAGAACAGCTAAAAACCATTGAAAAATACCAGGTCACCACCTTTTGTGCGCCACCAACGGTATTGCGCATGATGATTTTGGAAGACTTTTCTGGCTACCAATTTCAGTTTCGGCAATGCGTGGCAGCGGGAGAGCCACTCAATGCCGAGATCATCGAAAAATGGCAAAAGGGTACGGGTATCCTCATCCGTGACGGCTACGGCCAGACTGAAACGACCTGCCTGGTGGCCAATATGCCCGGCAGTGTAGTCAAATACGGCTCGATGGGAAAGGCGACCTTTTTGTACGACATCGTGGTTGCCGATGAAGAAGGGGTTGAACAACCAATCTTTGAAGAAGGTAGCATTTGCATTCGGATGAATGGCGGACGAAAAAACGGCGTATTCCTGGAATACCTGGGAGAACCCGAACGCAAGGCCAAAGTATTCCAGCACGGTTTGTATTACACGGGCGACAAAGCCTACAAAGACGATGAAGGCTACATCTGGTTTGTTGGCCGGGACGATGATGTGATCAAGGCTTCCGATTTCAGGATTGGGCCTTTTGAAGTGGAAAGTGTGTTGATTGAACACGATGCAGTGGTGGAAACGGCCGTAGTGGCCAGTCCACACGAATTAAGGGGTTTTGCGGTAAAGGCTTTTGTGCTTTTGCGGCCAGAATTGCTGGGGGATCAAGCGCTGGCCGAGGCTTTGTTCGCGCATTGTGAACAGAATTTGGCGGGCTACAAAATTCCGCGGATCATTGAGTTTGTGGAGGCATTACCCAAAACCATCAGTGGGAAAATTCGGCGGGTGGAATTGCGGGCGAATGAGGCGCAAAGTAAAAGTAGGGGAGAGGTAAAGGCGAATGAGTTTTTTCATTTGAAATACTAAGGTGGTTCTTAAGTGACTGAGGTTTCTTAGGTGGTGAAAGAATAACGTTTTTGTTTTTCACCACCTAAGAAACCTAAGACACTCAAGGAATCGCCTCAGAAATGATGCACTCTTCTACAACCAAATTTTTATGCTTTGATTTTCGTAACCATTGACTTGATTTCTATAATGTTTTGACAACAAAAGGTGCTTCATTTGTACATTTAATTAAACCTAATATCATGGCAGTTTTCAATCTGACTATCAACGGGAAAAAGCATCAACTAGATGTCGACCCCACTACACCCATTCTCTGGGTACTTCGAGACCACCTCAATTTGGTGGGTACCAAGTACGGATGTGGCATGGCGATGTGCGGTGCTTGCACGATTCACCTGGATGGAGTGGCGATGCGGTCCTGCTCGCTGCCGGTTGCACAGATCGGCAATCAGAAGATCACCACCATTGAGGGCCTTTCTGAAAATGGTGACCACCCACTCCAAAAAGCCTGGCTTGAGCACGATGTACCCCAATGCGGCTATTGCCAAACCGGGCAGATCATGAGTGCAGCCGCATTGCTCAAAGACAATCCCAAACCCAGCGACGAAGAAATTGATGCAGCGATGCACGGCAACATCTGCCGTTGTGGTACCTATATTCGGATCAAGGCAGCGATTAAGACCGCTGCACGTTCCTAACGCTTCCCAAAGTCCATATAAAATGACAAAGACAAAAATAGCATCGAGCAGACGCTCTTTCCTCAGAAATACCCTCTTCGCGGGCGGTGGTATGGTCATCGGATTTGACTGGTTGGCCCAGCAAAACCTCTCTGTTGCCAAAGACATCCTGGCTTTGCCCAAAGAATGGTTCGACTTCAATGCCTTCCTGAAAATAGGCGACAACGGCCTGGTAACCATTATTACCCCGAATCCAGAATTTGGTCAAAACGTGATGACCTCCATGCCCATGATCGTGGCAGAGGAACTGGATGTAGACTGGAAAGACGTGCGGGTAGAAATGGCCATACACGACCCCGCCAAATTCCCCAATGCTGCGATGGGGCAATTCACTGGTGGCAGTAGAGGCATCCCCTCCAAGTGGGACGCCCTGCGCAAAGCCGGAGCTACCGCCCGGCAAATGCTCCGCGAAGCCGCCGCAAAAGCCTGGCAAGTACCCGTAGCCGAAATCAGCACTTCCAACAGCGTTTTGCAACACAGCAGTGGCAAAAAGGCTACTTATGGCGAAATGGCTGCGGCGGCGGCCCAAATCCCCGTTCCGAAGGAAGTGAAATTGAAAGCGGTCAAAGATTTTAAAATCATTGGCACCTCGCACAAGAATGTAGAAGGGCCGAAGATTGTGACTGGTAAGCCACTCTTTGGCCTGGACTACAAAGTGGAAGGTATGCTGATTGCCATGATTGTCCATCCGCCCGCTTTTGGCATGAAGTTGAAATCATTCAACGATGCTTCCGTGAAGGGCATGCCGGGCATCAAGGACGTTTTTTCCTTCAAAACGTACAACGATGGCCAGGAAAAAGCGGCCTTCGACACCAATGCCTTCCCTGAATTGGTTGCTATCGTAGGCAATTCCACCTGGGAAGTGATGAACGCCAAAAAGGCGATCAAGGCCGAGTGGGAACCTTTTGCAACTTATAGCGAAACGGTAACTGGCTTTGGAGGGAACAAAAGTCAGGTCAAAGTACCGGCAGGCTTGGAAAATTCAGCTGACCACCTCGTCAAAATGAAAGAGTTTGCCAGCAAACCGGGTAGGGTGGTCCGCAAAGACGGCGACCCGGAGGCCGCTTTCAAAACTGCAGCTAAAGTATTGGAACGGAGCTATTCAGCACCCCACCTGGCGCACAACTGTATGGAACCGATGAACTTTTTTGCCGATGTAAAAGGCGACAAAGTGAAAGTTGCTGGCCCACTGCAAGCGCCGGGCCTCATCGAGCCTACCCTTTCTGCACGCTTGGGCATTCCCGCCGAAAACATCGAAATTGAAATGACCCGCATGGGTGGTGGTTTTGGGCGACGGGCTTACAGCCACTATATGGTAGAGGCTGCAATCATCTCGCAACAAGTCAAAGCTCCGGTGAAGTTGATGTATACCCGCGAGGACGACATGACCAACGGCGTTTACCGCCCAGCTTACTATGCCACGTACCGGGCTGCTTTGGATAAAAACAACAACCTGATCGCTTTTCACGTGAAAGCGGGCGGCATTCCTGAAAGCCCCCTACACGCCAATCGTTTCCCTGCGGGTGCGATCGACAATTACCTGGCTGAAGATTGGTCCATCGAATCCAACATCACCATCGGCGCCTTCCGGGCACCACGTTCCAATTTTATTGCTGCTGCCGAGCAGTCATTTCTGGATGAACTGGCTGAGGCGATGAAAAAAGATCCGATTGAAATGCGCCTGGAATTGTTGAGAAAAGCTAAGGCCAATCCAGTGGGCAAAAACAATGACTACGATGCGGATCGGTATGCCGGGGTACTGGAACTGGTGCGGGACAAATCGGGCTGGGCAAACAAGCCAAAATCGAAAGTACACCGAGGTGTGGCGGCCTATTTTTGCCACGCCAGCTATGCGGCCCATGTGCTGGAATTGACGGTAGAAGATGGCAAACCCGTGGTGCAAAAAGTAACCAGTGCCATCGACTGCGGCATCGTGGTCAACCCCGACGCAGCAGCCAACATGACCGAAGGAGCAGTTATTGATGGGATCGGTAACGCACTTTTTGGAGAAATGCCATTCAAAAATGGGGTGCCCGAAAAAACCAATTTCCACAATTACCGCATGATTCGGATGAGCGAAGCGCCCAAAGTGATTGATGTCCATTTTGTGAAAAATGAGATCAGTCCTACCGGGATGGGCGAGCCACCGTTTCCACCGATTTTTGGGGCAGTTGCGAATGCCCTGTACAAAGCGACCGGGAAACGGGTGTACAACCAGCCTTTTTTGGGGGATAAGCAGGAATTGGGGATGTAAGTGAGGAAGTCTATTCCATTGGAATATTCCCATGCCGCCGTAAGTTGGCTATACAAGCTGACCGGCGGCATGGGTCATTATTGGTTATTGTTCTCTTATTTTCCTCTTGCGATTTCTGATTGCCACTTTATCGAATCCCAAAATTCGTACTCATGATATTCATCCATTAAATCAATTGCTTCTTTCCTCATTTTTAATGCTTGAGCAAGATTATTTACGAAGTGAACATTTCCCATCTGTAATTCAGGATGAATTTTAGTTCTAGTCAGATCACTGGGATCGCCAAATTCTTTATGATTTGAGGTTACAAAAATTAAGTCTGTTGCTATTAGATTTGTGTTATTTACGTGCTCAACAGCTCCAAAGTAAAGTAGAGCGTCAGCCATATTGTTTTTGCTATTATGAAATGGGGCTTGCTTAGTTAGAGCTCTATTTGCCATGTCAATCTTGAGTTTATCTTCAATTCTAAAAACTTCCGAGCTTTTGAGTAATTTTTCAACTCTATTAAAAAACGCTTCAGCAAGTCGTTCTTGGTCAGCCTCAACATTTGTGTATTTTCGAATAATTTTTTCAAGTTCATTTCTTTCCTGTTCAGGTAAAAGCTCGGACATTTTCAATGCGCTTTTTGCATGGCTGCGGATACTCACAATTACCTCTTGCAAAACTCGCAGCTTATTTCTATTCCATTCTTCAATAATTATGTCGCAAGTCAATAAAACAGTAATGCTCTGCTTTACTTGTTCTTCAAGCTCAATTAAAACTTCTTCAATTTTTGGTTTTGCCAAATCAAACCATGAACTCGTATCTAATATCAATTTTGCCATTGAGGATGTTTGTCGTAGTAGCTAACATGATTTAAAAATAAATGAAATATGACTCACTCTTCTTCAGCAAGTTTCAGAACATGCTTATAAAGCTTAGGATTGATTCTAAACCCCTGATTTACCAACTGCTCCAACTTAGGTTTAAGCTCAGCGATGTACCCTAATTGTTTGGCTTTAAGCAAAGTACCTAACAATCCAACGATCTTGATCCCCATGCCTTCAGCAATGGTTCTTCCTTTTAGTTCATCGATGATCAGAAAATCAGGTTGAAGTTCCATGGCAAGTGCAATTGCCTCTGCTTCCCCTTTGTCTAGCTGCGTTTCCAACTGAGTAATTGCTGACCTATTTTCAGCAGGAACTACTGAAATCCAATCTTGGTCGTCAAGAATTTTCTTCTGATCGGGAAGTTCACAAAGCTCATTGTAAACGGTTTGAGGAATGATGATTTTTCCAAAAACGGCATTTAACAAATCCAGAGAGTCAATTTGAATAAGATTTGTAATGGGGGAGGTGTCACTAATTACAATCATTTACAGTGTCTCTAGATTCACTAAATCTTTCTCTAAGTCCTCAATTCCGAAATGGATGAAAACATCTCGCTTTGCCAGTTCTTTCTGAAAAGAAATTAAGTCCAGGTCTACAATTTTTCTGGCTTGACCGATAGAGAGGATTTGTTTTTCATATAAATAGACAGCGAAGTCTAACAATAGGTCTTCGGAGCTGATCTTGGCAGATACCAAGGCTTGGTCAGGAATGTTAATTACCATAATAGTTGAATTAATACGCCACCTAAGGTAATACATTTTTTTAAATTCCACAACATTTTTAATCAACTAAAGAGAAAGCTTGGGCGGACTTAACGCTTGAGAACTGTTGATAATGAACAAGTTGCCTACGCTTTTCTGTAAAAGCATGATGGCCCGCAAGGAAATTTTGCTTAACCTTTAAAAACAACTCCTTGCAGGCTATAATGGGGGAGAATGACCCTACAAAGCTACCGTACTGATTTTAAGACCATTCTTCTTATCCCGCTTCACTTCGTGAGCAAGCAGCAATTGATTATCCAGCATCAAACCCGTTGAATTAAGGGCATTTACCGTACCGTCTACGGCTACCGTTTCGGATACCTTATCGCCATTTATTTTTCGGAATACGAGCTGGCTTTTGCTGTCGGCCTGGCTTTGTTCCCAAAGCATTACCGCTTGTTTTGAACCCGCCATAATCCAGGGGTTTTTCACTGATGCCTCGTTCAAGACGAAGAGTTTTTTGCCCTCTTGAGTCACCAAACGGATGCCCGTTTCGGTTTCTGCACCGGAGAACCAGGCGATCAAAGCCCCTTTGCCATAGCTGCTAGAGATGGCCCCGCTGTGTGGGCAACCATTGATTTTCCAGCCATCGTTGTGGACGATTTGTGGTTTGGAAAAAGTTGCTCCATTGTCGGTGGAAGTTATTTTAGCGATGTCGCGAATGTCATCGTTGTTGTCCCGATAATAGACATGTAAGGCACCGTTGGCATCGACCAGAAGGTTGATGTTGCAGCAATCACAGACGACAGGATCGATCAATTTTTCGGGTTGAAATACGCCATTTTTGGTGAGTACCAACCGCAAATCCCGCTCTTCGTGTTTTGTGCTGTTGGCCACGTCTTTCAAATACACTACCGCAATTTCGTCGTTAGGCAGGACGATGGCGTCAAAAAAGCCACGCATGGCTTTGGCGGGGTCTGAGTCCACATTTTGAGGGCTGGTCCAGGTAGCACCAGCATCTTTCGATACACAATACACCAGGTCGGAGGTGCGGCGGCCACCTGCTGGTGCTCCTGCTGGTGCGTCAGGCCGATTGGTGAACACTGCGACCAGGCTGCCGTCTTTTTTGGCCAAAACTTTGGCCCTCATCAAACGGCTATTGCCAATCCCTTTGCTGGTAAAAATTACTTTTTTATCCCCAAAGGTTTTGCCTTTGTCCTTGGAGGAAGCGAGGCAAAATGAAACAAGGCCTTGCTCGTCCTTTTCTGTCCAGGAAAGCAAAATCTCTCCTTTGGACGTTTGGGTCAACAAAGGCATGGCGTAGGCCTTGGTAGAGTCTGTTTCAAAAACACTGGAGCCAGAAGGAACTGAGCTGAGTACAGGTGAACTCGGGAGTTTGGTCCATTGGTCGACACTTTCAACCATGTTGGTATTGCACATGGGCATGGTCTCATCAGCGTTTGTCTTAGTCGCTTCTTCTGGGCTGAATAGGGCTACCATGCTGAAAAACCAGACGTTGAAAAATGCAATTATTTTGATCATTGGATGAATGTATTGGTGAAAAATAGCAAATATAGTACTTGACAAAACGCTAAAGTATAAATGTAAGTGTTACCAATTTTAGTAAACCGACAATCCAGCCAATTGAGTAGATGGATCGGAAGGTTACGGAGATTTATTTCCGCTCAAGCTCTAAACGATTTCAACCATTTTAACCCTACCAACGTTCACAACCATATGAACAATCTCAACCAAATGACCGCCCTCATCACCGGGGGCAGCAAAGGCATCGGCTACGGCATCGCCGCTAGCCTGCTAAAAGAAGGCATCAATGTGGCCATCACCAGCCGCCGTCAGGAAGATGCAGATGCCACAGCTCGGGAACTCTCCTCCGTCGGCACAGGTAAAATTATTGGCATCGCTGCCGATGTCCGCGATTTTGCGGCGCAGCAAAAAGCAGTGGCCAAAACCCTGGAAACTTTTGGTCGTCTCGACGTACTCATCGCCAATGCGGGGGTGGGTCATTTTGCCCCCATTACGCAAATCACGCCAGAGCAATGGCATGAAACGATCGATACCAACCTTACTGGCGTGTTTTACAGCCTCAAAGCCGCGGTAGATGCACTAACTGATGCCAAGGGTTACTTCATCAGCATTGCCAGTTTGGCCGGAACCAATTTTTTTGCATCAGCTTCCGCTTACAATGCCAGCAAATTTGGCTTGGTGGGTTTCACCCAGGCCGTCATGCTCGACTTGCGGGATGCGGGCGTCAAATGTTCCACCATCATGCCCGGTTCGGTAGCTTCCCATTTCAACAACCACGAACCGAGTGACGCGGATGCCTGGAAAATTCAGCCCGAAGATTTGGGGCAGATCGTAGTAGATTTACTCAAGATGAATCCGCGGACTTTGCCTAGCAAAATTGAGGTTCGGCCAAGTCAGACGGCGAAGAAATAAAGGGACAACAAAGGACTTTATTTGTTTTTGCTAAAAAAATCATCCCATAGCTGTTGTTGCTTTTGGTTAGCTTCGCTATACGGCTCTTTAAATACGAGTTTAAGTCCTTTGAGATCGTTGCTGGCATTTTCGTAATACTCAAAAGTCGATTTTCCGTTTTCAGTAACTGGGCGATCATGAGCAATGATTAGCTGTTTTATGGGTACTAACTTTTCGTTTCGCCATTCATAAAGCGTCAGCGAAGGGTCTATGTACCAGCTGCCGAAGTAGGTCTCTTCAATTTGCTTTTTGGTTTTATTGACTACGTAATCCGTTGAGAAGGAGCCTGCGTATTGTATTGTACCGGTTTTTTTTGATTGGCAGTAGACCTCTTTCCAGGAGTTGCCGTTCATGTTTCGCCAGGTTGAAGTGATGATTTCCTTCTTGTTGTCACCATTCAGGTCTTCAAATTCAATGGAGTAAATGGGAATGTTGATTCGTGCATTGCCCATTGGCTTCCAGGCTTGATGACGGAGCTGAAAAAATTGGATCATGGTGTCTTTAAGATCGATTTCAACTGCGTGGATGTTCGCTGAATCAATCATTTTTCCGATCAACAGCTGCCTAAACAAGCTGTCCTCTTCAATCACGTTGTTGCCGTAAAAAAAAGTGTCACTAGTATCGGCTTGGGCAAGCGCCAAAGAGCTGGGTATAAATTTGTTGAGAATGGCTTGGGTTGTTTTTGTGGAATCTCGGGTGTCGGATAGAAATACTTCGTTTGGGATGATGCCATTTTGTGTCTCCACGCCATGGCAGGCACAAAGGATGAAAAGCAATAAAAAGCTTAGTTTATTGTGGTTCATTTTGGTTGCGTACCTTAGGTGACATAAATGCGTGAATGATGTAACTCTTTGTCAGAATGGTGTAACGCTTTGCTGTTCTAAATCAATCATTTTTGTAGGGTGCAAATTACTTTGCCATTTAAATTGATAAAACCAAAAAGTACAAAAATCTAATGATTATGTATGCTATTTCAATCAGAATGGGTTTTTGGATGATGCTTGCATCCATCGCATTCTTTTTATTGATGTACACCATCGGCCTGGGATACCGCAATGAACTCCATGTGTTTGTTGCCGCATTCCAATTGGTGTTTTTGTACTTGGCCATCCAAGCTTATTATCGACTTCATCCCGATAACATTGACAATTATATGGATGGTGTATTGCAAGGGATGGGCGCATCCCTGGTGGGAGTGGGTGGCTTCGCTTTGTTCATGACCGCGTTTCTGCTCATGGAACCAGCACTGATGAAAACCATTCAGGAAAAGGCGCATTTGGGGAAATATTTAAACCCTTTTACGGACAGTTTGGTTATTCTATCTATAGGCCTGGCAATCGGCCTGATCGGTTCCTACATATTGACTCGGCTTTTCAACCAGAAAGTCGTCCCAGATTGATTTTTTGTACCGAAAACCGGACTTACATTTTTATCTCGTTTTCAGAAACTTTAGCCGTTGTGAAGCAATCCAAATTGTACATCGTGGTTTTGGCAATATTGGTCAATGACGTTTCGGTAAGAAACCCTTGATGGCTGGTAATCAGTACATTTTGAAAAGTCATGAGCCGGGCAATCGTATCATCCTGCAAAATCTCATCTGAGTGGTCTCCAAAAAATAGCCCATCCTCCTCTTCATAAACATCCATGCCAAAATACCCAATTTGCCCGTTTTTTAATCCCTGAACCACATCGTTCGTGTTCACCAAAGCACCACGGCTGGTATTGATCAACATCATGCCTTTTTTCATCTGCTGGATACTGGATTCATTGATGATGTACCGGGTATCGTCATTGAGCGGCAGGTGCAGGCTGATGATGTCGGAGCGCTGATATAGTGTAGCGCAATCGGTGTATTCCACCGCATATTTTTGCTTGATCTCCTCGTTTTCAAACTTGTCGTAGGCCAGTAAGTGACAACCAAAACCATGCAGAATCCGGGCCATCACCTCCCCAATTTTTCCGGTGCCCATGATGCCTACGGTTTTCCCATTCATGTCAAAACCGGTTAGTCCATTCAAGGAAAAATTTTGCTCCATGATCCGGGAATGGGCGCGGATCAATTTCCTGTTCAGTGCCAGGATGAGCGCTACCCCGTGTTCGGCTACGGAAAAAGGCGAATAGGCAGGTACTCTCGCTACCCGGATGCCGTGTTGTTTCGCTTTATCCAGATCTACATTGTTGTAGCCCGCCGAGCGCAGGGCGATGAAACGAACGCCATTCTTATATAACAGTTCAAGTACGGGCGCCGAGGCATCGTCGTTTACAAATAAACTCACCGCCTCAAACCCAACACTCAAGGGGGCTGTTTCCAGCGAAAGCTCTACGTTGAAAAAATGCAGTTCATGACTGCCGTCATTTACTTGTTCGAAATAAGGCTTTTCAAATTGGTGGAAACTATAGACTGCTACTTTCATTTTATTAAGTTGTGTTGGTTTAGGACTAACTCCTGATCAAGAATTGGTTTGCTTCCTGATTTTGTGGAACAAAGTTCAACAGGATTAAAAGATAAGCCTTACACAATTAAAGCGTAATTTTACATGATTCACAGGTGTCTACCGCTTGCGGCCAATTCGAGCGGTTTGTTTTGGGGCCAATTTTCATTTATTTTGTTAAATACATACCACTGTAGCATGTTTTTGGGTTATGGGCATGATATTGTTTAATTCATTCCCAAAAACATGGCTATGAAAAAGCTAAAACTTACGCTAACTCTTCTCAGTATTGCTTCTTTATTGTGTGCTCAAACACTTGATCCCAATTTTTCGCCCAAAGTATTGCGGGCTAGCGGCGGTACAACCATGGTAACTCAAGCAGACAACAAGTTACTTATCGCGACTCAGAGTCAAGGATTTATAAATGACCAAGCGGTGAGCTTTTTATTTCGCCTGGAGGAAAATGGGGAACTTGACCCTAGTTTTCAATACCCAACTCTGTTGAACAATGCACCTACAACAATCAAGATCCAACAAGATGGAAAAATCTTAATTGGTGGTTATTTCAAAGATTCAACAGGGCAATTCATAGGAAGTTTGTTGCGCTTGTTGCCAAATGGAACAATTGACCCTTCTTTTTTGATTTTGAAAAATGAAAACTTTAGTTTGCAGCTATTAGAAGTATTGCCCAATCAGAAAATCTTTATTCTGGAGAATGCTATAACCTACATTTCTCAAGTTCGTCTCTTGAGCAGAGATGGTTCACCTTTACCCCCATTTCAGGGCTCATACTTTTGATGGAGCAGTTGCCGCTATTGGGGTTCAATCCAATAATGAATTGGTGCTTGCCGGAACCAACCTCAAAATTGGAAATCGTACACAAGCCGTTTTTCGCTTCGATTCCACCGGGCAAGTCGATCCTGATTTTAATCCACAACCTACCTCAGTATCTAATTTCATTGTACAGAATATGGCCATTTTACCCAGTGGTACACTTGGATTCTTAGCTGGTGATGGCTTTAATGTCAGTGTATTTGATCGAACCGGGCAAATCCTGGCCAATCATTCCTTGTCCAACGAAAGGGCCTCTCTCCATCGGGCCAGTAGCAATAGTTTTCTCATTTTGGGCCAGCGTGGGTATGAGGTGTTTGAAAACGGAGAAGCACGTGATTTGCAGGTAGTGAATGCGAATGGCTACGTATTTTGGGCTACCGAACAACAAAATAGTCGACTGGTGTTGACTGGCGGCTTTACCAGTACCAGTGCTTTTTTGTTGAAATTGGATGCTGCTGGTCAAATTGTACAAGCACCTACTCTTACCCACACCAGCAATAATTTTCCGGGGTTGAGTGAATTGTTCGAACTGCCCAATGGCAGCGTTTTGGTTGCTGGAGTCTTTAATCGCTACAACGACATTCCGGTAAACAACCACATTGTAATCGACAAAAACGCTCAACTCATCAGCAACTTTTTGCCAGAAATGCCTGCTGAGACGACTTATTCCACCACCGCGAATATCGATGGGAATAGCATGTATTTAGGGGGAATATTCACTGCTCCAAACGGTGCCGTGGGTTTGGTGAAAATTACTGATTTACTCACTTCCAGTTCTACTGTTGTAAACAAGGTAAAGAAAGGAAAAATTTTCCCCAACCCCAACGCCAACGAAACCTTGTATTTAGAACTCGATTCCAAAATTCAAAGCTCAAGTGTCCAGTACCAAATGCTGGAAATGGGCAGTGGCAAAGTGCTGGAATCTGGCCGGGTTGTGAACCCAGCTTTGCAAAGTTTTGACCTTAAAGCCTTAAAACAAGGAGCTTATGTGTTGAGATTGTTGGGGACTGACTGGGAAGAATCGCATGTTTTTAGCAAAGTGAAATAAATAGAAGTGGGCACCCTCTGCTCGACCAGCGCACAATTGACTTGTGCCGGTCGAGCAGTTACCCAGGAGTAGGAGTGGGCTTGGGCGTACCTCGGGGATCGTGGTAATCGGAACCGAGGCGAATTGGTTTAACAAACAAGTAAAAGTCGGGTGATGGAACGATGTGGAATTGGACAAGGTTCCTCTAAATGAATGTGTCTAGAGTTGAATTATTGAGCACGGGTGAATCCTTTGGGTGTTCGGTAACCATGAATGACTTTAGCCTTACTTTTACAAGTCAAGTCATTTCTGAAGAAAAAACGACCTGATTGAGGGGTGATGTAACTGAACAACTGACTTGGGTTGACAACTAGTTTGTTGTAGTCGCTTGTCTCTATCTTCGCATGGACTTGTCGACTTTGCAATTGACTTAAATCCAGGTAAATATGGTCGCCTCCACTGTTGTTGCGGATCTCAACCAGGTCTACTTTACCCTTTATGGTATGTAGTTTGCCTTGATTGATTTGTTGAATGTACTGATTGTATCTGCTTGAACTGATGGTATCAAATTGAATTGCCGTGCCAGGCTTTAGCAGATTCAAATTTAGATAGTTGGCATCAACCGTTAAATCGGCTTCATCCGCCTCAATGTCAATGTGAATACGATGTCCTTTTAACACTCCTTTTTGATGGAAGTGTTTAATCGCGGTATAGATGACAATTCTGTTTAATGATTGATAGCCAATTTTGATGTTAACACTGGGTAATTGATTATCGGTTTGATTTCCTAGCGCTCGCGTCTTGAAAAACTTCTTGCTGAAAATGTGCAGACTTGGGTTTGACGGCTCCATTTCGACCTTTATGTTGTCGAGGTAGCCACTGTCCCCGGTAATTTCAACAAACGGGTGTTTCGTAGGAATTAAAATCACTGAATCGATAAACTGTGATCTAATATTAAGCGTAGAAAACTGCTCAACTCGCTTTTTCGTATACACGGTTTTTCCAGACAATTGTAAAGTACCCTTACTAAACACCTCTCTGTAAATATAGCCTCTTGTAAGGGGTGTAAAATCAAATACAAGGAGCACAGTAGGAAAGGATACAAAAGCAAACCAGGCGAGCAGGTGTCCCGTTTTTATGGATTTTTTCATGATTTAGCAATTTGATTTTGGTGATACAATTCACTGATGTCGCTCAGAGAAATTTCAAGTAGCTGCATCGTTTTAAACACTTCGGGTAAGGTTTCTTCTATAAATTCACGACGCTTGAGCTTCCTAGCTTTTTCCAAGGCATTTTCGGCAATGTAATACCCAATGCCTCTTTGGTTTTGCAATAGGCCCTCTTGTTCCAGAAGTCCATAAGACCTTACCACAGTATTTGGATTGACTTGAATTTGTGCTGCCAATTCTCGCACCGATAAAGCTCGTTCGCCAGCTTTGGTTTTGCCTTTTAACACATCTTCTACCATTTGATCGGCAATTTGGAGGTAAATGGCTTTGTGGTCATTCCAGTTCATATTTCGCGCTGTTTAAAGAGGAAATAACCTGAGTATAGCATGATCGGAATGATTCCACACCCCCAAAGAAGTGTTGCATACAGGCGTTTGAATTGGAAAAAATAGACAGCGCTAAATAGTTGTGCCTCCATTGCACCAAAAATGCTTTGATCACTAGGTGAAGCTGTAATGTATGCAGGTAGTTGAAAAGCCTGGGCAATCAACCCGGCCAAAACAAATAACAACAAACACAATAAGAAAGAAAAAAGGAGGTGCACCTTTTTAAAAATCAACGCACCTGGAACGAATACTACGCCTACAAATAAAGGGACAATCAACGCAATTTGTACAAAAATATTGATGTCCTCTTGGTATAGCGGGTAGGTCATAAATCCTTTAACTGCTAAAGTTGCCTGTAAAAAAATGGGGCGAAAAACCAAAAAAATCAAGGTAAAGGCAACTGGCGCAAAGAGGAATGGAAAACAAAGTTTTGCTAGGTATTTTTCTGCTGGCTTTGCAGGCAACTGTAACAATTGTATCGTTTTGAAGGGTGTGCTCCATTCTGGAAACAATAAAAAAAGTTGCGTTGCAAAAACAAAGACCAGACCCAGAATAAAGTGGATAATGAAAAAATCAATGGCAATTGACAATTGCTGAGCAGGATTCATGATCAATACTAGGATCACCAACATATAGAGCAGAGCCGATCCGATTAAACTTTTCCATTTTTTTCCCCACTCTATCTGGATTAAGGATGAAATTCGAGTGAAACTATTGCTATACATACACTTTTTCATTTTGAAGGTGAACCAATATTTCCGGCTTTTCCACAATCGCTTTCATCAATATTTCCAAGTCTATCTCCGTTTCAGGGTCTCCAGGTTCAGCGATGTACAAGGCCAGATATCCGCCCGGGATTGGTTCGTAATACACAGCATCTTTACCCGGCTCCTCGGTACTCCGCTGGATGCAAAAACGGGCATTGAGCACTTCGGTACTTTGGTGAAACAACAGTTTGCCCTGATCAATCACCACCACCTGATCAAACTGCGCCCCCAATTCCCGCACCTGATGGGTCGAAATGACCACCAAGGTATCTTCGGGCAAGTGGCGGGTCCAGATTCTGCGCAGTTGCGATTTGGAAAAGATGTCCAAACCATTGCTCGGCTCGTCCAGCAACAGCACTTTGACCTGGGTCGCTAGGGCAAAAGCCAGCATCACTTTTTTCTGTTGACCAAAGGACAATTCGCTGAGCTTACCGGATACTTCCAGCTCAAACTCTTTGACAATGGCCTCAAAAAGCCGTTGGTCAAAACGCGGGTAAAAGGGCGCCAATTCAGTCAACCAACGTTGGAGGGTACGCGCTGGCATTTCGATGGTTTCAGGTACAAACAATACTTGCTGTTGCCAGGCCAGCTGCCGTTTGCGGGGTTCTGAACCCAACACAGTACAGGTTCCCGACCAAGGGAAGCGCAAACCCGCCAGTAAGTGCAACAGTGTAGTTTTTCCCGCCCCATTGGAACCAAGTAAGCCTACAATCCCAGGTTTGTCAATCTGGATGTGTAACCCTTCGAACAGTGGGCGTTTGGGGTGGTAGCGGAAGTGGAGGTTTTGGAGTTGAATCATTGTAATGGTGTATTAGTTTACTAGTACACTACAAATTTATAACACTTTTTAAATAAATCAAGCGCACTTCCAAAAAAATGCGAAAAATTTTCACAGAAAGCTTATTTTGGGAAGTATAAGCCCATTTTGAACCCTTTGTTTTGTTCGAAATTCAAACACAAACACCATGCTGAAAAAAATTCTGCTTGTTTTGTTAGCTATCCTCGTCCTCATTCAGTTTTTTCGCCCCGAGCGCAATACCTCGAATGACCTCACCTACGATGTGCATAAAAAATACCCGGGGCCCTATTACATTCAGGGTATTTTGGGAAAAGCCTGCAACGATTGCCACAGCAACAAAACCGAGTACCCCTGGTACGCGAATGTTCAACCCGTCGCCTGGATGTTGGCCAACCACGTCAAGGACGGCAAACGGCACCTGAATTTTTCGAATTTCACTTCCATGAAAATTGCCATTCAAAACCATAAATTTGAAGAGGTCATCGAAGTTGTGGACGAAGGCGAAATGCCACTGCCCTCCTATACTTGGCTGGGGCGGCACCCTGAAGCTAAATTGACCGCAGAAGAAAAAACTGCTTTGATCGACTGGGCCAGAACCAATATGGATTCCATCAAGGCCCAATACCCGGCGGATAGTTTGGTAATGCCCAAGCGGCCCGCGCGTCCTCCCGGAAAATAATTTTTGATTACACGTTTCTAAGGTGCCTCTTTGGTGTCTATGGTTTCTTAGGTGGTGAAGAAATTTTTTTAACCACCTAAGAAACCATAGACACCAAAGAGGCACTTAAGTAAATCCCAAAACGAAACCCCTTCGCAACTCTACATCCGCAAGCTTATGGCCAATCTCAACATCAAACTCAACAAAACCAACACCTACGATGCCATTGTCATCGGCTCAGGCATGAGCGGCGGCTGGGCCGCTAAAGAACTTTGTGAAAAAGGACTCAAAACCCTGGTCCTCGAAAAAGGCCGTATGGTCAACCACCTCGAAGACTATCCCACCATGAACATGGAAGCCTGGGAATTCGAAAACCGGGGAGCCCTCAGCGCCGAAGACCGCGAAAAATACCATATCCAAATCCGCAGCGGTTTTGTGGGTGAATCCACCAAACATTTTTTTACCAACGATCAGGAAGATCCCTACATCGAAAAAGAACGTTTCGACTGGATCAGAGGCAATCACGTGGGTGGACGTTCACTCACCTGGGGCAAACATTGCTACCGCTGGAGCGACCTCGATTTTGAAGCCAACACCAAAGAGGGAATCGCCGTCGATTGGCCAATTCGGTACAAAGACATCGCGCCCTGGTACACCTACGTAGAAAAATTTGTGGGCATCAGTGGCGAAAAGCTGGGCCTCGATCACTTGCCCGATGGTTACTTCCTGCCGCCCATGGAGCTGAATTGTCTGGAGCAACATTTCAAAAAGGAAGTAGAAAAGAAATTTCGGGGCCGAAACATCACCATTGGTCGCGTCGCCCACCTTACCGAGCCTCAGCCCTGGCACCTGGAACTCGGGCGGGGCAAATGCCAAAACCGCAACCGCTGCTCGCGAGGCTGCCCCTTCGGTGCTTATTTCAGCAGCAACTCGGCCACCCTTCCGGCCGCGAATCTTACCGGCAATTTTGCGATTCGCCCCAATTCGGTCGTACACTCCATCATCTACGACGAAAAAACCCAAAAAGCCACCGGGGTCCGGGTCGTGGATCACGAGAGCAAAGAAATGATCGAGTTTTACGCCAAAGTCATTTTTTGTTGTGCTTCTACCTTGGCCACCACTCAAATCCTGTTGCACTCTACTTCCGACCGTTTTCCCAAAGGAATGGGCAACGACAGCGGCGAACTCGGCCACAACCTCATGGATCACCACTACCGCACGGGTGCGATGGGCGTATACGAAGGGCTGGAAGACGAGTATTACAAAGGCCGTCGCCCCACGGGTTTGTTCATCCCCCGCTTTGCTAACCTGAATGACCAAACGAAAAACCCCAACTTCCTGCGTGGTTACGATTACCAGGGCAATGGCGGCAGCCGAGCCAACTGGGGTCGAGGCACCAACAGTCCCGGGGTTGGCGCTGAATTTAAAGAATCCCTCTTCAAACCCGGCCCCTGGAACATGGCCCTGATGGGTTTTGGGGAGTGCCTGCCCTACCACGAAAATCAGGCTAGTCTGGACGCTGAGAAAAAAGACCAATGGGGCATTCCACTCTTGGTGCTCAATGCCAAAATGCGCGAAAATGAGCTCAAAATGCGCGAAGCCATGAAAACCGACGCCGCTGAAATGCTCAGCTCCGCAGGTTTTAAGGATGTAATTATGTTCGATTACGCGGGTGGACTGGGCGTAGGGGTACACGAAATGGGTACGGCTCGCATGGGGCGTGACCCCAAAACTTCAGTGCTCAATGCCCAGAATCAAGTCCACGCTGTATCGAATGTATTTGTCACCGATGGCGCCTGTATGACCTCGTCTTCCTGTGTGAATCCGTCGATCACTTACATGGCGCTGACGGCCCGCGCCGTGGATTTTGCGATGAGTGAATTGAAAAAAGGGAACCTCTAACAGCTTCTAAAAACTGACAAACATGAATCGTCGCGATGTCATCATATCTTCGGGTTGGTTGTTGGGTTATGGATTGACCTCAGCCAGCTTGAGTACCTTATTTTTAAGTTGCCAGGCGGAGGCCAAATTGGACTGGCAACCCGTTTTTTTATCCAAAAATCAAGCCGCTACCCTGGCTGAAGTCACCGAAACCATCTTGCCCAAAACGGCCACTCCAGGCGCTAAAGAGTTGGGTGTGCCCCAGTTCATCGACAAGATGCTGAAAGAAGTGTTGGGCGAGGGGGATCAAAAAGCTTTTGTGGCTGGTTTGGAACAAATTGAAGCAGACAGTAAAAAACAACACAGCAAAGCATTCGCGGTATGCAGCCCGGAGGAACGCAACGCCTTACTTCTGGCCATGGACAAAGCCGCCGCCACCCAACCACCCTCGGTTTGGGGCATTACTTTGGCACCACCACAGCCCAGCGATTTTTTCCGCAACCTCAAAAGTTTGACCCTCTTTGGTTATTACACTTCCGAGGAGGTATGCACCAATATTTTGAGTTATGATCCGGTGCCGGGGGCGTACATCTCCTGTCTGCCAGTGGCAGAGGTGGGGAATGCTTGGAGTGAGTGATTCACAGTACGCAGATAGGAAGCAGCTTCGCTGCTTTTTTAACACGACGACCAACAACGGAACGACGACACGACGATCTTCGCGCTACGTGCTCAGTGTAAACGACGCTTTGCGTCGTATGTAGGCGGTAGCCATTCCGTCGTGTCGTCGTTTCGTTGTGTTTTCTATGGTTCAAGCAAGACATTGTTCAAATTTTTTTGATACATAACTTGATTTTTAACGACGGCAAAAACCCTGAGCAAAATCTTGTTGCGCATCGCATTGATAATGCAAAGATG
>NZ_JBGSLK010000115.1:0-49309 GCF_041740695.1 Haliscomenobacter sp. | reverse complement strand
CTGGATGTACTATATTTTTTTGCCGCTTTCATCCAGCAAAAAAATACATTTTTGTTTTGCTTACATTACATTACCTCAATGAACTTCTTGGTTCTTTAACCACAATTCCTGATTTGTCGGTTTTGTGGGTAATTGACAGGTCTAAGGTGGTGAAAGGTACCCCTGCCCTGCTCAGCAGGGCTTTTTTTCTTTTTCACCACCTCAGGCACTTAAGAGCACCTTAGTGCGTCACCTTAGAAAGTTAAACAGGATAGTTTAAATTAGTAAAAAATTGCCAGCGTCGTCACGGGCTACCCTACCCTGCTCCAGACTAGGGTCATGTTCAAAATACAAATCAAAAGCGCCATCGGCAGCTTCCTCTAACAAACGCGCCTTCTCTTTCATGGTCTCCAATGGCCGCACATCGTAAGCCATGATGTATGGCATCCGCACATGCCAACGCGAAGGAATCAAATCGGCACAATACACCACCGTACCTTTCGGCGTATCAATGATCGGCAACATCATCGCTTCGGTATGGCCATACACAAAGCGCAGGCGAATTCCGGGCAACCATTCCACATCTTTGTCGCTGGGGTCAATCAGCTCCAGCATGCCCCAATCACGCAGGGGTAGGATGTTTTCTTTGAGGAAAGAGGCGGCTTCCCGGGCATTGGGGTTTAGTGCCCAAGCGAGGTGAACAGGATTCGACCAATAACGCGCTGCGGGGAAAGTGGGTTCAGGGTTGCCTTTGGCATCCAGTTGAATGGCACCACCCACGTGGTCAAAATGCAAGTGGGTGAGCAAAACATCGGTGATGTCTTCGGGGCGATAACCTGCTGCGACCAGGTTTTGTAAAAAGGTTTCCTGCCCCCAGGGTGTGAAATGAGAGCGAAAGCGGGCATCCTGTTTGTCCCCAATCCCGGTGTCTACCAAAATTTTGCGCTCTCCCGTATCGATCAACAAACACCGCATGGCCCAGGTACAGAGGTTGTTTTCGTCGGGCTCGTTCATTTTTTGCCACATGCGTTTGGGCACTACGCCAAACATGGCGCCTCCATCAAGTTTTAAAAAGCCGGAATTGATCGGAATGAGTTTCATCTGGATTCGAATTGTATTTTCAAGGTGTAAATAAAAAGGGAATTATGGTACGCTTTACTGATTTTTATTCAAATTTGAGCCCAAAGCCACGCCATGCCCAAGATCAAGTTGCCTGTTTTTTTACCCCCTGCCATTTTGTTGCTTGCCTCTACGCTGTATAGCCTTTACGATCCTGCCGATTTTTTGGTCAAAGTTAAAGCGGCCAATGACTGGATTTTGTACCATTTTGGCTGGCTGTTTTCCAGTGGCACCTTGTTCTTTTTTTTGCTCTGCATCTGGATTTATTTTTCGCCTTTGGCCAAAGTAAAAATTGGGGGCAAAGACGCCGTGCCCATGCTCACGCGCTGGCAGTGGTTCAGCATTACCTTGTGTACCACCATTGCGATCGGCATCCTGTTTTGGGCGACAGCCGAACCCTTGTATCATTTGCATACTCCTCCGGGAGGAATTGGAGTAAAGGCCGAAAGCCCGGAAGCAGCGCGTTTTGCCCTCTCAACGATGTTCTTGCATTGGACTTTCACACCTTACAGCATTTACACGGTGGCTGGCTTGATGTTTGCCATTGCGTATTATAACCTGAAGCAACCCTTTAGTTTGGGTTCCATGCTTTATCCACTCATCGGCGCACGCAAGCCAGGGGCCTGGAGCCATACCATCGATGCGGTTTGTTTGTACAGTCTGGTGGCGGGTATGGCTGCGTCCCTAGGTGCGGGTATCCTGACGGTGGCGGGTGGTTTGGAGCGTTTTTTTGGCATTCAGCATAGCCCGGAATTGTTGTTTGTGATCGCACTCGTGATTGTATTTTCCTTCATCCTATCGGCCATTACTGGCCTGTTCAATGGGATTCGCATTTTGTCCAACATCAATACTTATGCGTTTTTTGTATTGGCTTTGTTTGTACTGTTTTTTGGGCCTACCCGGTTTTTGTTTTCCTATGGTGCGGAAAGTATGGCCGATTATGCTCAAACTTTTTTCCCGCGCAGTCTGAGTCTGGGGGTCGACAAATCCTGGGCGGATAGTTGGACGGTGTTTTATTGGGCCAACTGGTTGGCCTGGACGCCCGTTACCGCGCTGTTCCTGGGGCGGGTAGCAATCGGCTATACGGTGCGGGAGTTCATCAATTACAACCTGATTCTCCCCTCCTTGTTCTCCATCGTGTGGATGCTCATATTTAGTGGGAGTGCAGTGTACATGGACTTTGTGGGGCATACGGCCAACTTATACGGCACCCTACAAAAACAGGGCCCGGAGGGGGTAATTTACGCCGTGTTGGATCAATTGCCCCTGGCGCAACTCACGGGATTGGCCTTTTTGGGCACCGCCTTTTTATCCTATGTAGCCGGGGCAGATGCCAATACCTCGGCCATGAGCAGCTTATCGAGTACGGGCATCTCACCAGAAAGTCCGGAGGCACCCATTTGGATCAAAATTGTGTGGGGTAGCCTGGTCGGCCTGATCGCCTGGGTCATGGTAGCCAATGCGGGGATTGATGGGATAAAAATGGCTTCTACCTTGGGGGGATTTCCAGCGCTGTTTTTGGTATTGGCGGTGGGGCTGGGGCTGGTCAAGATTTTGTTGAAGCCGGGGAAGTATTTGGGGGAAAGTTAACTTGGTTTCAAATTCCTGCCACATTATTGCGTAAAATGGCCTATTTTTGAAAAAACAACTGATCACCAACCTAAGCAAATAACCACCTGCATCATGGATCAACGCATCATCAAACTTTACGACGAATACACCCACAAGCCGCTTACCCGCAAGGAATTCATGCAACAATTGGTGATGCTGACGGGTAGCACGGCGGCAGCCATGTCCATTTTGCCCTTCCTGGAGTCGGATTACCAAACGGCGAAGGTCACCACCGAAGGGGAACTTTTTACCGAATACATCACCTATCCTGGTGCACAGGGTCAAATGAAAGCCTATGTGGCCCGGCCGGAAAAGAAAAAAAAATACGCCGCCATCATCGTCATCCACGAAAACCGTGGACTCAATGCCCATATTGAAGACGTGGCCCGGCGGGCTGCGCTGGCGGGTTATTTGGCCATTGCGCCCAATGCCCTGGCGCCGCTTCTGACCAAACCCGAGATCACTGAAGACGAAGCCCGGCAACTTTTCACCACCCTCAAAGCCGAAGACAACCTCGAAAATTTCATGCGTTGCCTCGATTCCCTACCCTCACGTGAAGATTGGAATGGCAAAATTGGCTGCGTTGGATTTTGTTGGGGTGGGGCCATGGCGAATACCCTCGCGACCAAGGTACCCGCGCTGGGCGCAGCCGTCGCCTTTTATGGCCGTCAGCCCGAAGCCCCTGAAGTGCCCAAAATCAAGGCTGCGGTGCAATTGCACTATGGCGGTTTGGATGAAAGGGTGAATGCCGGGATGGCTGCTTATGAAGAAGCCCTAAAAGCCAATAAAATTGTATACGAACAATACGTGTATGAGGGCGCAAACCACGCTTTCCACAACGATACTTCTACTGCTCGCTACAATGCCGAGGCAGCTAAGTTGGCATGGAGCCGGACTTTGGCGTTTTTTGAGAAACATTTAAAGTAAATGAAATAACCAAACTTACTTAAGGCTAAAATTCATCAATCACTTAATAACTTACATTACGCAGTTAAATAGAATAAAACTATACACTTTAGCTGCACCTTATCAGAATCAAACTTGCGTAATGTGAGTTAATAATCAACTCGCCTCAAGTCCAATAAACAAAGTTATCCAATAAACCGTCTCTCAAAATAAAGTTCTTCGAGCGCTTTCCTTTCCTCCACTGACAAAAATCACTCCCACCCCTGACCCCTGTCATCCTGCCCAGGATTGACGGCTGCCTACCTTGCACGAACAAATTGACAAAGGTATGACAGTCATTTTTTTGCTCATTCTGATTAGCCTCATCCTAGCCCTGGGCTTTTTAGGCGCTTTTTTCTGGGCCGTCAAAGGTGGACAATACGATGACGATTATACTCCGTCGATTCGCATGCTTCTCGACGACGACAAACCAACTGACACAAAACTTTAAAAATCACTAACCTGATGGCACAAGTAGAGACATTTTACTACGACAATGCTATCGTGCGCAAATTTGCGTACGCGACCATGCTCTGGGCGGTTGTCGGGATGCTGGTGGGCCTTATTGCAGCTTTTGAACTGATCTGGCCTGAATTAAACCTTGGCATCCCGTATATCACCTTTGGTAGAATCCGCCCATTGCACACCAATGCAGCAATCTTTGCTTTTGTTGGGAACGGCATTTTCATGGGGGTTTATTATTCCCTGCAACGTTTGCTCAAAACCCGCATGTTCAGCAATGCGCTGAGTAACATCCACTTTTGGGGTTGGCAGTCCATCATCGTGATGGCTGCGGTAACCCTACCATTGGGGATTACCAGTTCCAAAGAATACGCTGAACTAGAATGGCCAATCGACATCGCGATTGCGCTGGTATGGGTAGTCTTTGGGATCAACATGTTTGGGACAATTATCAAACGCCGTGAAAACCACATGTACGTAGCCATCTGGTTTTACATTGCTACCTGGATTACGGTTACGGTGTTGCACATTGGCAACAACATCGAAATCCCGGTTTCAGCGACCAAGAGTTACGGCATCTTCGCAGGGGTGCAAGACGCTTTGGTGCAGTGGTGGTATGGCCACAACGCGGTGGCATTTTTCTTGACCACTCCCTACCTGGGTTTGATGTATTACTTCTTACCTAAAGCGGCCAACCGCCCGGTGTATTCGTATCGCTTGTCGATCATCCACTTCTGGGCACTGATCTTCATCTACATCTGGGCTGGTCCGCACCACTTGTTGTATACTTCTTTGCCCGATTGGGCACAGTCTTTGGGTACGGTATTCTCCATCATGCTGATTGCACCGTCCTGGGGCGGTATGCTGAATGGCTTGTTGACCTTGCGTGGTGCCTGGGACCGGGTACGCCAAGATCCGGTTTTGAAATTCATGGTCGTAGCCATTACGGCCTACGGTATGGCAACCTTTGAAGGGCCCATGCTGTCCATCAAGTCGGTCAACGCCATCAGCCACTTTACGGACTGGACGATTGGTCACGTACACATTGGCACCCTGGGCTGGAACGGCTTCCTGACCTTTGGTATCCTGTACTGGTTAATCCCACGTTTGTTCAATACGCAGATTTATTCTGGAAAATTGGCCAACGCTCACTTCTGGATTGGTACGCTGGGTATCGCTTTCTACGCCATCCCACTGTATTGGGCGGGTTGGGCACAAAGCCTGATGTGGAAAGAATTTACGCCCGATGGCTTCCTGAAATACGGCAACTTTCTCGAAACGGTAACCCAAATCATGCCGATGTACTACATCCGCGCTTTGGGTGGTACCTTATACTTCGCCGGTACGCTGGTGATGGTTTACAACCTGATTGCCACCATCCGCCAGGGATCATTCATTGGTGATGAAGCAGCCGAAGCTCCTGCCAGAGTAGCTACCGATGGCGCGCACAAAGGGGAACACTGGCACCGCTGGATTGAGCGTCGGCCTATGCAAATGCTGATTGGTAGTGCAATTGCGATTTTGATCGGTGGGATCATCGAGATTTCCCCAATGGTGATGATCGAGTCCAATGTACCCAAAATTGCTTCGGTAAAACCCTATACACCGCTGGAATTACACGGTCGCGATTTGTACATCCGCGAAGGCTGTGTAGGTTGTCACTCCCAGATGGTGCGCCCATTCCGCTCCGAAACTGAACGGTATGGGGAATATTCCAAATCGGGTGAGTTCATCTACGATCGGCCATTCCTCTGGGGTTCCAAACGGACTGGACCAGATTTGCACCGCGAAGGTGGGAAATATCCCGATAGTTGGCACTACAACCACATGGTGGATCCACAAAGTATGTCACCAGGTTCGATTATGCCTGCTTATCCCTGGTTGTTGCGCGATGAGATGGATTTGGGCACCCTGCCTAAAAAAATCAAGGTACTGACCATGTTGGGCACTCCTTATCCTGAAGGGTACGAAGATCAAGCAGTGGCTGATGTGAAAAAACAAGCCAGTGAAATAGCCAAACGACTGCGCGCTGATGGAGTAGAAGACGAAAAACTAGAAAAACGCGACATCGTGGCTATGATCGCCTACCTGCAACGATTGGGTACGGATATCAAACCAAAACCGCAGGCAACCAATTAACCAAAGTTGAAGAGTTTGGGGTTGAAATGTTGAAAAGAAGTTCAACAGTCAGTTGGTAGAATAGACTCTCCTGCTGCTACACTTTAAAACTTCATTTCAACTACAAACTCTTCAATATTTCAACTATTAGCCATGTACAAATACATCCTCGAAAGCGCTGGAAGCATCAACTGGATGGCCATCTCTGCCCTACTCACCTTTGTTACCGTTTTTTTGGTGAGTGCAATTATGGCTTTCCGTAGCCCCCTCGCATACCTCAATAAAATGTCGAATCTTCCTCTGGAGGATTCCATTCTTCAAACATCGGAAACTGACATTCGCCATGAAGAAAAATAAGCTCAAAAAACAATTGGTCATCACCCTCCTGGCTTTGCTTTCCTCCTCCCTGGTATTTGCACAAGGGGCAGGGGCAGCAGGGGCGGTTACTCCGGCCAGCAATGAGACCTTTAACTCACTTTTGGCCAACGGCTTGATCTTTTTTGCTGGCCTGACCATGTTGGGGGCAGTTTTGGCCCTGTTTCACCTGCTCAGCATGATGATCAAGGTGCAGCAGATCAAAATTTACCAGGAACAAGGTATCGAGTCCTATCTGGAAGAGGTTGAAAAAACCACCAAAGAACCTTTGTGGAAGCGCCAATACAAAGCCTGGACCAATGTGGTGCCCGTAGAAAAAGAAGACAGCGTAATGCTGGATCACAACTACGATGGCATCAAGGAATTGGACAATAGCCTTCCGCCTTGGTGGGTAGCCATGTTTTACATCACCATTATCCTCGGTGTGGTCTTCTTCACTTATTATCACCTATTGGGTGGCCAAAGCCAGACTGAAGAATACAATGCCGAAATGAAAGTGGCAGAACAAGCCAAAGCTGCTTTTGCTGCTACACAAGCCAATACCATTGATGAAGACAACCTGGAGGCCAGCGTTGATGCCAAAGATTTGTCCATTGGCAAAACCATTTTCAGCACCAACTGCGTGGCTTGTCACGGCGCAAATGGAGAAGGTGGAGTAGGTCCAAACCTGACCGACGAATTTTGGATCAACGGCGGAGGCATCACCAATGTATTCAAAACCGTAAAAAACGGGGTGCCTGAAAAAGGCATGATCGCCTGGAGTGCACAGCTCAAACCTACGGATATGCTGAAAGTGAGCAGTTATATTTTGTCCATTCAAGGTACAAATCCACCGAATGGCAAAGCTCCACAGGGCGACAAGTATGTTCCAGAAACGGAGGAAGCTGAAAATTAAAGAGCTTCTGGGTTCCAGCGTTCCAAGGTAATCGGTCACCGAGCGAAGTCGAGCTGCTCGATTACCTTGGAACTTTGGAACGCTGGAACCTTAGAACAATAAATTGTTTACCATGAGCGAAATCACCCCTTTTGAAGATTACGAAGAATACCGCGATCACCTTGCCACTGTGGATGATAAAGGCAAGCGGATCTGGGTATACCCCAAAAAACCGAAAGGAAAATTCACCTCAGCTCGTACCTATCTGAGCTGGGTCTTTTTGATCTTTTTATTTGGCGTTCCTTTTATCAAAGTGAACGGTGAACCTTTGATGCTTTTTAACATCCTCAAACGCCATTTCATCGTTTTTGGCATAAGTTTTGCTCCTCAGGATTTTCATTTGTTTGTATTGGCCATGTTGACCTTTGTGGTTTTCATCATCCTGTTTACCGTGATTTATGGCCGATTATTTTGTGGTTGGGTATGCCCCCAAACCGTGTTCATGGAAATGGTTTACCGCAAAATCGAATACCTCATTGAAGGCGACGCCAACGCCCAACGCCGCCTGAACAATAGCCCCTGGACGAGCGACAAAATCATCAAAAAACTAGGCAAGCAGGTGATCTTTTTCGCCATTGCCGTTTTGATCTCCAATACCTTCCTCGCCTACATCATCGGGATCGACGAGGTGTACCAAATTGCCACCGAACCCGTGTCCCAAAACCTGACAGGCTTCATTGCCATGTTGGTCTTTTCCTTCGCTTTTTATTTCGTTTTCGCCTGGATGCGGGAACAAATTTGTATTGCCATTTGTCCTTACGGCCGTTTGCAAGGGGTACTTTTGGACAAAAACTCGATTGTTGTTCACTACGACCAGGTAAGAGGCGAACCAAGGGGAAAAATCAAACGAGAAACGGGCAACAAACCCATTTCTCCCATTTCAAGCATCCAGGCTTCGGTATTACAAAGTGAAAAAGCGGTAGCCCTGGAAATGGTCGAAGCCCTTCCCCCTGCTGCCAACCCTATTGAGGCCGTACAAAAAAGCCTGGGCGATTGTATCGACTGCAAATTGTGCGTCCACGTTTGCCCTACTGGCATCGACATCCGCAACGGCACCCAACTCGAATGTGTAAACTGCACCGCCTGTATGGATGCCTGTGATGAGGTGATGGATAAGGTGAGTCGCCCTCGTGGGTTGATCCGCTACGCCAGCGCGACCAGCATTGAAACCAAGACCCAAAAGGTATTTACCACTCGGGTGAAGGCGTATAGCGTAGTTTTGGCCTTGATGGTCATTTTGAACATAGTACTGTTTTCGATGCGTACGGATGTGGAGGTTTTACTGTTGCGCACCCCTGGAATGCTGTTCCAGAAGGTGGGGGAAGACAAAATCAGCAACTTGTACAACTACGAAATCATCAACAAAACCAGGGATACGTTTCCCATTGAATTCCGTATGGTGAAGCCTCAGGGTGCCATCAAACTGGTGGGAAAAACACCTTTCACCAAAGCTTCTGAAGTCACTGAAGGTGCCCTGTTTGTTGAGATCGAGCGCAAAAACCTGGATAGCCGAAAAACCCGCATCGAAGTGGATGTATACTCCAATGGCAAAAAAATCGATCGAGTCAAGACCAACTTTTTAGGACCTATTTAATTTTTTCACCCTAAAATAACAACACCATGAAAATCAATTGGGGCAGTGGCATTGCCATTTTTTACAGCCTGTTTGTCATCACGATGGTGTACGCAGTAGTCCGCTCGACGCAGTTTGACAATAGCCTGGTTTCTGATCATTACTATGCTGATGACCTCAAGTACCAGGAAAAATTTGACAAACTGAGCAATGCACAAGGTTTGAAGCAAGACCTGGAAATTCAGACTACTGAATCTGGCTCGCAGGTAGAATTGTTTTTTCCCTCAGAACTTGGGAAAGTACACGGCGAAATTTACTTTTTCTGCCCTTCTGACCAGAGCCGGGACTTCAAGGTCAACATCGCCCCCAATCTCAATCACCGCCAGGTCATCTCCACCACTGGCCTAAAAACCGGTTTGTGGCGGGTAAAAGTGGACTGGAGCGACGGCAGCAAAGCGTATTACAAAGAAGAAGTTATTCAACTATAACATCATTCAACTATAACATCATTCAACTATAAGATCATGCTGTTCTCTGCTTTTTTGCTGGGTTTTTTGGGGAGTTTGCACTGCGTAGGCATGTGTGGCCCCATTGCACTGGCACTCCCCAAAGCCGCCCATGGCTGGGGTGCAGCAGCAGGCGCATTGCTTTACAACCTTGGCCGAATCCTCACCTATCTGTTTTTGGGACTAATCATCGGGGCATTTGGCCGAGGTTTGTTTTTGGCCGGGGTGCAGTCCTGGTTCTCCGTGCTCATTGGTGCTTTATTGATCCTTGTAGCACTCTTGTCTTTGAATGTAGAATCGTACATCAAACGATTTCCTGCAGTGCAAGTGCTGCAAAACTGGGTGTCTCGCAACATGGCGACATTACTGCGCCGCGAAGGTTTGTCGACTCATTTCCTGATTGGTGCACTCAATGGTTTGTTGCCTTGCGGGTTGGTTTATGTAGCCATCGCCGGGGCTGTGCTGAGCGATTCCTGGATACAAAGTGCCTTGTACATGGGGGGATTTGGGGCAGGTACACTACCACTAATGTTGGGTACGGCGCTGGCAGGTCAATTCATCAGTTTGAATTGGCGGCAACGGTTGCGGCATTTGAGTCCCATTTTGTTAGGCTTATTCGGGCTATATTTTATGGCCAGAGGCATCAATTTCCATTTACCGGAGACGATGCGGTTTTGGGAGATTGGGCAGGAGGTACCGATGTGTAATTGAGGGTCCTAAAAACTCTCAATTGGCTCAAAAAAATTGGAAAAGCAAAAGATTTGTGGTATATTTTATTCCCTCTAACTGTGATTTTTTTCTCTCCGCTGCGAATTATCTATCAAACCATTTCACACCAATCATTCGCAGCATGCACACACCCAAGTTTTTTCTAAGCATCTTTATCCTTCTTCTGGATGTGTTGAGCAATGTGCAACCACAGAGCCTGCTCAATTTTTGTAAAAATTATCCAGCGCTCATCCAGGATGAAGTACACCAATTGATTCGAACGCCAGTACTGAAAGCAATGGGCTTGCTGGCTGAGATTCGCGAGTTTAGAAGTGAAGATCTTGAGGAGGAATATGTTTGACGACGTAAATATTTAAGAGGGGCGATTTCGCCGCTCTTAAATATTTTATCAAAAACAATAAACGAAATTTATTTTATAAATAATTATTTATCAGATACTTAAATAAATTCTAAACTTTCATCTCAAAAAAAATCCACCTATATCCAATCCAATTTCCAACCCGCCTCGTAATTACTCTCGAACCTTTGTACCAACAACCAACACCAACATGAAACTATCATTACTCAGCACCCTTTTTCTACTTGTATTTAAACCAGCAGCCCACAATGGAACTATTGAAGGCATTGTAACCAGGTACTCCCCGTAACCTGAAGGTTTACTTCACCAACCAATTTTTGACAGTTATCAATGATCAGCGGACTTTTGAGCGCTTACTGTTTATTGACCATTGTTAACTGATCACTGATCATTGTCACCTGTTCCAGGGCACATGCACCCCATGCTGCTACTAGCCACTGCTTTGTCCAGGAAAATCGAATTAGAGTTTTTCATTTAATCATAACCTATTATGCGACGTTATTCCATTTTATCACTTCTATTCGTTTTGGCGTCGTGGTTCGCACAGGCTTCCAGCCACCGCGAAGCACCACTGATCGCCAACGATCCATTGGCCGATAACACGGATGTGTACGCTTTCCGGAGCCCGGACAAGCAAAATACCATCACGATTATCGCCAATTACATTCCGGCGGAATTGCCTCAAGGTGGTCCCAACTACAACACCTTTGGCGAAAACATCCGCTACGAAATCCACATTGACAACGACGCCTCCAAACCTGGCGACGAGATCGTGTACCGCTTTACCTTTAAGCGAGTGAATGAGGATCCCACTACCTTTTTCAACATTCGTTTGGGTAAACAAAACCTCAAAACCACCTATACGATGGAACGAAGCATCGACGGTGGGAAGACTTTCCAGGTAGTATTGAGTGACGGTTATGTGCCACCGAACAACATCGGCCCACGCTCCATTGGCAGCGGGGTTGGTTTGAACAGCAGTTACGCGGATTTGATGCGAAAAGGCATCATGAACAGCAGTTCAGGCGAAGCGGTTTTCTGTGGCCCCGTAGACGATCCGTTCTTCGTGGATTTGGGCGGCATTTTTGACTTGGGCAATTCGCCACGTCAAGGCGGCCAAAAAATCCGCGACGGCGTCGGCATGACCAATGTACACAGCATTGCGATCCAGATTCCAATTGCTATTTTGCTCAAGGCAGGTGCTCCTGCCCAGCCACGCAACATTCTAGATGCGGATTACGTGATTGGTGTTTGGGCTTCTGCAAGTCGCCGCACCCTGCGCACCCTGAAGGTAGATGGCTCTGCCCCTGCTGAAGATGGTGAATGGATTCAGGTATCTCGTTTAGGTATGCCGCTGACCAACGAAGCGGTGATTCCAATCGGCATGAAAGATTACTGGAACGCTTTGACTCCTTATGAAGAATTGGCTGATGTAACCCTGGATAATAACTTTTACAATCCAGAATTGGCCTTGTACATGGATGATTCTCGCTTTGGCGGAGCCGTTCCTGCTTTCAAAAAACTGCGCATACAACGCAAATCACTAGGCTCTTTTGACTTCGGATTTGGTCGCGATGGTCTTTTTGGCCTGAAAGGTAATGCAGCTCTTGCTGGTACTGCGCTTGATGATGCAGTGTTTGGTACCTTGTTGTTGCCTGGCCCAGGGAAAGCGCGCTCGGTCGACCTTTGGCCAATTTTTCACACAGGCGTACCTAACCTGGCGCCTTACCAATTGGCAACAGGTAAAAACGGCAATCCATTAGCTGTTGGTAAACCTTTCATTCACAACTTCCTGCCCAACGGTGGCGATATGTTGCGCTTGAACATGGCGGTACCAGTGACCAGCCGAAGCCTTGCTTCATTCAGCTCATTAGGCTTGGTACAAGCTGCGGTATTGGGTTTGACCGATCCTGAATACAATTCCAATACCGAGTTGCAGGTCATTCCCAACATGGACGGTTTCCCCAACGGTCGCCGCCTGGAAGATGACGTAACGCGCATCGAATTGCAAGCCGTTTCTGGGGTTGTACTTGCTGCCGTTGGTTTGTGGTACGACGATTTTAAAGCGGGTGGCAGTCCAGTAACTCCTCACTTGCTGAACGTACTGACTTACACCACTGGAGTGGAGAAAAACGATAAGGAATTCCAATCGGTATTCCCGTACCTAGCGGCTCCTTGGTCTGGCACCGAAGTAAATTAAGCAACCCATGGGAATCCCACGATTTAAATCGTGGGTTATATCCGTGGGAGGCAACACAAAGTCCCAACTCACGAATTCATTCGTGGGCATCATCATCATCATCAAGCTACAACCATGTAGCACAAAGCACAACCATGAAAAACTTTTTTAAATCCATACTTTGTCTAACCCTGCTGGCCTTCAGCGCATCGCTGTTTGCCTCCAGTCACCGGGAAGCGCCGCTGATTGCGGACGACCCCTTGGCGGACAATACCGATTTGTACGCCTTCCGCAGCCCGGACCAACCGGGGATGATCACCATCATCGCCAACTTCATTCCATTTCAATTGCCACAAGGTGGCCCCAACTATTACAACTTTGGTGAAAACATCCGCTACGAAATCCACATCGACAACGATGCCTCAAAACCTGGCGATGAAATCACTTTCCGTTTTACATTCAAACTGGTGAATGAAGATCCTACTACTTTCTTCAACATCCGTTTGGGCAAACAAAACCTGAAAGCCACTTACACCCTCGAGCGCAGCATCGATGGGGGCAAAAGCTTCCAGGCAATTATCACAAATGGTGTCGTACCACCTACCAATGTCGGTACCCGTTCGATTACCAGCGGAGTAGGTTTGGATACCCGCTATGCAGATTTGGTAAAAAATGCCATCACGACTTCTTCTACTGGTGAAAAGGTATTCTGCGGCCCTGCCGACGATCCTTTCTTTGTAGACTTGGGTGGTATTTTTGACCTGGGTGACTCGCCCCGCCAAGGTGGCAAAGCTCGTGATGGCGTCAAGTGTTTGAATGTAAGTACAATTGCCATTCAGGTGCCTATTCGCACTTTGTTGAAAAAAGGAGCATTCTATTTGCCCAAAACCATTTTGGACCCAGATTACGTGATTGGAGTATGGGCTTCTTCTAGCCGCCGTTCCATCCGTACTTTGTCCAAAGGCAAAGAAACCCACTCTGGCGATTGGGTTCAGGTATCTCGCTTGGGTATGCCACTGACCAACGAAGCCGTGATTCCAATCGGTTTCAAGGACTATTGGAACGCGCTCAGCCCTTATGCAGAAATCAGCGACACCATTTTGGACAACTTCTTCTACAATCCAGAATTGGCTCTGTACATGGATGATTCTCAATTTGGCGGAGCCGTTCCTGCTTTCAAGCAGTTGCGGATCCAGCGCAAGTCTTTGGGTTCATTCGACTTCGGTTATGGCAAAGACGGTCTGTTTCCACTTAAAGGGAATCCTGCGCTGAATGGAACGGCGCTTGATGATAAGGTGTTTGGTACATTACTGCTTCCTGGCCCAGGGAAGGCTCGCTCTGTAGATCTTTGGCCGATCTTTCACACGGGTGCCCCGAACCTTCCCCCTTACCAATTGGCAACGGGCAAAGGTGGAAATCCCCTGGCGCCAGGTAAGCCTTTCATCCACAACTTCCTCCCCAACGGTGGCGACATGTTGCGTTTGAACATGGCCGTACCTGTTACTCGCCGTAGCGATCCAAACTTCAGTTCACTGGGCTTGGTACAAGCAGCAGTATTGGGCTTGACAGGGACAAAGTACAAAGGCAACCGCAGTCTGGAGTTCATCCCGAATATGGATGGTTTCCCAAATGGTCGCCGCTTGGAAGATGACGTTACCCGGATCGAATTACAAGCAGTAGCTGGTGTAGTTTTGGCCGCCGTTGGGTTGTGGTATGACGATTTTGATGGTAAAAATCCAGTCAGCACTGACTTGATTGACGTATTGACTTACACCACTGGTGTAGAGAAAAACGACGCAAAATTTGGCCTGACCTTCCCTTATGTGGCTTTGGCTTGGGCTGGCGACGGCAAATGTGGCGGTGTAGAAGTGAGCAGCCCAGCTACGGCAGCTGTTGCTAATGCCGCAGCTGAAAGCAGCTTGTTGAAAGCGCCAAAAGTTGTTGCAGCCGTTTACCCAAACCCAGTACGGGATGAGGTCAACTTCAATGTACTGTCTCAAGGTGAAAACCAAATTCAGATCGACCTGTACGACTTGAATGGCCGCAAACTGAACAGCATCATTTCCACCACTGTATACGAAGGCGAAAACGCCATTCAGGCGAAACTTCCAGTAGGCCTGGCCAAAGGCAACTACTTCGCACGTATCATTGACAAAAATGGTGCCGTATTGCAGAATGTGAAAATTGTAAAAGTCAATTAAACGTAGTTGAGAAAGTTTAGGAAGGTTTAGGGAGGTTTAGTCTACCACAGCAACTCAGACGCAGCCCAGTCTCAACCTTCTCAACCTTCCTAAACTTTCTCAACCTACCTCAACTTCTCAACTAAAAATAGCCATGCACCGCATTTCCATCCTTATCCTTATCCTTGCTTTCACTTTTGCTTGTGCCAAGAAGCAAACTGAGTCAGCTACCCTGACGGTCAAAGAGATTCCATTGCTGCTTGACCGCAACGAAGCCATCCAAAACGGCCAGGAATGGTCGGACGTCCAAAGTTATTACGGTACTTCGCGCCAGGCGCTCCTGAACGACCCCAAAGACTACGAAGCAGCCCTCAAACTGGTATACGTGTTTGTCAACGAAGCCCGCATCACCGGAGAACATGGGCATTACTACCCTGCTGCACTCAAAATGAGCGATTACATTTTGCAAAAGCCCGAACTGGAGAAAGACCTCAAGTTCCGTGCCCTGGCGGCCAAAGCAGGGGTACAACTATCGCTGCACGACTTCAAAAACGCCCTCAAAACGGGCACTGAAGCCAAGAATCTCAATCCGTACAACGCCCAAAATTATGGGGTATTGGTAGACGCCAACGTTGAGCTGGGCAATTATGATGAGGCCGTCAAGATGGCGGATAAAATGGTTTCGATTCGCCCCGACTTGCGTTCTTACGCACGGGTATCCTACTTGCGTGAAATCCACGGAGATGTGGATGGTTCCATTGAAGCCATGAAAATGGCGGTAGACGCCGGTTTTCCTGGTCAGGAACAAACCTGCTGGGCCAGACTTACCCTCGGTAATTTGTACAAACAATACGGTAACCTCGATGCTGCCGAAGGCGAATACAACACCATTTTAAAAGAACGCCCTAAATATCCATTTGCGGTTGCCGCACTAGCTGAAATTGCGGTTGAACGCAAAAAATATGCAGAAGCTGAAAAGTTATTTAAAGATGCTGCCAACATCATTCCTGAAGTAGGATTTTATGAAGAACTGGCCAGATTGTACAAAACTCAAGGCAAAGAAGAGGCTTGTAAAAAAACCCTGGATGAAATTTGGCCCATGCTCGCCGACGACGAAGCACACGGCCACAACATGAACCTGGAATACTCCAGCATCTACGCCGACATCGTTGGTGACTTGAATAAAGCGCTGAAATACGCGCTCAAAGAATACGAAATTCGCCCTGAGAATATTGATGTTAACCGCAAATTGGCCCTGATCTATCAGGACATGGGCAATAGCTCCAAAGCACTTGAACACATGACCAAAGCGGTCAAAACCAATTCCAAACACCCGGAATTGAAACAATTGGCCATTAAAGGATAGCGTATGTTTTTTGAATGGTAAAAAGCAGTTGGGTGGTTTTCGCTCAACTGCTTTTTTTATTATCATCACAAAGGTTTACATTTGGGGCAATGGGGCGATAAAAAAATAAGTGTTCATTTTGCCCTACTACTACATGTAATACCCAGCAAATGGAATTGAACGATCTTGATTTTTTATTGGAAGCCGTAAAAGCTTCACCCGACAACCTGCCACTGCGCAAACTACTGGCTTCGGCGCTATTGAAAAATCGCCGTTTTGAAGAAGCGGAAGTAGAGTACAAAGCTGCCCTGCGCATGGCGCCGGAAGATTTGAACTTACAAATGGGTCTGGCCACCGCTTTTTTGGAACAAGGCAAAACTGCAATGGCCATGGTCATCATGGAAGACATCCTGTCGCAAGATATGCCGCCGCCGCAGGCTTGGATCATCCAAGCTCGGTTGTTGTTGACCGCCGGGCAAGCCCAACAAGCCCAGGAGGCCTACGAGAATGCCATCACCTTCGATCCCAATTTGGCCGATGCCTACCTCAACAATGAAATCAGCCAAAAACTGGACCAGTCACCCGAGCCCAGTAAAGTACGACTAGGCGGATTTGGCGAAGAAGAGGAGGAAGAACGTACCCTTGAGTTTGAGCGACCCAAAGTGAGTTTCAACGATGTAGGTGGCATGGAAAAAGTGAAGGAGGAAATTCGCATGAAAATCATCCACCCGCTGGAACATCCCGAAATTTACAAGGCTTATGGGAAAAAAATCGGTGGCGGAATCCTGCTTTACGGCCCTCCGGGTTGTGGAAAAACCCATTTAGCCCGGGCTACCGCTGGCCAGATCAAGAGCAATTTTATGGCGGTGGGCATCAACGAAATCCTGGACATGTGGCTGGGGCAAAGTGAAAAAAACCTGCACGCCATTTTTCAAAAAGCCCGGCAAATCAAACCTTGTGTGCTTTTTTTTGACGAAGTTGACGCCCTGGGTGCCAACCGCAGCGACATGCGCATGAGTGCAGGGCGGCACCTGATCAACCAATTCCTCAACGAACTAGACGGCATTGAACAGTCCAATGATGGAGTATTGGTTCTGGCCGCCACCAATGCGCCCTGGCACCTTGATCCGGCTTTTCGCCGCCCTGGTCGTTTTGACCGCATCATTTTTGTGCCACCACCAGACGAGGCAGGCCGAGCCGCCATTTTGGAAATTCACTTGCGCGACAAACCAATTTCAAGCATAGACTATGCCAAAATCGCCCAAAAAACCAATGGTTTCTCCGGGGCCGATTTGGAAGCGGTAATCGACATTGCCATTGAAAACAAGTTGGAGGAAAGTATGCGCAAAGGCATCCCCATTCCTCTTGATACCAATGACTTGCTCAAAGCCTTGAACCAGCACCGGGCGACCACCACCGAGTGGTTTAGCACCGCCAAAAATTACGCCCTGTTTTCGAATGAAAGTGGGCAGTACGATGAAATTTTGAAGTACCTGAATGTAAAAAAATAGTTGAAGAGTTTAGGAAGGTTGAGAAGGTTTAGGCTACCGCAGCGATTTTGACAATGTCCTTGTCCAAGCCGCTGCGGTAGCCTAAACCTTCCTAAACCTTCTCAACCTTCCTAAACCTTCCTCAACGCAACTTATCTCCATGTCACGCCACCTTGAACGCGCCCAACTCCTCATGGAACAAAGGCGCATCGCCGATGCTGAAAAAGAACTGGCGCTTGCGCTGCAAGAATCTCCAGACAATGGAGCCGCTTTTCGTTTGTTGGCATTGTGTAAAGTGATCAGCAGAAACTACCCTGCCGCATTGTCCCCTGCACAACAAGCGCTGGCACTCGAACCTGAAGATCCCGGCAATCACTACATTCTAGCTGTAGCCAATTTTTACAACAACCAAAATCAACAGGCCAAGGATTTGATCCGCAGTGGGTTGAACCTCAATCCCTACATGCCCTCCATGTTTGAATTGGCTGGAGAGATCGCCATGCACGAAGACCAGTGGGAAGAGGCGCTCTATCAGTCCGAAAAAGGATTGGAGATCGACCCTGAAGATACCGAATTGGTCAACCTGCGCGCTCGAGCATTGCTCAAACTCAATCGTACTGCCGAAGCCGAGGCTACGATGGATTATGCCCTGTATACTGACCCGCACAATTCCATGTCACATGCCAATCAGGGTTGGGTGGCTGTACATCAGAACAATTTTGAACCCGCCATTGCTGCCTTTAAAGAAGCACTACGCCTCAATCCTCAAAATGCGCATGCTCGGGCGGGCTTAAAGGAGGCCATCAAGGCCAAAAATCCCCTTTACCGCTGGATTTTGAATTATTTCCTGTGGATGAGCAAATTGCAAAGTGACAAACAGTGGTGGTTCATCATCGGCTTGTATTTTGTGTACCGCATCGTGTTGAGTTTGAACAAAAATTTTCCAGCTTTGAGCTTTTTGCTCACTCCACTGATTGTGCTGTATGTCCTTTTTGCTTATTCTACCTGGATTGGACAACCCGTTTCCAATTTTTTCCTGCGCTTTCATCCGCTAGGTAAACACGCCTTGAGTACGGATGAAAACCGCGCGGCCAATTGGGTGGGCATTCAATTGTTGGCGCTATTGGGGGTAGCTGTTTTGTATTGGCTGGCCCCGGAAGAGGGCTGGCTGGGCTGGACCAAAGATCGTTTGTTCTTTGCAGTATTGGTGGTAGGCACCATGCTGATTCCAGTGAGTGGTTCCTTTTTGGCCCCCGAGGGAAGTCAAGCCCGTAAACAATTGGCCTGGTATGCCATTATTTTAGGCGCCTTCGGCTTGGTTCCGGTATTTTTTCCAGTAGCATTTGTACTGATCTTTGTATATGGCATTGGGATTTTCTTGTATGCTTTTGTCGCAAATTACATCTTGCATCGTGCGGCCCGACGGTTTTAAGCCAACATTTTAACATTCTCATCCAGTCAAATAAAAAAGTAACTGAAGAAAATTTATCTTTGATCGTAAAGTTTGTTGACAATGAATAAAAAAGAAATTCGAAACCTCATTGGAGAGGGTCGCTTGAGTGAGGCCATTAAGGGCTTGTCCGACCTGCTCCCCTCCTACCAACACAACGATATTATCTTATTACAAAGCCGCTTAAACGGATTAGAAAGACAAGAACGATTAGGCACCATTGATAATGGAAGCGCCGGGGTTGAACGGGCAAGAATTCTCTCAGCGGTTTTGAGCTTATTAGGCAATGACCACGATTCATCGGGCAATAGCTCAAGTACTGCGTCGGATCACAATGGCGCAAGTTCAAGTCAATCGGAACAATTGAATAAAAACACTGCTAAAAGTATCCTTTTTGCTGCGGCCAATCCTACCACTTATGCGAGCTTACAAACCGATCTTGAGCACCGCACCATTCGGGAGGAGATGCAAAAAGGAGAACACCGCAGTGCTTTCCTATTTTTACCCATTCAAACTGCCGTAAGGATTACAGAATTGATGCGCGCCTTCAATAGCAAGCCCAAAATTGTGCACTTCTCCGGGCATGGGGAAGAGAAAGGAATTGTCATCAGCAATGATCAAAATGGGGCACTGGTGTTGAACGAAGCTACGCTCAAACGTTTGTTCAAACCATTGATCGGTAATACCGAACTGGTACTGCTCAACGCCTGTTACTCTGCACATCAAGCCGAGATGATTTCCAAGATGGGCATGATCGTCATTGGTCACAATTTGCCCGTTGGTGATGATGCAGCAATCAGTTTTGCCAAAGGATTTTACCTTGGTTTGAGCGAAGGCATGTCTTATGAAGACGCCTACAATGCTGGCTTGACCACCATTTTAGCAGAAAATGCGGAGTACGCCGAAGATGTCACGGCCTGGCAAAATGGGGTAAAAATGGATTGGTAGCAAGCACGGTTTTCCTCCTCATAAATGGGGAGATTTTACAAATCCCCCACAAGGATGAAGCATTAGAATCTAGAAACCCTGATCTTTGAGTCATTAATTTGATTGTTCACGCACAACACTCAAAACCATGAAGACGCACAAGATTATGGCACTTTTTACCGCAATGGCACTTCTTCAAACCCTCAGTGGGCAAAGCAGCAGCGAAGACCACTACGTGGGTACTTTCAGCAATAGCCAATCGGGCCTGGTTTTGTCGATGGATAAGGCCGCTAATGGCACTTATCAAGGCTTCTTCCAATTGCAGGAGCAAAAATACTCCTTCAGCAATGGGACCAAACTCCTGGGCATGATCAATGCCGAGTACCAGTACAATGGGCAGGCTTTTGCGTTCTCCCTCTCCCGTTTGTTGGGTGAATATTACGTAAGCAGCGAAGGGGTAAGTATACCTGTGGTGAAAACGGCGAATCAACCGGTGGCAGCCACTAAATCGAATAAAGAAACTGGTAATACTTCTAAAACCAGTACCGCTACCAGTCCAACTCCTTCCAACGGGGCGGGTGCCAAAGCGACTACTACCGCTCCTGTCGCCACAGGTGCCCGGATTGCTGATCCTACCAGTGGCTATTCCTTCCAAATGCCCAGTGCCTGGAAAAGCCAGGAACAAGGGGGTGGTTTTGTGTTGAATAAAGTGGGTAGCGAGGTGGCTATGAGTGTAAGTCCGCATGAATACAAGACCCTGGCTGAAATGCGCGCCCAAGTACTCGATGCCAACGACCCCGCCAGCAATACCTACCTCAAAGCACAAACCCAGGCTTATGGCAGCAATGGCCTATTGATCCGCTTTGATGGAACCGCGCAAGGCAAAGCAGTCGTAATCGAAATGATCAGTTTGTTGTCGCCAAACGGCGGCGGCGTGACCGTAGCAGCTACGGGTGCAAAAGATCAATACGGTGCAGAATATACTTCCCTGGTCAAATCCATTGCCAATAGTGTCCAATTCAGCAAGCCGCAAACTTCAAGTTTGGCGGAGCAATGGAAACAAAAGATCAAAGGAAAAAGACTGGATTATTACTACACGGGCAATGGAATGGCTGATCACTACATCATCCACGTTTGTTCGGAAGGTACCTTTGTGTATAAAAACGACAACTCGTATAGTTCCAATAATGCCTATACCGATTTTTCGTATGCAAGTGCAGGGGCGGATGCGGGCAAATGGCAGGTAGTGGCGAGAGGTATTCAGCCAACATTGATTCTACGCTTTAACGATGGGCGGGTATGGGAATTCCCAATGAGCCCGGGGAAGGCTGGGAATGAAATTTTGTTGAATGGGAAACGGTATTTTGTGCAGGCGGGGACGATGTGTCAGTAGGGCAATTGGTTTTTGAGTGACGAGTTAAGAGTACATGACTTACGAATTTAGAAGTGAGCTACCGCAGCGACTTAGACCAAGGCTATGTCTGAGTCGCTGCGGTAGCTCACTTCTAAACTCGTAAGTCATGTATTCGTCACTCTTAACTCAAAAAGCCTTATGTCAAAATTATTAGACATTATATCAATTGCTTGATAATCAACTTGCCTCAAGTCAAATAGAGGTCATTCCTCAAAAAAACAAATATTCCCCCCTACCCAATCAAAATTCTTATTAAAGCGTACCCCGATCATTTCCCCCTTACTCATGCGCGAAAGGTTGGTGATCAGGTTGGGCCGAGCTTCCCCTTGATGCCACACATACATCAAACGGATTTCCAATTTCACCCCACCCGTGGGAGATTCCACTACGGGTTCGTAGTTGACTTTGCGCTGCAAGAGGAAATTCTCTTTGTCGGAAATGGCATCGAGATCATCCACGGTAATGTGCAATTTCACGCCAGAACCTGCGAAGGAAAACAAGGGCTTCAGTACATAATTTTCCAAATCAGCTGGGTACTCTGGCAATTCGTGCAAGAAATAACTTTTGGGCACAAAAGGGCTATCCAACAATGGCAAGGTGAATTTGCTGGCGCGATAAAACCAGTTGGGATGGGCAATCCATTCCACGTCTACATCATCGGTGAGTTTGAATTCGGTTACCAGATCGGGGTAATTTTGTAAATCATCAAAAATTACCCGATTGTAAATACGCTGGATGTCGATGCGGCGGCCATCTTTTTCATAGTATAACTTCCGGCCATCCTTGCGTACTTTGGTCAGGCAAACGGGTTCGATGCCCAGGATGTCTTTGGTTACCGCAAAATCAATTCTGGTCTTTTGAATCTCGGGATAAATCTCCAACAAGATGGTATTTTCAGCATTGCCATCGCCAATGAATAAGCGGTGTAGCTCCGCAATGTACCCCTCCCGATCCAAACCGTGAAAGTATTCAGTGAATCCCTCCGGGCAATAAAAAAAACGTTTGTACAGGCCCCCGATGTACGCCTGATAGCCATACAAAGTCGCAAAACCCTGCATTTCAATCAATTGCGGTGTATATTCACCCTGATCATCCTTACAAACTGCAAAATCCAGGGTCAAGAGCGTACAAATATCCGGTTCGTTGGGCACCCGCTGATCGGCGGGGATGGCCCGTTCGGTTTTGGCTTTGAAATCGGGTTGGATCATCACATCGATGATGTCCTCTCCAGCCTGAACCAATTTTTGCGTCAACGCTTTAGGAATAAAAGCGGGGGTTTCCGCAACGCGAAATTCCAGGGTATTGGGAAAATCCTCATTGATTTGTGCTACAAAAGCCTGGTAGTTCGCTTCGGTAAAAGAGGCATTGTAACGTTGGCGTATTTCTGGTAACATAAGTCCATGATCAAGCCACCATCACTCCCTGGAGCTGTTCGGCAGCGTGGTGTAAAAATGAAGGAATGATCACCGCTTCGGTCAACAAGATTTTATCGGGATCATCAAGTCGATCAATCATTTCAAAGTATTTGGCTTCGCCGTGGGTTTCGATCACCCATTTGCGTTTGTCGTCCATCAGGTAGTAGCGCAGCATCCCCCTCGAATCGGCTTCAGGGTGAAACTGGGTGCCAAAAACTTCGGGTGAAAACCGAATCGCCATTACCGCACGTTCCAGGGGAATGTGGGGGCGTTCTTTTTCCAGACACAATGCCTGAGCCCCAAGTTCACGCATTTTGGCTTCATGTACTTGGGTGACCTGATAATCGCGTGAATCAACGGCGTAAAAGGGTTCGGGTAAACCACGAAACAGGAATTCAGCATAGCCATCACCCCTGCGGTGGATGGGCATTACCCCGAAGGAAGTAGACTGTCTTCTGGTCACTTCAGCCAATCCCAAATGGCGGCAAACCATTTGAAAAGAATGACAGATGAGGAACATAAACTTCTTGCGGGCATGACGGCGATTGTAGGCAAAAAGGGCATCTACAAAAGCAAAATAATCCGTTTCCCATTGGGTATTGGCCGCAAGAGGACTTCCTGGGCCACCGCTGGAAATAAAAATATCGAATGCTTCCAGATCGGGAATTTCATTGTTTGCCCGCACATTGAACACTTCAAAACTGCCCTCAATGCCATCCTGCTCAAGGAAGCGGGTTGCTATCTGTCGAATACAACGCATGCCTTCATTGGCCCAGTTGTCGTACATGTCCAGTATCGCAATCTTAATCGTTTCATCCGTTTTCATCACAGTAATAAATTATAGACCATGCTTTGATTAAAAAAGCATTAAAATTAGTCAATGTGGCCCAATTTACCAAAGTCCGTACGCAGTTTCACCAATGATAAAGTCTACAACGGCCTTGAAATCATTGGTTTCGTTGTACACTTTGAGTTGGCGGTCAGCGCCGGTACCGTTTTCCATCATTTTGATGATGAACTCTACTTCTTCACGGCTACCCAATTGATCTACTACATCATCAACAAAATCAAGCAGCTCTAAGATCAATGCTTTGGTGGGAACTTCTTCCTGTTTTCCGAAATCAATCAACTTTCCATCAATACCATAGCGGGCCGCCCGCCATTTATTTTCGTTGATGAGCGGTTTGCCGTACATCCGGAAACTCAGGTTGCTGCTCATCAATTTGTACAATTTGACCACAACAGCTTGCATCACCGCAGCGAGGGCGATGGTTTCTTCAGCCCGCATTTGTACATCACAAATCCTGAATTCTACAGTTTCAAAAAATGGATGCAGGCGCATGTCCCACCAGATTTTTTTGCCATTGTCGATACAACCTGTTTTGATCAACAAATCCAAGTATTGCTCGTATTCGATGGCACTGGTGAAGGATTCTGGTAATCCGGTGCGGGGAAATTTGTCAAAAACTTTGGTGCGGAAAGACTTGTACCCAGTATTGCGGCCTTCCCAAAAAGGAGAATTGGTTGAGAGGGCAAAAATATGGGGCAAAAAATAACGCGCGACATTGATGATTTGCACCCCAACTTCCCGACTGGGAATACCTACGTGTACATGCAAGCCAAAAATGAGGTTGGAGCGGGCAGCCTCCTGCAATTCTTCTACAATCTGGTCATAACGCGGATTAGGTGTAATTGCTTGATCGGCCCAATGCGAAAAAGGGTGGGTGCCCGATGAAGCAATTTTCAAATCAACCTTGTCCGCAATTTCCATCACGTACCTGCGCAAATTGATCACGTCCTCGCGCGCTTCGTGGATGTTTTTACAAATGACCGTGCCGACCTCCACCACTGCCTGGTGCATTTCGGCTTTTACTTGTTCCTGGAGCTTTACTTGCCCCTCATCTACTATCCGCGACATGTGCGAACGCAATTCCCGGGTTACGGGGTCAATGGTTTGAAACTCTTCTTCTATACCAAGGGTGAAACCAGAAAGATCCATAAGTTAAAGGTTTTTAGGATTCCAGGGTTCCAAAGTTCCAAGGTTCATCCATCCCGCCCTTCGACTTCGCTCAGTGACCGGATGGATGAACTTTGGAACTTTGGAACCCTGGAACCTTACTTGGTTTTCGTTGTCTTTTTCGCTGCTGGTTTTTTCGCTGCGACTCCCGTCAAGGCCGCCATGTTGTCATTCACACCAGCGCCGACAAAAGTTCCCCAAGTGAGGTTCGTTTGCCCTGGTTTGGCGGCTTTGGCGCGCTCGATGGCCATGTTAGCAGCGGCTTCTACGACCCAGTCGAAGTTTTCCTGACCCACCGAATTGACATCGGCATCGGGCGCGGGATTGCAGAAATCGATGGCGATGGGAATACCGTCACGTACTGCAAATTCAACGGTGTTGAAGTCGTAGCCAAGCGCCAGGTTCAAACGCATCACGTAATCGTGAATCGTCTCCAGCAGTTTTTTCGCCGCAGGGCCCTGTGCTTTGATTTGAGAATCATAACGCAGGTGATGCGGATTGCGGGGCTCATACGGCATGATCCGCACATCTTTTTGCCCAATACAATAGCAGCGGAAATAGTCGTCAAAGACAATTTCCTCTTGCAGCATCATCACCAATTGCTCGGTTTCAGCGTGTTTTTTCCACAAATCCTCTGCATCATCCACCCGATATACACTTTTCCAACCACCACCCGCGTGCGGTTTCATGTAAGCGGGAAACTTGATGTAGTCGAAAATGGCATTCCAATCCAGGGGCATTTTGAGGTTGCGAAAAGACTCGCCACTGGTATCTGTTGGCAATTCAAAGGAAGGAATCAGGGCCGTATTGGGCACGGGCACTCCAACTTGTAAAGCCAAACAGTTGTTGAAAAATTTCTCGTCTGCGCTCCACCAAAAGGGATTGTTGACCACTGCTGTGCCACAAAGGGCCGCGTTTTTCAGAAATGCCCGGTAAAAAGGGACATCCTGTGAAATGCGGTCGATGATGACCGCGTAGCCACTGTCGCCACCTTGGGTCACTTTGTCAATCGAAACAGGCTCGGCGATGATGTCCTTGCCTTCTTTTTGATTGACACGTTCGATGAATGCCCAAGGGAAAGTGTTCTCTTTTCCGAATAAAATACCGATTTTTTTCATATGTAAACGTTTTCTTGTTCGTGAATTGAATTAGATTTTAGACAAATAATCAGGGAACATTTCCCGCCAGATTGGCCAGTCGTGGTTGGCAAAAGGGCGGATGTCCAGCCAATGGTTGATGCCCTTGCGCTGTAAAATTTGCGACATCCACTCGTTTTCTCCCTTGCAAAAATCGTGTTCGGAAGTACCGAGTACAATCTTCATGTCGTAGAAATGATCATTCTGTGAATCGGGAATAAAATCCGGTGGATTGTTAAAAAACACGTTGTCGTCGTAGTAGCCACCCAAATGTTGTTTGATGTCAAAAGCGCCACCCATGCTGAACATATAGGCCACTTTATCGGGGTGTTTGAACGCAAAATTCAAAGCGTGGTACCCGCCAAAGCTGCAACCAGCTACTCCAATTTTGTCCACATTACACTCTTGTCGAATAGACGGAACCAATTCGTCATTCAACATCCGATCGTAGCAGGTGTGATTGTACAGGCGGGTGGCGGGGTGCAAATGTTTGGCGTACCAACTATCGCTGTCGATGCTATCGATGCAGTAGATTTTGATTTTTCCCGACTCAATGAACCCACGAGCAGATTCAATGAGTTTGAAATCCTTGTTTTCGTAGTACCGCCCCATGGAGGTGGGAAAAAGCAGGATTGGATAGCCCCAATTCCCAAAAGTCAACATTTCGATGTCTCTTCCCAAACTATGTGACCAGAATTTGTGGTAAGTCTCTTGCAAGTTTGTTTGGTTTTAGTGGATTGAATCAGAGCTTGTCTAAATTTTGGGGCTAAAATGGGCCGTTTGCAGCCCGATCCCAAAAATTTAGACAAGCGCTCAGGGTAATATCGCAAAATAATTACTTTTGCCTGCGACTAAAATAACAATATTCTTAAAATGCACAAAAAAGAACTCGTTTTATCCTCCATTCATTTGGGACGTAAAGTCAATGTGACGCTTATTTTGCCCCCACATTACGCATTTAGCTTTAGGCATTATCCCGTTTTGTACCTCAACGATGGCCAGGATTTACCGAGTTTGCGCATGGAAGAAACCTTGCATGCTTTGTTTACCGAACATCACCTTCGCCCTTTTATTGTAGTGGGCATTCATGCCAATGAGCAACGCATTCAGGAATACGGCACTGCAAATCAGGCGGATTATGCTGGCAGAGGCAGTAAGGCAAGGCACTTCACCCACTTTGTAATCGACGAACTCAAGCCCTACATCGAGCGGCATTACCGCGCCAAAATTCAAGCTCAATACAATTTTTATGCAGGATTTTCACTGGGCGGCTTATCTGCCCTAGACATCGTGTGGCACCATGCCGATGTTTTTTCCAAAGTGGGCGTTTTTTCTGGATCCTTTTGGTGGCGGTCCAAGGCATTGGATCAAGGCTACAACGAAGCAACCGACCGCATCATGCACGCCCTGGTGCGCGAAACGCCGGATAAACCCACTATCAAATTCTGGCTCCAAACGGGTGCCGAAGACGAAGTATCCGACCGAAACAACAATGGCATCATCGATTCCATCGACGATACCCTCGGCTTGATTGAAGAATTGAAACTAAAAGGCTATCGCCTCAATGAAGATATTGTGTACCGTGAAGTGGAAGGTGGCCGCCATGATCAGACGACCTGGGGAAAGGTGATGGGGGAGTTTTTGGAGTGGGCGTTTAAAGAGTGAAGAGTGAAGAGTGAAGAGTGAAAAGTGAAAAGTGAAAAAATATACCAAACGGTGAAATCCAGCTGGTATATTTGCTTTTCACTTTTCACTCTTCACTTTTCACTATTTTACCGCATTCTAATGTTCATCTGATTCGCTGGATTGGCTTTCTGGAAGCCTTTCATGGAATAGATGAAGCTAAACATGAAGTAACGCGCCAGAGAGTTCACATCCTGATCCTGGAAGTAGTTCAATTGAACAGTACGGCTGATGCCCTGGTTTTGATTCAATAAATCGTAAACCCCGAACTTCAACTGGCCTTTGTTGCCTTTGAGGAAGAAGGCGGAAACCGCTGCATTCCAGATAGGAATATCCTGATCAAATTCTTCACCCAAGCCACGGAATTGGCTGTAATCCAGATCGGTTTCGATGTTTAATTTATCCTTGAAGAAGAATTTTCTCAAGCCAGCTGAATACGTATAGGTGTTGTAATCCTGGTTGCGCTCGCTATTGAGGGAGTAAGCAGTGTTGGAATAATTCAGGGTGTAGCCCAGGTTCCAGTCCCACTTCTCTTTTTTCTGGTTTTCAAAAGTGATCCCTGCCGTTGGGTTTGTCGTATTCGTGAAGTTGCGCGCAGCGTTCACAAAGGTGATTCCACGGTTGTAATTGAAGCCCCCCGATAAGCTATACCGCATTTTTAAACCTTTAAAGCGACCGCCATAGTTCAAGCGGCTAATGAAACGGTAATCATCGGGTACGTTGATGGGCGTACGCTCGGTGACCAAGGTTTCTTCGTTGATGGTTTGTGCGGTTTGAATGCGGTTGTGGGTATACGTAAAGTTGGTGAAGGCAAAGAAGTTGGTAAAATTGAACTGGTTGAAGTGGTTGTAACGCATCGTGAAACGATTGCTATACTCTGGCTTCAGGTTCGGGTTACCAGTGTAAATGCTCAGGGGGTTGCTCAAGTCACGAACCGGTTGCAATTGGGTAATTGAAGGCTCGTTGATGTCTGTGCTGTAGTCAAAATTGAAGCTACGCATTTGGGTAAAATTGTAACGCAGGCGCAGACTTGGCAAATAATTTAAAAAATCCTGCCGAATCTTTTGTTCACTAGAGCGAATGTCACCCTCCAGCACTGCTTGTTGTACTGCCAGACCCGTAGAGAAGTTCAACTTAGGATTAGAAATCCGGAAATTGAAGCCCCCGTTGTGGAAGTTAAAATCGCTGAGGGTACGGTTGGTTAGTTGTGAGTTGAGTACCAGCTGTCCCGTTGGCAATACGTCATACACCTCGCGGTTGTTGTCGTTGCCCCGATGGTTGTAAGAGTAATTGAGTTCCAAAAACTTACCTCTTGACAATGGTTCAGTATAGGACAAACGAGCATTGTAGCTCATCCGGTCACTGAGGTTATTGGTCTGTTGATCGTAGTTTTGGGTATTGGTAATGGAACCGTCGGTGCCAAAAAATAAGTTTTGAGACAGGTTTGTTCCATCGGTATTGCCGCCCACATTGTTCAGCGTGAAGGTAGTGCTCAAACTACGGCCGCGGCGGCTGAAACGTTTGCGGTACAACAAAGTGGTATTCAAGTTGGCATTATCGCCATCCGAAGCAGTGGTTTGGCTGCTGGAGTTTCGCGGAACCAGCAATTCATTGGTTGAAAATGAATTGGACAAAGCATCGTTGCCATTGGCACTCAAAGACAAACGGCCTACCACCCGAATGGATTGGGTAGAATCCAGATTGTGATCCACGGTAAAATTCAGACGGTGGACATTGCTGCGTTCGTCTTGCTCGGAAGTATCACTTTTAATGAAAGCAGAATTTTGCAGGAAATTTTCCGTACGGCTCTTTTGGTCGGTTTCCTTTTTGAAACCACTGTACAGGTAACTTCCGTTAATCTTGGTTTTTTTACCAAAATCTTTGCTGAAGTTCAAACCCGAAGAATAGAAGGTAGTGAATCCGTAGTTGCGGCCAAAGTTGATCGGAATATCACCGCCACCGCCGCCGCCAAAACCACCGCCACCTCCACCAAAGCCGCCGCCACCGCCGCCGGAAAAGTCGAGGTATTCATTCATGGAGAAACCGTTGCGGTTGACGTTATTGGCCGAGCCGATGAAGGACAATTGGCCAGTTTTGGAAAAACGGTTGACGTTACCGCCCAGGTCAAATTGTTCTGGGCCACCACCGCCTACGCGGAAATTGCCAAAGACGCCGTTCTGCCGGTCTGGGCGCAAAGTCAAGTTGATGGTTTTTTCGCGTTGACCATCGTCTACACCGGTGAACTCAGCTACATCGGTCATTTTATCAAACACCTGTATCTTGTCAATTGCATCGGCAGGTAGGTTGCGGGTTGCGGTCTTGGGGTCACGGCCAAAAAACTCTTTGCCATTGACCAATACCCGGGTTACACTCTCCCCTTGGGCTTTGACGTTGCCATCTTTTTCTACTTCTACGCCAGGCAGGCGCTTAAGTAATTCTTCAACGGTAGCGTTGGGTTGTACCTTAAAGGCGGCAGCATTGAATTCCACCGTGTCCTTTTTGATGGTCATGGGGGATCTTTCCCCTTCCACCACGTACACATTCAACATTTCGGATTGCTCCTTCATGATGATTTTGCCCAGGTCTTTTTCTTTTTCACCACTCAGGGTAATTGGAATTTTTTTGACGCCGTAGCCCAAAAAGCTCAATTGTACGATGTAATCACCAGGTTTAACCCCGACAACTTCAAAGGCACCTTTGGGATCAACGAGTGCAAAACCACTTAAGAGTGAATCTTTAGCTTGCAAGACCATCACCGTTGCGCCAGTGAGCGTTTGCCCTGTCGTATCTGCGACGGTACCAAAAACTTTCGTTTGTGCTTGTGAACTTGCGTAGGTCAGGAAGAGCGCACATACGAGGGTAAAAATATGCTTCATAAAAAAAAATTGATCGGGTTATTTCTTGCTACAAAGATACCAGCGCATTTTTTGGAAAGAGGTTAATCTGTCTTGATATAAGGTTAAAAATTGTTAACAAAGCTATTTTAACACAAACGGGGCTCGCAGCAAACGCTCCGAGCCCCATTTTTTACTACAAATTTATCCTCTAATGCCCTGCCGACATCTGCGCAGGCGCCTCATCATTCCCTTTAACCTCCTTCACCAGGAAACAGGAAGCAGCAGCACAAAGCATACAAAAGCCAGCCAAAACCAGGGCATTGCGGGGGTCATCGCCCAGCAACGACTTGTAGTACAACGGCACTGTGAGCATCCCGATGAACTGTGGCACACAGATGAAACCGTTAAAAATGCCCATGTATACCCCCATCCGAGCCGATGAAACCGCATTGGCCAACATCAAATAAGGCATAGACATGATTGAGCCCCAGGCCAGGCCGATCAAGGTCATACCCCCAAAATAAATCCATTTATCATTGCTTAGGATGACACTAAAGAAGCCTAGCGCACCAATCGTCAAAAACAAGGCATGGGTGGCTCTACGGCTACCCATCCGTCTAGCAATGCCAGGCAAAAAGATCGAAATCACAAAGCAGGAAATGCTGAACATGGCAAAACACAAACTGCCCCAGTTTTTCCCAGCTTCAAACCCCGCTGGGTTGGCATCTGGACTTGGGGCATTGAAGGCGTACTTTGCAACAGCAAGAGAAAGGTATTGCCACATCAGGGGCAGACCGTACCAGGTGAAAAATTTCACCCACCACAACTGGCGCATGACCAGTGGCATTTCGGACAGCGAAGCCAAAATCTCTTTAAACACTGGCAACATCAACACCAAATATAAACCCACGGCAATTCCTCCTGCCCAGATCAGGCCACTGGTCAGCCCGCCCAAACGAATGGCAAACATTCCACCAATCAAGGCAGCCCCGATGGTTAAAGACAAATGCCAGAAGGAGATGTTTTTCTTTTGCTCCGCACTAAAAGTTGGTTTGATTTTATAATCTTCATTTTCAGGTGGATATTCTTTGGTGGTGTACATGGTCCAAAATACCGTCAGCAAGATGGCCGCTGCCCCTATGTAAAATGGTATACGCACCGAGTCTGGAATGCCGTTGCTGAAGTCGCCCCCAATGGCCATGGACATGCCGATGATGGGTAAAATGAGTGGCATTAAATTCGAAAGGGTTTGGCCAAATCCCACCATAAAGGATTGTACTGCAAACCCGGTTGGGCGTTGTTTGGGATTCAACAAATCGCCTACAAAGGCGCGGAATGGTTCCATTGAAGAATTCAAACCCGCATCCAGCAGCCACATCAAGCAAGCAGCCATGAATACTGACTTGGAATTGGGCATCAAAATCATCGCAATACTGCCCACAATAGCACCGATAAAGATGTATGGACGGCGACGACCCCAGGTGTTTGACCAACTGCGGTCGGACAAAGTACCAATGATCGGTTGCAACAACAGCCCCGTCAACGGCCCAGCCAACCAAAGCCCTGGAATGCTACTCTCCTCAGCCCCCAAATACCGATAAATTGGACTCATGTTGGCTTGTTGCAAACCAAAGCCATATTGTATCCCCAAAAATCCGAAACTCATGTTCCAGATTTGCCAAAAAGAAAGATCCGGTTTGTTCTTCACAGTAATCGTTTTGAACACCTGCTGGCGTTTCCCAAACAAGCGTTATTTGCTAATCTAAGTGGTTTAAAAAATTTTTGTAATGATATTTATTTTTTTCCGAAAGAAAAAAATAGTTTAGATAAGAGCTCGTACAACGGCTTATGGGCAACCGCAAGGGTTGCCCCAACAAAAAAAAAGAGCGCAAGCACCACTGCTCCGCTCTTGTAAGAAATCACCCGACTGTTATTATGAAGGATCTAAAAAGCAATCTGTAAGTCGTTAATAAAATTAACAACTTTGTTAAGGAAACCTTAAATCTGAGGGCAATATAGGGCAATTTATGAATACTCACAAAATTTTACTAAAAATTTTAACGAAAGGGTAATTTTTTTGTTCTGTCCCCTTTCCACCAATTATAATTTGGTATGTTTTAACACTTCAAGTTGCGCTGACAATTGTGCTGTGGAGCAATGATCTTTTTTATCCCCTACATTTCTTATCGAAGTTGTACTTTTCGTGCACAAAACACAATCAATATGATCGAGGCATTAACTGAAAATCCGATTCTTTTGCTTTTCATCGTCGCGGGCTTGGGCTACGGGGTGGGCAGCATCAGCATCAAAGGCAATAGTTTGGGTGTTGCTGCGGTATTGTTTGTGGGTTTGTTCATTGGCAGTTTTAGCCCTGAATTGCGCATTCCCGAAATCATTACCTTTCTGGGCTTGTCCATTTTTGTGTATACGGTGGGTCTTGGCAGTGGACCCAGTTTTTTCAGTACCTTCAAACGCAGGGGTTGGCAGGACTTGATCTTTGTTTTTGTGATGCTCAGTTTTTCGGCGAGTATCGCGGTTGGACTACATTACTTGCTTGGATTTCAAGGCAGCATCACGGCGGGTTTGTTTGTGGGCAGTACCACCAACACGCCTGCCTTGGCGGGTTTGTTGGATCTGATTCGCAACATGGGTTTGGATGAAAACATCAGCAAGCTAGATGCCGAAAACAGCGTCATTGGGTACTCCCTCTCCTACCCTATGGGGATTTTAGGCCCGATGTTGGCGGTCATTTTGATGCAAAAATTGCTCAAAATTGATTTCCAAAAAGAAGAACGGGAACTCCGCAAGGACTACCCCGTACGCCAGGACATCCTCACGCTCACTGTTGAAGTCAATCACAAGGAGGTCATCAATAAAACCATCCGCGATTTGCGCAAGGAAAGGGCCTGGACGGTTTTGTTTGGGCGCTATGAACGGGGCGAAAACATGCACCTCAGTTCCTGGGATACCGAATTTCAGTTGGGCGACAAAGTAGCCCTGGTCGGAGACCGGGAAGAAGTAGAGCAAGTAGCCCAGGAAATTGGCGCCATTCTCCCGCAGCAGCTCTCCTACGATCAAACCGAATATGAGACCCGTCGCGTTTTTGTGTCCAACTCCAAAGTAGCCGGACTAAAACTCGCGGCCTTGAATTTGAGTGAAAACTACGCCGTGCTGATCTCCCGCGTCCGCCGAGGTGACGTTGACATGATGGCCAATGCGGATACTGTCCTGGAACTAGGCGATCGGGTACGGGTAATCGGCAGAAGAAAAGACATGGGCGAGATTGCCAAATTTTTTGGCGATTCCTACGAAGAATTGAGTCAAATCGATTTGTTGTCCTTCGGTTTGGGCATGGCGATGGGCATGATTTTGGGCATGGTGACTTTCCAGTTGCCGGGCGGTATTGATTTTAAGTTGGGTTTTGCCGGAGGGCCGATTATTGTGGGTTTGATCTTGGGCGGTTTGCGCCGCAGTGGCCCAATCAACTGGTCTTTGCCTTATAGTGCGAATCTGATTTTGAGGCAAATTGGTTTGATTTTTTTGCTCGCCGGAGTGGGTGTCAACTCGGGGCACCAATTTGTAAAAACAATCACTGGCGGTGGTATCGGCCTATGGGTGTTTACCAGCAGTGCGCTGATCAGCATCCTTACGGTATGTGCTACTTTATTGGTGGGTTATAAAATTTTGAAAATACCCTTCAGCATTTTGATCGGGTTGGTTTCGAATCACCCGGCAATATTGGATTTCAACATCCGCCGGAGCAAGAATAAGCTACCGAATGTGGGGTATTCCTTGATGACGCCGATGTCGATTGTGGTGAAGATTGTGTATGCGCAGTTGTTGTATTTGTTGCTGAAATGACAAATGGCTCGAATTCCTAAAAACACTAAGCGACATTTTATTAGCACAAAGGAAAAAAGAGGACACCAAGGGCACAAAGTTAGACGTTGACAGTGTCTAACTTTGTGTCCTTGGTGTCCTCTTTTTTCCTTTGTGCTAATGATAATTTGTGTTGACGAACTGTTCGCCATCACGCTATTCAGCTATTAGCACGCACTTATTCTTCTTCCCGTTTTCCACCATAACATACCGTCCATGCAATAGGTCTCCGACAGATACCATTGCTTCATGGGTAGTGATTTTCTCCTTATTCACCGTAATCGCATTGTTCTGAATCGCCTTGCGCACTTCACTTTTAGATGCCAGAATCTGAGTATGTTGTGCCAAAAGATCCGCGATATTGATTCCTTCTTCAAACAAGTCCTTTTTCACCTGAAAGGTCGGAATCTCGTTCGCCACAGTTTCCAATTCCCCAGCGCTCAAACTCAACAACATCTCCCGATCCGCATTGCGGCCAAACAACAACTCCGATACTTTGAGCACACTCTGATAGGCCTCTTCGCCGTGAATCCGTTTGGTCAGCTCCTCGGCCAGTAGGCGTTTGAGTTCGCGTGGGTCGCTGGCAAATTCCAACTCGCGAGCTTCGATTTCTTCCTTGGAATGCAAGGTGAAATAACGCGTAAACTTGGGAATGTCCGCATCGTCTGCATTGATCCAGAACTGGTAAAACTTATATGGCGAGGTCATTTTGGCATCCAGCCAAATGTTGCCCGCGGTAGATTTGCCAAACTTGGTGCCATCTGCTTTGGTCAACAAAGGGGTAGTGATGGCATAAGCCTTCTCACCGAGGTTGCGCCGAATGAACTCCGTACCCGAAAGGATGTTGCCCCACTGATCAGAGCCCCCCATTTGCAGGATACAAGCATATTTATTGAACAAACACTGGTAGTCGTAACCTTGCAGCAATTGGTAGCTGAACTCGGTGAAGGAAATCCCCGCTTCCAGGCGGTTTTGCACCGAGTCTTTTTGCAGCATGTAGTTCACCGTCAAAGTTTTGCCTACCACGCGCAAAAATTCCAACACATTCATGTCCTGGTAAAAATCCAGGTTATTGACCATGATGGCGGCATTTTCGCCTTCATCAAAGTTCAACAAGTGTTTGAACTGAGTCGTTTGATGGGCCAGATTCTCGTCCAGCTCATCGGTGGTTTTGAGTTCACGCTCTTTGTCTTTGCCTGAAGGGTCACCAATACGCCCGGTTGCGCCACCCATCAGAACAATCGGTTGGTGGCCGCTGAGTTGAAACAATTTGAGCAACATGATTTGCACATAGTTGCCAATGGTTATAGAGGGTGCCGTGGGGTCAAAGCCTATGTAGCCGGCCACTTTACCAGTATTCAGTTTCTCTTCTATCCCGTCAATCTTGGAATGCAGCATGCCGCGCCATTCCAGTTCTTCCAAAAAGTTCTTCATCGTGTTGGATTAAATCGGCGCAAAAATAGACGCTAGTCGCGTAGTGTGCAAAAGAATTGTGTCCTGAATCAAAAAAACCTTGTATATTGCGAAAAATTTAGCTGGGTTTTTCCAACCTCATTGCTGAATTTTATGTCATATATTGTAGCGGATAACCCACAAATGAATGAGTAGGTTCCGTAAGCTAAATGTGTTCTATTTTTGTCCCTCATTTCCTTCAGGTTCAAATGTCCTCCCGCCCGGTATCAGGCCATTTAATTAATCAGTAACCTAATCGAGTTATGCTCAATTCGACCCAACCGTCATTGCGTAGACGGAAAACCATTGATTTTAAGTATTACCTGTTTTTGGCGCTCTGCCTGGGCCAAATGTCTTCACTAAACGCCCAGGGCTATATGCCAGGATGGTGGCCCAAAATGCCGCCACCCAAAGTCCACAACTACGACATTTGTTTTCCTGCGGATGTATCCAGCAATACTTGCAAAGCGCCAAGCAATATCCCCGGCGTACAAGTGATCGAGTTGGGAGACGATAAACTGGCGGTCAATATTACCGACAAAATTTACCGCACCGATGCGGATGCCTGCTACAAAATTTACCGCACCTACACGGTTATGAACTGGGAGTTGTACAACGAAAGATGTCAACTCGACCCTATGTCCAACCCCGTGGTCATCGATCGGGACGCGCCCGATTTTGACTGGGTGTACGGAGAAGGGGTATGTGTCCTGGTGCGCAACAATACGGCATACCTTAGCCACGATCGGGTGATTTCCTCCGACGACCGCAAAATTGAACTTAGTCCGATTTGCTTGGACAATGGAGGCTTTCACTACCGCGCTTTTATGTACACCCAGATCATCAAAGTGTACGACGATGTTCGGCCAGTGGTGACCGTGCCCATTTTACCTAAATTCCAGACGGATTTGAACTCCTGTAAAGGTGCCATCGATATTACCTTCAAGGCCAGCGACAACTGCTCTGAAACCGTAAGTCTGGAAACCCAGTCCATCATGATTGCCCCTTTCCAAAGCCTCAGCAACATGCGGATGCCCGTCAATTACGACACCCGCTGGACCTGGAAAGACAATAAAAATGGGACTTTTACCATCAAAATTGCCAACCTACCCGAAGGCAAACACGATCTGATCGTTGTAGTCCGGGATCAGTGTGGCACTTTGTCCCTGCCTACGCGCATACCCTTCGAGGTACGTGATCTCAGTGCCCCTGCTCCAACTTGTAAACAGGGTCTGGCTATGGCGCTCATGTCCGACGGTCAAGGTGGCGCAATGAACAGCGTGTGGGCCAGCGATTATGTGGCGAGTCCAGCTTATGACTGCAATGGTCAAGGGCCCGAAGTAGATAAAAATGGATTGAAAAAAATCACCCGTTACTCCATCAACCGGGTGGGGCAAACGGCACATATCGACAGTACTTCTTTAACTTTCACCTGCGCGGAAGCCGGTCAAAAAGTAGACATTGAATTGCACGCCTGGGACAATCTGGGCAACCACGGCTATTGTGTTACTTACCTTTTGGTGCAAGACAATCGGCGAATTTGTCCGGTTTTACCTGGCATTACGGGTACCATTGCTACAGCGCAAGGAACTCGTATCCGCAATATTCCACTGGATGCCCTCCAGGATTTTGTTGCGCATCAAACCAAAACGGATAAGGACGGTTTCTACCGTTTCCAGGAATTGCCAGAAGGCGAAAGTTATGTGGTGCGCCCCAAAATGAAGGCTGGTGATGCCAACGGGGTCAATACCCGCGACTTGAACGTAATGCTGGAAATGTTGCAAAACAAACTGGACAACTTCAGCCCCTACCAAATCCTAGCCGCCGATATTGACCAAAATGGGGAGATCAATACGGAAGATTTTGCCAAATTGCGGCAAATCATTTTTCAACGGGATTCTTTCCCGCAGGGCAATTGCTGGCGTTTTGTGGATGCGCGTTATGCCGTACCTCGCTCCTTAAAACCAGGTAAATACCCTGATTCGGTGGCCATCGACAAGCTGGATAGTGGCGTAATTGCCGATTTTGTGGCCATCAAATTGGGTGATCTTGATGGAAGTTATCTTCCTACGGCAGGTCAATTCCAGGAAGATGGCCAGTTGGCGAACCTCAGCAGTTTAAATCTCAGTGGTGATCAACAGCTGAAAGCTGGCTTGGCTCTAGAACAAAACCAGCCCAACCCCTTCCACGAGGAAACGATCATCAACTTCTCGCTGCCCGCAGCTGGCGCGATCACCCTTAGCGTTTGGGACCTACAAGGCAAATTGATTTATAAACATTCCGCTACTTTGGCGGAAGGCAGTCATCAAATTTCACTTGATGCACAAGCTCTGGGAAATGTGAAAGGTATGTTCTACTACACGCTACAGACGGCGAGTGGTAGAGAAACGAAGAAGATGTTGAGATTTTAGAGTGAAGAGTGAAGAGTGAAGAGTGAAGAGTGAAAAACATACCAAATGGTGTACCCTGCTTTTCACTCTTCACTCTTCACTCTTCACTACTTACCTTTCCTGCCAAATCCAACACAAACGCCCACTCCCGTGCCGTTTCTTTCAAACGGGCAAAACGCCCCGAGGCACCGCCGTGTCCGGCTTCCATATTGGTATGCAACAGCAAGGGATTTTGGTCCGTTTTGAGCAAGCGGAGTTTGGCAACCCACTTGGCGGGCTCCCAGTATTGCACCTGCGAATCGTGTAAGCCCGTGGTCACCAACATTGCGGGATAATCTTTGGCCTCCACATTGTCGTAAGGAGAGTAAGATTTCATGTAGTGGTAATACTCCTCCTCATTGGGATTGCCCCATTCATCGTATTCAAAAGTGGTGAGTGGAATGGTGTCGTCAAGCATGGTGGTCACCACATCGACAAAAGGAACTGAGGCCACAATTGCTTTCCACAGATCGGGCCGAAAATTGACTACGGCACCCATCAACAATCCTCCGGCGCTGCCGCCCATGGCGTACAGATTGCCTGAATAGGTATAATGGTTGGCAATCAGCCATTCCGCGCAGTCGATAAAATCGTGGAAGGTGTTCTTTTTTTCCAACAACTTGCCTGTGTCGTACCAGTGCCGCCCCATTTCTTCGCCACCCCGAATATGGGCAATGGCGTAGGCAAAACCCCGATCCAACAAGCTTAGCCGCGCTGAACTGAAGTATGGCTCCATGCTATACCCGTAAGAACCATATGCATAAAGCAACAGCGGTTGTTTGCCATCTTTGACAAAATCGCGGTGATAAACGATCGACATGGGTACCTGCGCGCCATCACGGGCAGTGACAAAAACCCGCTCGGAACGGTAATTTTCCTTATTAAATCCACCCAGCACTGGTTCCTCTTTTAACAGTGCAAACGTCTTGGTCTGCATGTTGTAGTCGAAGGTGGAATTGGGGGTCGTGAGGGATTGATAGCCAATGCGTAATAGTTCAGTATCCGACTCTGGATTGATGCCCACATAAGCCAGATAGGCCTCTTCCTCAAAGGGAATGTAGTGCTCGTTTTGCCCCGACCAGGTGCGAATCCAGAGTTGGGTAATGCCTGCCTTGCGTTCTGAAATCACGTAGTAGTCCTGGAAGAACTCCATGTTTTCGAACAACACATCAGCTCGGTGTGGGATCAACTCCTGCCAGTGCTCCTGGGTAGTTTGGTCTTCCCCACAGTACATCAGACGGAAGTTCTTGGCATCCAGATTGGTGCGAACGTAAAAACGATCGCCAAAATGGTCGATGTCGTATTCCAAACCACGCACGCGAGGTGCAAAGATTGTAAATGCCTCTTCTGGAGTAGCCGCATCCAGATACAGGTACTCGCCAGTAATGGTTTGCTGAGAAGCAATGACGATGAATTTTTTGGACTTGCTGATGCCCACGCCCACATCAAAGGTTTCATCGGCTTCGTGAAAAACTTCTATGTCGGCTTCGGCGGAGGTGCCGAGTTTGTGACGGAAAATTTTGTATCCCCGCAGGGTTTGAGGGTCTTTGGCCGTATAAAAAAAGTGCTGATTGTCTTTGGCCCAAATCGCCGCACCCGTGGTGTTCGGGATTTCATCGGCCAAGAACTCGCCCGTTTCCAAATCCCGCAGCTTAATGGTGTAAATGCGCCGACTCACCGTGTCTTCCCCAAAGGCCAGATAACGGTTGTCAAAACTGACACTTTTGCTGCCAATGGCAAAATAACTGTGTGGCTTGGCCATTTCAGGCACGTTGAGGATGATTTCCTCGGCGGCGTCCTGAGTGCCTTTTTTGCGGGTATGAAAGGGGTATTCGGCACCTTCTTCAAAACGGTTTTGGTACCAGTAGCCATTTTCAAAATAGGGCACCGATTGGTCGTCCTGTTTGAATCGAGCCACCATTTCGGTGTACAAGGTTTCCCGAAACTCCTTCGTGTTGGCCATAACCGCCTCGGTATAGGCATTTTCGGCGTTGAGGTACGCCAAAACCTCGGGATCTTCGCGCTCTTTGAGCCAAAAATAATCGTCGATGCGTTGGTCGCCGTGGGTGACCAGTATTTTGGGATCGCGCTTCGCAATTGGTGCGCTGATGTTGCTTGTCTGCATGAGGTAAAATATCTCTTGTGGGCGGTAAAAATACGGTAAGGGAATGGATAGGGGGAGAATAAGTTTAAAAATTTCTGCGCTTTTATTTCCAAATCAACTGCGAATTCTAATTCAAAGCTTCCGAATACTCTTTTACACCCGCCATTTATAAACAAGCATGCATCTTTAATGCGTTAATCTATTGTAATAATTCATCTATAAAATTAAGCTAATCATGAAGAAAAGAGCCTGTATTTTGATGTTCCTCTGCCTGTGTAGCTTCTTGAAAGCTCAACCCCCCTTTTCCTTTGAAGATCCTCAAATGGATGCCTATTTTGCCAATCCAGCGAATATCCCAGTCATCAAAGGGCGCTTATTGAATTGTACACCTGGCGATTTGGATACTTTGTCGATCCGTTATGTGCTGGTGGTTCCCAACGCTGAGCGGCAATCTATGCGCTATGCAGACCTTAAAAAAGATGGTTCATTTGAAATCAAGTTGGATTATGCACTTCGCTATCAACAGGTTTTTTTGATGTTGCCCTATAGTTTTATAGAAGTTATTGCCCACAAAGGTTTGTATGTAGAAGCAGACTTGATCGAGTTAAGAAAAGTTTATTTGAAGTATAAGGATATCCCGGAATCCATGTCGCAAAACCAAACAATTAATTTTGGTGGGCCCGATTCATCACTTACTCAATTAAAACACTTGTACAACAGGTTTGAACTGGAAGTAAAAGAACAATTTTACACCTTACAACGTGCCGCTACAAACTACAAACTACCAACCAGTGAAAACCTCAAATTGTGGAACCAGGCATTCGATTTGATTGCAGAACACCAAAATCGCTTTTTAGAAAAATTCCCCTCCAAAGATGCCTGGCTACTTGAAAATGAGCGCTTGTCTGAGTATTATTCTCACCATTTTGTATTCCACTGGAATAAACCCATCCCCAAAGACAGAAGTTTAGACGCCGCACTGCGCCACCAACCGTTGCTGGTGTCCAATGATGGTATAGCCTACTATCGTTACCTGCAAACCATGTTGTCAGTTGCCTACAAAGGTGATCCCCTGAAAGGTTTTGAAGAAATCATTTTGCCCCCCCGAAAAGCTGATTTAGTAAAAATCATGGGTGGTCCAGAAGGGCTGTTCGAGCGAGAGGAATACATGGAAAAAATCCTTCCAACCCTACAATCCTCGTGGTGTAAACAGCTCATCCAAGAAGAGTTAAGCAGCAAAAAGAAACAAACCGAGGAAATCAACAATAACCTCAAAAACATGCCACTCAGCACCACCAAAACTACCTTGGGCAAGTTTGTGGGTTCTTTGCCCCAAGGTGCCAATTTGTACAGTGCCGAAGATAAACACATCGACAGTTTGGTGCAACGCATTCGTGCCCTTTACCCCAATCAAGCCATCATCCTGGATGTATGGGCAACCTGGTGTGGTCCTTGCATCGACGACATGAAAAACAGCAAAGAGACCAAGGAGCAACTGAAAAAACTGTCAGTTAAAGTGGTGTACCTCTGCGTAAATAGTAGCTCTGATGAGGAAAAATGGAAAAAGAAGGTGGCAGAGTTAGGGGTGGATGGGGATCATATTTGGTTGACTGGCAATTTGTCGACAAAAATCATGGAGCGGTATGGTTTGGCCGGGTATCCCAGTTACATTTTTATTGACGCCAAAGGTGAATACCACCCAAAATTCATCCACAGCATTCAACATTTGGACATCGAAGCATTAAAGAAAAAATTGTAACCCTCGTAGGGGCAACCCTTGCGGTTGCCCTGTCATCATTTGTCCACGTTAGGGCAACCGCAAGGGTTGCCCGTACCCGTCCCCCCGCGAACAATGCAACAACCAATTGTTCCCGTACCGATCCGTCAGCCCCCCAAACAACGCCCCCCAAAACGTATGTTCAATCGGATGCGTCGCCTGCCCGCCGATCGACAATTGTTGGTAAATCTCCTGAATTTCACCCTCATGCTGGCATTCGATCAGAATTGAAACCGCGTTCCCTTTGACCAAACCCTGCTCCCCTATCATGTCTGTGCCCATCAGCAGCATGGGGCCGCTGCGCAAGGTGGAGTGTAGCACATAGTCCTTAATATCTTCCGGCATTCGCTCCGCCATCGGGGATTCTCCGATGGTTTGGAACTCCAGTTCACCGCCCAAACAGCTTTTGTAAAAACTCATGGCTTCGCGGCAATTGCCATTAAAAGTAAGGTAGGTGATGAGTTGGTTCATAACATGGATTATTTATTCACAAAGATGCAGGGTCTTTTTTGTCGAAAAAGGGTGCAAAAACGCCTATTTGGGGGGTTGATCACGCCAAATGTATTGTTTACATTTGTAGCATGAAAAAGGTATCTATACTCGTTCCTGAATCAGCCGTTATGGAGGCAGTAGCCGATCCGCGCTACCTATTCTCTGCCGCCAATCAGTTTTTGCAAGCCGCAGGCAAAGCTCCGCTTTTTGAAGTGGAGTTGGTAGGCCAGCAACGGGTGGTGCTGCTGCACGATGGGGTTTTTGCGGTCCATACCGACAAAATCCTGGAAGAGGTCCAACAAACTGACCTGATCGTGATCCCTGCTCTTTTTGGTGACATGCAACGAGCCGTAGCTAAAAATCAGGAATCGATACCCTGGATCATCAAACATCACCACCGTGGAGCGGAGGTAGCCTCGCTTTGTGTAGGCGCTTTTTTGTTCGCCTCCACTGGTCTGTTGAAAGGTAAAAAATGCTCCACCCACTGGGCATTTTACAATGAATTCCGGGAAACCTTCCCCGATGTGGAAGTGGCTGATGGGAGCATCATCACCGACGAGCAAGGCCTGTACTCCAGTGGTGGGGCCAACTCGTATTGGAACTTGCTCTTGTATTTATTGGAAAAATACACCGACCGGGATACCGCCATTTTAGCGGCCAAATATTTTGCCATCGACATTGATCGCAGCAATCAGTCGGCGTTTGCAATGTTTACGGGGCAAAAGGACCATAAAGACAAGGAAATCCTCAAAGCCCAGGAATTCATCGAAATCAATTACGCTGAAAAAATTAGCGTGGATCAATTGGCCGATTCAGTGGTGGTGAGCCGCCGCAGCTTTGAGCGTCGCTTCAAACAGGCCACCGGCAATACCGTGGTGGAATACCTGCAAAGGGTAAAAATCGAAGCGGCCAAACGCAGCTTTGAGTCCAGCCGCAAAAACATCAATGAAGTGATGTACGATGTGGGTTATACCGATACCAAGGCTTTTCGAACCGTATTCAAAAAAATCACCGGGCTAACACCGATTGAATACCGCAACAAGTACAATAAAGAGGCGGTGCTGGTGGACTAAGTGGCTTTTCAATACCCATACTTTTTTTTCCACAATCCCCGCAACCAGCCTCTCGTCTTCTCCTCTGTCGGATTAGCCGCTGGTTCAAACAGCTTCGTACCGCTCAATTTTTCTGGCAGGTACTCCTGATCCACAAAATTGCCCGGAAAATCATGGGAATACTGGTAAGCCTTGCCGTAGTCCAGTTTTTTCATCAATTGAGTTGGGGCATTGCGCAAATGCAGCGGTACGGGTTGGTTGCCCTGCTGGTGTACCAATTCCTGCGCTTTGGCGATGGCCAGGTAAGCTGAGTTGCTTTTGGGCGAAGTGGCCAGGTAGATTACTGCTTGTGACAAAATGATCCGCGCCTCGGGCAATCCTACCGCTTGCACTGCCTGAAACGCAGTAGTCGCCATCAAGAGCCCATTAGGGTTTGCCAATCCGATGTCCTCCGCCGCCGCAATGACCATCCGACGGGCGATGAATTTGACTTCCTCGCCCCCCTCAATCATCCGGGCCAGCCAGTACACCGCAGCATTGGGATCGCTGCCTCGAATAGACTTGATAAAAGCCGAAGCCACGTCGTAGTGCTGCTCGCCGCCCTTGTCGTAACTCGTGATGTGTTGTTGCAAAATATTGGTGACAATTGCGTCATCCACCACAATTTCCTCATCCACATCAGGCGCCTGGCTGGTCACCAACTCCAAAATATTGTACAACTTGCGGGCATCGCCACCAGAGTAATGCAAAAGTGCATCGTAGCTGTCAAAGCGGACTTTTTTATGTTTCAGGTATTCATCCTTTTGCAGCGCATCCTGAATCAGTTTCATCAATTGATCAGTCTCTAGCAGCTTCAAAACATACACCTGGCAACGCGACAAGAGAGCGGGGATCACTTCAAAGGAGGGATTTTCCGTGGTGGCCCCAATCAGGGTCACTACCCCTTTTTCGACGGCACCTAACAAGGCATCTTGTTGAGATTTGCTAAAGCGGTGGATTTCGTCGATGAACAAAAGTGGATTGGGTTTGCCAAAAAAACGCTGCTGCTCGGCTTTTTGGATGGTGTCTCGCACATCTTTGACCCCGGCAGAGATGGCACTCAGGCTATGAAAGGGGCGACCAGTCTCTTTGGCCAGAATATTAGCTAAAGTGGTTTTGCCTACTCCCGGAGGTCCCCAAAGAATGATGGAAGGTAAAAAACCCGCAGCCAGCGCTTGGCGCAGTACCGAGCCCTCCCCTACCAAATGTTCCTGCCCCAGGTAATCTGCGAGGCGTGCTGGGCGCATTCTTTCCGCTAATGGCTGCATCTTTTTAATTGTATGTTTAGTGTCAAAATCTCAAAACACTGGGAAAAATATCACAAAAAACAGGAATTATAACAACTTTTGTTGTACTTTAGCACTTGCAATTCAGTTTTATGGTTTTACCCTTGGTAATTCCTTGTTCGCGAGAGCGTCTACCTATCTAAAATATCTACCCTTTTTTGGTTTCATTTTGACGAACGGCAATCACCGCTGAGTATATTTTTTTTTGTTATACACAAAAATCACAACTGTACTCAATCTGCCCCCCATCGGTGTGTTGCACAAACTATGGAGAAAACTATGGCTGCTAACATCAGTCAACTAAAAGTGATGGGGCAAAGCGCTGCTTTGACAGATGATGCTGTTTTGCGTTGGTTACCCAAGCAACAATTGTGGATTGACCCAACCCGTTTCAACCAATTAAGTGGAGAAAACGGACTGAGGATCAATCTTTTACCAGGTTCTTTTTGTGACGCTCAAGGCCGAATCATTACCGAACGGATTGTCCTGGAGCTGGTGGAAATTGTGCACAAAGCCGGAATGTTGCTGGCCGCGATGCCTAGTACTTCTCGTGATGGGGTTTTTGAATCCGCAGGTATGTTTAGCCTGCAAGCCAAAAAAGACGATCAAACCTTACAACTGATCAAACCCATCCAAATTGCTTGGCCAATTAACAACTTGCATACTAAACCCACCTCTTTACAAATTGTCACCTTATCGATGGCTTGCACGCGCCCCTTTAGCGCAATAACTGAGCAAGACTGGATTCCTTTTTTCAATAAACCTACTCCTGTGCTCAAATTGCAGGGGCAACGTTGGTTAAAGTTTGAACTCAATCAATTGGGTTGGTTCAGTGCCCATTTGCCCTTGGCCAAAGAAGGGCTCAAATCCATGTTGAGCATCCGCTACCATGACCTGGGTTTTGAGCACAAACAAGCTTTTTTGATTTTCCGCAACCATCAGTCGGTGGTCAAACTTTTTCCTTACGATCAAAAATTTTGCGCCTTCAATATTCCTCGCCGTGCCCCGGCCTGTGTGGTTATGTTGGCTTGCAAAAACGAGCGTTATTTTCTGGGACATACTTGTTTTGATGGGCATTACGCCAACAATTTGATGCTGCAACTTGAGGAAATTGAAAAGGGTTTATTGCCTCAACATTTGTTTGCCATCATCAACCGTTAAAGGCTATAAGTGGGTGGCCAATAAACGGTGAAAATGATGAACGCAAGCTTCACGTTTGGGTGAAAAACGTCCCGTTTGGTAAAAGCGGGACTGTAGCCCTTTTTGTACATTTTCGACTACAAATTCATCTTCCCGTTCCACTTTATCCAAATCCGCACCAGCGCCTTGGTCGAGCTTGTTTTCATCGTATACGTAAAGGATGAAGCGAACTTTGCATTGCTTGATGGACAGCGGTTTGACAATGTTGATACTCAAACCCCATGGGTAAAAATTGAACATCATGTTTGGGAAAACCCAAAAATAGTAAGCGGCAATCCGCTTACCGTAATCGACATGCCCGGCAGGCAGATCAAAACATTCCGTCGCAGCATCAGCAATCCCCACTTGTAGATTACAATGGTCGAATAATTCGCTGTAATAGGCCCCATAGTCCAAAACCTGGTTGAGCCCTGCGTGTACAAAAGGAATATGGAAACCTTCCAAATAATTGTCGCAGTACAAAGCCCAATGGGCATTGACCAAATAATCCCGGCTCAATTCTGGAGCATATCGGAACTGGGACAGCGGCATAAACCCGATCCGCTCTTGCATCACATCCAAGACTGGCTGAAAATCGAAACCCGGATCGAGAGAAACAAAGGGAAACTGGGCCCAAGTTTGGCAGGGAACCTCCGTCAAATGGTCACAAGCGCGCGGGAAGCCCTGCGCTTCCACAAACTCGGGCATGAACTCCATTTGCCCCTGGAGGTCAAAACGGCGACCGTGGTAATTGCAAGTTAGTTTTTTGTACTGCCCGGGGTTGTGTACCAGAATATTGCCCCGATGGGTACAGACGTTGCTGTAACACTTCAGTCCGCCAGCTTCTGTTTTGCTCAAAAACAGGGGTTCATTGACGAACCCGGGCAAGAATTGAAAAGGAAATACCGATCCGGTTTGAGTTAGATTTTCCCCGGTTTCAATCCATTGCCAACTGCGGGGGAATAATTTTTCCTGCATGGCTTCAAATACATGAGGGTTGCGATAAAACTCGGCTGGGAGGGTTTCGGCAAGGGTGATATCCGAGTGGATTTGGTAGTTAAAGGATGGGCCCATTTGAAATTTTTACATTTAAAACTCATTCCAAAGATACTTCTTCTTGAATCTGCTACCAAGGGGCGATAAATAAATTCATTGCACAGGCAACTCTTTTCAAATAAATGCAGTATTGGCAACATGAAACCAAAACCCAAAACGCTTATTTACTTCGTAAGCATAAATACATAACCAATCAACTAAAACTATGGATCGGAAAGAATTTTTGAGCCTACTGGGGCTTACCGTAGGTGGTGGCGTAGCTATTTCTTGTCTTGGCGGCTGTGCAAAAAGAAAGTGGAGTTAACCCAGGTGGCAACAATGGTGGCGGCGGTGGAAATGTAGATTTCACCCTAGACCTCAATGCCTCAGAAAACGCTGTTTTGAACAACAACGGCGGCTTTTTGGTCAAAAATGGCGTGATCGTGGCTAGAACTACTGGAGGCACCTACATTGCTGTGGCAGCAGCCTGCACCCACGAGGGCACCATCATCCAGTACCAGGGCAACAACTCCAGGTTCTTTTGCCCAAATCATAGCTCCACTTTTTCGGAATCAGGCGGAGTATTGAATGGTCCCGCAACTACCGCGTTGAAGCAGTACAAAACTGAACTGTCGGGAACGAATCTTCGGGTGACTGCTTAGTAATACATGTTTAGTGCCGAGTATCATAGATTCATAATCTGAGGTGAGTCTATGGTTTCTAAAGTTTCTTAGGTGGTAAAAAAGAAAAAAACCTGCGAAGCAGGGTATTCTTTCACCACCTAAGAAACCTAAGACACTCAAGGAATCACCTAAGGAAATCCATAATCCTTACGCCACCCAAGTCTGGGCACCAATGGCTACATTTTCCCCTTTAGCCACGCGAATCGCCCCATTGCTGTACTGCAAATCAATCCGGCCCATCAACAAACCACCCCAACCGGCGTGGTTGATCAGCACAGGTTTGCCGTCCAGGTTATTGACTACTACGGGTTCGGGTAAAAAAGTGTGGGTATGGCCACCAAGGATGAGGTCAATGTGACGCGACTGGGGCGCCAATTGTAAGTCAGAAACTTGTTCATCTTTATAATGATAGCCCAGGTGAGACAAACAAATCACCAGATTGCAGGCGTGTTTTTCTTTAAGTTCAGCGGCTATCTGGTTCGCTGTGACCAAGGGATCAGTATACACCAGGCCTTCTCTCAACAGCTGGGGAATCGAGCCTTGCGGGTTCACACCTAGGCCCATGATGCCGATGCGCTGCCCCGCCTTTTCAATGATATGATAAGGTTTAACTTGCACGGCCAGCGGCGTGTCAGCCAGCTGATAATTTGCAGCAAGGGCAGGGATTGGGTTTCGGCTAAGTTGATTGGATAAATCTTGCATTCCACGATCAAAGTCGTGATTGCCTAGGGCAAAAGCATCGTAACCCATGCCCTTCATCCAGGCCAGCTCCTCCCCTTTCGAGTGCGAAGGGTTCAACACATCTCCTGCGTCGAGCAGCAAGACATGGGCTTGTTCCTGCCTGATCTTTTCCACAAATAGCCTCGCTTGTTGGGCAAAAGCGTGATAAGTGTCTCCTTCAAAACGACCGTGCAAGTCGTTGGTATGCAGGATACTCAAGGAAAAATTACCGGAAAAATCCAACTGGGGAATTCCCGTACCCAAGGCAATGGCACCGAGGCCAAATTGATGGATGAAGGTACGTCTTTGCATAGTTGAGGGTTTTAGTTGAAGCAGTTGAGGAAAGTTGAGGAAGGTTGAGGAAGGTTGAGGCTACCGCAGCGACGTAGTCAATGTCGCT
>NZ_JBGSLK010000114.1:0-7223 GCF_041740695.1 Haliscomenobacter sp. | reverse complement strand
CTGGATGTACTATATTTTTTTGCCGCTTTCATCCAGCAAAAAAATACATTTTTGTTTTGCTTACATTACATTACCTCAATGAACTTCTTGGTTCTTTAACCACAATTCCTGATTTGTCGGTTTTGTGGGTAATTGACAGGTTCTAAGGTGCCTAAGGTGGTTCAAAAATTGTATGGCCCTTCGAGCCTTTTTGTTTTGAACCACCTTAGGCCTGTCGATTACCCACAAATCCGCACACATTAATTGGATTCGGCTTCGCCAAATCTTTTTAACACGACGTCACGACGCAACGACGACACGACGTTTAGCTACCGCTACCACCCAACGCCATGCGTTGGGGACACTCAGCGCGCAGCGCTGAGGACGTCGTGTCGTCGTTGCGTTGTGTCGTCGTGTTAAAATCAAGCAGCGAAGCTGCGTCAAAAAGTCTAATTTGTGGTTTTGTGGGTAATCGACAGACCTTAGGCACATTAGAACACCTTAAAAGGAATAAATCTAATGTCCTTCGTAGTGTTTCTAGCTGAATACGTTGCTCTGCTAGCTCAAATTTCAATGCGTTTACCCTGGATTATGCCCCAAATTCCGCAATTTTACCACAGATTACCACCTCCGCAAGTTTCGGATTTTATCCCAGCCCCAGCTCCACGATCTTTGTATCGTAAAAAGCAACAACGATGAACACACAAGATCAACTCAACTACACCCGCATTGCCGAAGCAATCGAGTACATCCGCACCCATTTCAAAGAGCAGCCCAATCTGGACGAGGTCGCTGAAAAAGTACATTTAAGCCCTTTTCATTTTCAACGTTTGTTTAGTGAATGGGCGGGGACGAGTCCGAAGAAGTTTTTGCAATACATCAGCGTGGAGCACGCCAAAAAACTGCTGAAAGAAGAGCAGGCTACCCTTTTTGATACCGCTTACGAAACCGGGCTTTCCGGCACCAGCAGGCTGCATGACCTCTTCATCAACATTGAGGGCATGACACCAGCCGAATACAAAAACGGCGCAAAAAACCTGGACATCAATTACAGCTTTGCCGAAAGTCCTTTTGGCAACCTGATCGTGGCTTCCACCGTCAAAGGGGTTTGTTTTATGGGTTTTTATGAAGACGAGCCTACCGCATTTGCGGCGCTTGAGGCCCATTTTCCCCATGCCGAATTCAGTCGCAAACTGGACATGATTCAACAAAATGCCTTGTTCATTTTTCAAAATGACTGGAGCAAACTGCATGAAATCAAGTTGCACCTGAAAGGCACCGATTTCCAACTCAAAGTATGGGAAACCTTGCTCAAAATCCCGATGGGGCAACTGGCCACCTATGGCACCATCGCCCAAAAAATTGGCAACCCGAATGCCTCGCGCGCCGTTGGCACCGCCATTGGCAGCAATCCGGTGGCCTTTTTGATTCCTTGCCATCGGGTGATTCAGTCGACCGGAACCTTTGGGGGCTACATGTGGGGGCCTACGCGCAAAACGGCGATGATTGGTTGGGAAGGGGCGAAAACGCAAACAAATTAAGGCCGATGCTGTTTCATGAATTTGTTAGTGACGCCGAGTTGAAGCGCGCCATCCACAGCAAAGCCATCGTTTTGGGCGGCAACAAACAATTGAAAATTTACGGCACCTTACATTGTGCCTCGGGCAAAAGAATGAAACGGGTCAACCGCGTCTTTTTTGCCTCGGTGCAGGAAGCTATTGAAAGTGACTTCCGCCCTTGTGGGCATTGTATGAGGAGTGAATACCAAATCTGGAAACATGGACTTGTTCAGTAAACTCACAGATGCTACCCTTAACCTGCTACCGAAAGACGGGATTGTCAATTATTATGGCCAGATCTTCACCCAGGAGGAAGCAGATCAGCATTACCAGCAATTGCTGCACAAGATCGAATGGCGGAATGATGAAGCCCTGATGTTTGGCAAATTGATCATCACCAAACGCAAGGTAGCCTGGTACGCTGAGACTAATTTTGAATACACTTATTCCAAAATCACCAAACGTGCCTTACCCTGGACGCCGGAGTTGCTGGAATTGAAAAAAATCACCGAGGAAACCACCGGCGAAACCTACAATTCCTGCCTGCTCAACCTCTACCACAGCGGTGAAGAAGGTATGGCCTGGCACAGTGATGGGGAAAAGGATTTAAAAAAGGACGGGGCGATTGGCTCACTGAGTTTTGGGGCGGAGCGCAAGTTTGCGTTTAAACACAAAGCGAGTAAAGAAACGCTGGGGATTCTGTTGGAGCACGGGAGTTTGTTGGTGATGAAGGGGATGACGCAGACGTATTGGTTGCATCGTTTGCCGCCAACTAAAACGGTGGGGAGTCCGCGGGTGAATTTGACTTTTCGGACGATAGAGGGAACGCGGTGATGTTTTTTACAAAAGCGACGTTTTTGTACCACAAAGATGAAAAAAGAGGACACGGAGAACACAGAGTTAGATGTTGACGGGCTCTACTTTTAAGAAAAACCCTACCCGATTCTTGCCCTAAAAAAGAACAATGTCAACGTCTAACTCTGTGTCCTTTGTGCACTCTCTTTTTCCCTTTGTGCTAAAAATTGTGTCGCTTTGGGATTGCCAGGTGATGCTACTTCTCCTCCACCTGAATCAAATTCACCGCGTCCTCCAATTTCAACTTACCCGTATCATAATCGCGGATCAATGTTTGAGGTACCGTATAGAAAAGCTGCTTGATGGTTCCTGCCGATGTATCCCACAATGCCCCACCACTATTGCCAACAGAAACGTCAACTTTCAGGATTTCACCAGCTTTTAACCCTTTCAAGATGCGGCTGTATTCCAACAATTGTTGTGGAAACTCTGCCTTAAAGGTTTTTATTCTTTGATCCAATTCTTCCTTGGGAATCCCTTTCACTTTGAGCTGGGCAGAATAGGTGTTGGGATTAATCTCGATTAAGGAATCAATCCGTGCGGGGGAAAAATTCATCTTAAAAACATAGCCAAATCCACCAACTGCTTCGGCTTGCACCGCTCCAAACTGCACCAAATTTTGGGAAACATTGGGTGAATACAAGCGCTCCAGAATAGCCGTAAATACTTCCACTTCTGGATTGGTCACCCGCTCCGCACAACGGGTCACGGAATATTGAATTTTTTCCACAAATTTGGCCTGATCCAATTTGTCCGCCCGCAAGTCCAGCATGTCTTGTTTTGCAATTCTGCTGCTCAGTTCACAAGCCATTTTGCCCTGCTCAATGCCCCAGTAATCTTCTTTGATGCTCCAGTTTACCCAGATTTTTTCTTCGGGCTTCAGTTTGCTCAAGAGGATGGTGTACTCAGCTAAAAACTTTTCCAACACTTTTTTCATGCGAGGGATTTTTGAAGCAAAAACACTGTCCTGGGTTTTGGCCAATTGCCCATAGGCATTGGTATGTTGCATCACAGATCCCTTGGTACTTATGTTATATCTGCCGTTTTGACCAGATTTAATCTCAACTGAATCGCCCGTGGTGCTCATTGCGTTGGGGGTTATGACTCCGTAAATTGAGGGTTGTTCGGCCAGCAGGTCATTTAAGTTTTGGCTCTTATTGCGATTGAGTGCCTTCGCCTCATACCGGTTTTGACCATTACTTCCAAATCCTCGGCGCGCTAACTCTTCAGCGGAATAAAAGGTCGTGCTAGTTGCTCCAAACCCTATAATGCTGCCATTAACGCCTAATAGTCTTGGACTTCGGTAAAAAGGAACATGCTGCGAGATGGTAAACAATGCGCCGCTACCTGCGATATAACTGCCTTTGATTTTATCAACATTAATTGCTGTATCCCCTACATTAAACTCTTGTTGAATTATTTTCTGCAAGACGCCACAGACAATTTCAATCTCCTTTTCTACTGCCGTGAGCACCCGGTTGGTATTCTCCTCATCCCTAAGCAGCGGATAGGCCAAGGCTGGCCCCGGAGACCATGCCCGGGTCCTAAGAGTGGTAGCACCAATGGCGTTCCCTTCTTTAGATTTTAAAACCAGAGTGTCCAGTTTCGGCTTCTCTCTATTCAATTCATTGATTTCCAGTTTCTTTTTAGGCTCTACTTCTATTCTGGCAGGCTTTTGAGCAACAAGAACAAATTGAGCGCCAAAGATTGCTCCTAGCAAAAGGTATGTTTTCATGGCTTTAATTGTTGGTTTGTTGAATGATTACACGGTTAAACTTGTCCTGCTCCTGCCTTTGGTAGTGCACTTGAGCATAAACTTTGTTGAATTCGTCTTTGATGCGATCCAGGTCTTTCTCCCGTTTGATGTTCCAATCGATGAAGCCTTGCTGCAACACCCACTTGATTTTTTCCTGTTGCTGGGTGTGGGCATCGTTCATGGCGGTGACCATTTTACCCAGGTTATCCGCTTGGGTGGTTGCAACCAAGGAAGTCAGTTCTTCTTGCTGTTGTTTGTTGAGTGCACTCAACTCACTTTGCAGCTGATTGACCAATTGCAGGCGTTGGGTATCGTTGTCCTTGCGCAGGTTGACCTGGGCTGAGGCGATGGTTTGTTCCAATTGGGTGTAATGGGAAGCCAACTCAGCCCGCACCAATTCCTGTATGGCCTGGGTATCAGCAGCGGTCAGTGCATTGACCTGTGGCGGTTCGACCTGCATTTTGGGTGGCGTTTGGATTTTGCCAAAAGCGATGGTCATCTCTCCGGCGTCAAAACGCACCTGAATTTTGGCCAATAAAAATCCAAATACCACCAGTGCAATGGAAGCCGCTGCCCAATAAGGCCAGCTCAATTTGCGGATCACCGGTGTCGGAGCCACCGCAGCAGGAGGCATCAGCCAGGGCATCATCGGCCCATCTGGCACGGGCATACTTTGCAAAGCGCCGCGCACTTCTTGCAAGTCCTCCAGTTCCTGCGCCAATTCGGGATGTTCCTGTAACCAGGCTTTGTCTGCTGCTGCATCCGCAGCTCCTTCGCCATACAGGAGATCCATCAGTTTGATGATTTCAGCTTCATTCTTCATAGTACATCTCTTTGATCAGGCGCTGTTGCGTCAAAATTTGTTTGAGGTTTTTAAGTCCTACGTAAAGGCGTGACTTGGCGGTATTTTCGGAAATCTGCAACAAGTCGGCGATTTCTCTAAATTTCAAACCGTCCAGCTCTTTGAGGATGACGATGGTGCGTTGATCCTCGGGTAGTTGTTCCACCGCTTGCATCAGCAGGCGGTTCCGTTCGGCCAATTGCAGGTCGTGGTCGGGCATTTGGGCCCGTGGTTGCCGGGCTTCAGGTACATCAAAGCTGGTCAAACGCGAGCGCTGCTTTTTGCGCCCTTCCATGTGACAACAATTGATCACGGTGCGGTAAAGCCAGCTGACAAACTTTTCGCTTTGTTGCAACTGATCCAGGTGCTGGTACACCGACATAAAGGTGTGTTGCACCGCCTCCCGAGCCATGTGTTCGTCCGACACATAGCGCATGGCCATCTGGTAAGCCCGACGGTACCAGACCCGAAAGAGCATGTTCAGCGAGTGTTGGTCGCCTTCTCTGGCTTTGCGCAGTAGTATTTCCGTTTGTTGCTCCAAAGGATCGGCTTTTCAGTTGTGTTATGTCCTAAGGATGCGGGTAGGTGGGGAAAAGTTTGAACCAGGCAATTTTTTTTACAATAAATATCCCATCGTAGGGGCAACCCTTTGTGGTTGTCCTTCTCTGTTCCCAAATCATAAAAACAAAAGCACCATTGCCACAATGCATAAGCTAATGGTCATCCGCCGAAAAAATTGATCCGAAAAACGCTGCGCCAGCCAAATGCCTGCTGCCACTCCAAAAAGCAGTACAGGCACCAACAACAGGTTGATTTGAATGGTGTCCCAGGATATGGTGCCCCAAAAGAAAATTTGAAAAGGCGTTTTGACTAGATTGATCGAAAAGAAAAACCAGGCGGCGGTGCCCAAGTAGCTTTGTTTAGGCAATTGCATCGCCAGAAAAAATACCGTAGTTGCTGCTCCGGCCAAATTGCCAAACATGGTAGTCACTCCCGCCAAAATCCCCATGCAGGCCGCAAACCACCACTGCTGTGGAATCGTGGTGATGCCCCGATAATCCCGGTACAACATAAACGCAACACTGCCCGCAAAAATCACCCCCATGATGCGTTTGAACAACAAATCATCCACCACTTGCCCGAGCCAGGTGCCAAAAACCACCCCAAGGATGGTCCAGGGCAACAATTTCCAATAATATTTCCATTCGGCATTTTTGCGGTAGTACAGCACGGCGGTGAAATCTGCTACGATGAGCATGGGTAGGATCAGGCCTGTTGAAAATTTGCCTCCAAAGTACCAGGCGGTTAGTGGGACGACCGACATGCCCAGGTTGGAAATTCCTCCTTTGGCCATCCCAATGAATAAGGCGGCCAAGAGCAAAATGCCCCATTGAATCGGGCTGAGGGATTGAATTGAAAATTCCATGGGGTTAAAGGTAGGGATTGTAGTTGAGAAGTTGAGGGAGGTTGAGGAAGTTGAGAAGGTTAAGGCTACCGCGAGCGATTTTGACCATGTCGATGTCTAAATCGCTTGCGGAGCCTAAACCTTCTCAACCTCCCTCAACTTTCTCAACCCTTACTGTATTGGCGGCCACACAATCACATCCACCCTGCGATTTTTTCGCCTGCCCTCCCAGGTCGAGTTGTCAAAAAGTGGGTTAAATTGGCCAAAATCCTGGATGGAGATCATTTCACTTCGCAGCCCCCTTTCCAGCAGTAAATTCAAGGTATTGTCTGAGCGCATTTGGGAAAGCCATTGGTTGTATTCGGCCCCGCCAATGTTGTCGGTATGGCCATGGATGCTCACATCGTGGCTATCTACATCGGGAATCTCGTCCAGCCATTTGTACAAGGCATCGATCTGTTCTTTGTCAATGAAATGGGAGCCACCACCAAAATAGATGCTGAAGATGTGGTACGGGGCCTTACCATCCCCCATGATGGTTTGTTGGCCCCAAGCCCAGGTAGTAGAACTCAGGAAAATGAATGCGTAGAATAATCCTTTCATGATCAGCGGGTTTTCACTGACTAAAATACGGGAATTAAGTGAATAGTGAAAAACGAAAAGTGAAAAGCTGGTTCACCTTTTGTCTTCCACCGTCCATATTATCATTTCACAAACTAGTAAGCATATTGTAGTTCACTTTTCACTTTTCACTTTTCACTTTTCACTTTTCACTTTTCACTTTTCACTTTTCACTTTTCACTTTTCACTTTTCACTTTTCACTTTTC